>JBDTTT010000047.1:0-38354 GCA_039930485.1 Chryseolinea sp.
GAACTCTCGACCTCTTCCTTACCAAGGAAGTGCTCTACCCCTGAGCTACAACAGCTTAATGCCGTTCCCTGTTATCGCATAACAGAATACTGCTCCAATGAGCGGGAGACGAGGCTCGAACCCGCGACCTATAGCTTGGAAGGCTATCGCTCTACCAACTGAGCTACTCCCGCATTATTTTACTTGGTGTGGGGAAGCAAGGATTCGAACCTTGGAAGTCATAAGACAACAGATTTACAGTCTGTCCCAGTTGGCCGCTTTGGTACTTCCCCCTCTAAATTTTTAAAGAACAACTCTTTTTGCTCAACATTTCCTTCATTTGAAGGGGCGTTTTGAAAAAGAGAGTGCAAAATTATACGCTTTTCCACTTTTTCAAAACTTATATCCACATTTTCGCAGATATTAATTTAGAGGGACTAAGTTCACATTGCGATTATTTCGGTAATCACGCCTTCTCCAAATTCTTTTTTGAAGACATCAAGCACGTGTGATTTGTGAAGAGAGAAGTCGTGGCGCATGGTGGGGGAATCAAACTCCACGAAAAGAACCTTATTTCGGATGTATAATTTCTTGGTTCGCTTGGCGATGGGTTTGCCAACCAATCTTTCCCAAGATTCAATAAGATTGGCCTCATCAAATTTTGCGGTGAGCCTGTATGTATTAAAAAGCTCGCGTATGGCCTGGCCAACGGATTGAAAATCATTTTTGCCTTTATTGCTCATACTGCGTCACCTTTCCTTTGTTTACTGCAAACACAACTGCCGGCACTTTGATTCTCTCTAACAGACCTTTTGTTCTCTCGGGCCGGGCATCAGATATAAATAACTGTCCCAAATCTAATTTAATTAGCTCCAGAAGTCTATCAATTCTGAAATCATCCAGCTTATCAAAGATATCATCCAATAAGAGTATAGGTTTATAACCCTTATGCTGCTTCACTATTTCAAACTGCGCCAGCTTCAATGCAATAATGAATGATTTCTGCTGGCCTTGAGATCCTAACTTTTTCAGATCAGAAGTACCTAACGAGAATTGATAATCATCCCGGTGGATCCCAAAGTTGGTGCGTTGAAGGGCTAAATCCTTTTGACGTGTACTGACTAATTCTTTTGCAAAATCTTTGGTCTTCAATTCGGATCTGTATTCTAAATCAGTTTCCTCATTATCCTCAACAATAAATTGAAAGTACTTTTTAAAAACAGGAAGAAACTCTTTCGCAAAAAGATCGCGTCTTTCGAAAATCGATTTACCCAATTTCACCAATACCTGATCGAAGGATTCCAACACAATCCAATCGGGATTTCCTCTTTCTGAAAACATCTTCAATAAACTATTGCGTTGTTTCAATGCGTGATTGTATTGCATCAAATCTTCGAGGTAGCGCTTATCCAATTGAGAGATAATACTGTCGAAAAATTTCCTTCGCATTTCACTTCCCTCTTTTACAAGGTCAACATCATCAGGGGCAATAAGAACTACCGGATATTTGCCAATGTGTTCGCTTAGCTTTTCGTACTCTGATCCATCCTCCAGAAAAACCTTTTTAGAACCGATCTGAACTGAGCTGGCAATTTCTTTTAACCTTGAATCAATCTGAAATTTCCCCTTCACCATGAAATAATTCTGATAATGAAGAATGCATTGATGATCGGAGGAAGAAAACGCACTTTTTGTAAGAGACAAATAATAAATCGCATCGAGCAAATTAGTCTTTCCACTACCATTCTTACCTACTAAAACATTGATTCTGGAAGAGAAATGAAGATTAGCCTCTTCGTAGTTCTTAAAGTTCAATAGGTGTAGTTGCGTTAAGTGCATGTAGAATGTTGAGGAAAGTTTGGCTAATGTTCGTTTGGAGGTTATTTTCGCAACTCAGATTCAAAAATAGGGATATGCCTACTACAACCAAAGCGAAGAATGAGCCAGCAGTGGCAGCGAAAAAGGGAGATACTCAGTTCTCGAAAGAAACGTACCTATATTGGTACGAGAGCATGCAGTTGATGCGCAAGTTCGAGGAGAAGGCAGGTCAGCTTTATGGAATGCAGAAAATAAAGGGCTTTTGTCATTTATATATAGGACAAGAAGCATGTGCCTCTGGTGCTGCTTCAGCACTTAGAAAAGGAGACAAGTGGATAACAGCCTACCGCGATCACGGACAACCACTTGCATTGGGTACTGATCCAAAAGCAATCATGGCCGAGCTTTATGGCAAAGCAACCGGGACTACAAAAGGTAAAGGCGGTTCCATGCACATTTTCGACAAAGGGGTTGGTTTTATAGGAGGCCATGGCATTGTTGGTGCACAAGTACCACTCGGTGCTGGAATTGCCTTCGCAGAAAAATATAACAAGACTGGTAATCTGTGTATTTGCTACATGGGTGATGGTGCAGTTCGCCAAGGTGCTTTTCACGAAGCATTAAACCTAGCGATGCTGTGGAAACTCCCGGTGATTTTTGTGATTGAAAACAACGGTTACGCGATGGGAACGTCAGTTCAGCGCACATCAAATGTAACCGAACTATATACTCTGGCGGAAGCATATGACATGCCCGCAGAACCCGTTGATGGTATGAAAGTAGAGGATATACACAATGCCGTTGCACGTGCAGCCGAACGTGCCCGTGCGGGTGAAGGTCCTACCCTTTTGGAATTCAGAACCTATCGTTACAAAGGACATTCAATGTCTGATCCTCAGAAATACAGAACCAAGGATGAGGTTGAAAGCTACAAACAACGAGATCCGGTTGAAGTTACACGCCAAACCATTTTAAAATTAAAGCATGCAACCGAAGCTGACCTTGAAGTTATTGATCAAAAAATCCATGGCCAAGTAGAAGAAAGCGTGAAGTTTGCTGAAGAATCAGCCTATCCTGACCCTTCAGAGGCTCTCACGGATATTTACATGCAGACGGATTATCCATTTATTATGGATTAATGCATTGCTATTCTACACCCTATTCAGGGAAGGGACCTAATTTGTTTAATATCATCAAATTTGTAGTTTTGCGCCCCCTCCCAAAGCTTATCGGGAGAGGAAAATATACATAGACAATGGCTAAGAAGAAGGAAGAACACAAACACGAACTCCTCGAGAATTCGGAAGCACTAAAAGAAAGATTAGTAATAGCAGAAAGTTGGATGGAGCAAAACCCTAAAACGGTTATTGGCGCTGCTCTCGTAATATTATTAGTTGTTGGTGGCTATTTTGGCTTCACGTACTATAAGAATAACCAAAACGTACAGGCACAAAAAGACATGTTCCAAGCCGTTTATTATTTTGAGGCCGACAGTCTGAATCTGGCTTTGAACGGTGATGGAAACAACCTAGGCTTTTTAGCCATTATAGAAGATTACGGAATTACTGACGCTGGCAATCTTGCTAGCTTTTATGCTGGCGCCAGCTACTTGAAACAAGGTAAGTATGAATTAGCACGTCTATATCTTGAAGATTTCAGTTCGAATGATTTATTGGTACAAGCCCGCGCTTACAGTTTGGTTGGTGATGCATACATGGAAGAACAAAAGTTCGAAGACGCTGCTAAGTTTTATAACAAAGCTGCAAACTACAAACCAAACAAATTCTTTTCTCCTACCTATTTAATGAAGGAAGCCCTGGCGTATGAAAAATTAAACCAGAACGACAAAGCAAAGGAAGCTTACGATAAGGTGATCAGCCAATATTGGGAGTCTCCTGAATATAACAACGCTCGCAAATTCAAAGCGAGATTAGAAAGCAATTCGTAGTACATATCCGTGTTGAACAGAGCGTAGTTAAAATAGTATCTTTGAAGGGATAGATTTTCTATCCCTTTTTTATGATCAAATTTTAAGGAACAAATTCTCATCACTTTACCTCTTATCGTCATGGCCGGAGTACTTACATCAGGAAAAGTAAAAAGCGCTGTCAATCTTTCGAAAAAGAAATTCGCTATTGTTGTTGCAGAGTGGAATGACGAAATCACAGACGCACTTGCTCAAAGTGCCGTAACAACATTGCTTGAGCACGGTGTAAAAAAAGAAAACATTATTCGAAAGAATGTACCCGGTACTTTTGAGTTATCGCTCGGTGCGATGTGGATGGCCGAACAGAAAGATATACACGCAGTAATTTGTTTGGGCTGTGTTATTCAGGGCGATACACCTCACTTTGATTACATCTGCCAAGCCGTTGCATATGGCATTACTGAAGTTGGATTGAAAACAAAGAAACCAACCATCTTTGGTGTACTTACTACCTTAACAAAACAACAAGCATTCGATCGTGCTGGTGGTAAACTTGGAAACAAAGGTGAAGAGGCTGCGATTACAGCAATTAAGATGTTGAATTTTTAGCTCGATTGTGAATCGGTTTTGATTTTCGATCACAAACGATTTAATCAATCTTTAGCGTCATTAATTTCGACCCAGTAACCATCCGGATCTTGTAGCCAAAGTTGCTTAACACCATCAACACGAATAGTGAAGGTTGACTTTTTACCATCTCTGTCTTCGAAAGGTATATTCTTTTTCTTCAGTGTTTCGATGAAGCCTTCAACCGAAGCGACACTAAAACACGTGTGTTGATTTTTGTAGTATTCTTTCTTTCTCTCCGCTCCTTCTATAATGTGCATGGTTACACCTGTACCAACGCGCAACCAGAAATGCTTACCATCATGAAAAGGTTCTGGAACAGTATCCAATCCAATAATATTTTGATAGAAGCTTGCACTTGTTTTTGCATCCACTACATATATCGCGACATGATTGATTGAAGTTTTTCGTGGTTGCGCGTAGGCACCAGAAAAACTGCAGGAAAGAATAATGAAGAATAAAGTATTTCGCATGTATTTAAACTTTTGAAGCTGGTGTTTCGCTAAGATACAAACCTCCCTCCGTTTTACGCTACAACAGCCTTCGTCACTTTTCTGTAAACAAAAGAGTGATAGATGTGTCTTCTTGCAAACCGATCCGGATTATCCGAGTTTATAAATTTGTTATAAATGTTTTTTGGCAGTCCAAAATATTCGTAACTGCTTCCATCAGCAAAATTTATCTGAAGTGTTTGGGCTTTGTACAAGAAGTCAATCAGCTTTGACGATGTAATCACTTCGGTGTACTGCTCGAGTTGTTGCGCGTGCGTTTCAGGCGCAATGCTCACCAAAAGATGATAGGCTTCAATACAAGCCTTACTTTTTTCTTCGGCTTCATGCTTGGCATCGGCATTATCCTGAAATTTATCAGGATGCCAATCCTTCATAAAATTCCGGTAAATGGTTTTCAATTCCTTCAATTCCACGTCTTTGTCAACGCCAAGAAGCTTTCTGGATTCAATTATTTTTTTCATTCGGGCGCAAAAATAAACTATTTAGTCAATGTGAGCTAACTGGTAATTACTATTCCCTTTATTGAACACAATCCACTATTGTTAAAAGTCAGTGGTTAGTGTAAATTTATGAGATTGTCAAAACTGTAAAATTCAAAACTTATGAAAAAAGTAATCCTCATCATTTTTAGCTTCGTTTTACTTAGCGGATTAGCATCTGCTCAAGTTTACTTTCGTGCTGGAGGTGGCTATGCTCTTCCAACCGCCACCGAGTCTGTTGGAGACATGCAAACACGAACAGATTCATACGATGGCAATAATTACAGCGGTACGAATAAAACAAAAAATGTTTCAGCCTCATACGGCTCGGGAATTAATTTCAATGCTGGTGCAGGCTTTATGTTTTCAGAATTCTTCGGAGTCGATCTGAACATTAGCTATTTGGCAGGAAAGAAATATAAAACTGGTGACCGATATAATAATTATGTAAATGGTGTAATAGTAGGCACGGATGAGACTATTACGACCACAAATTCAAAGGCAATATTTATAACCCCTTCTTTTGTTATCACTACAGGTGGGGCTCATGCACCGTATGGAAGATTTGGTGTTGTACTCGGTTCGCCCAAGGTTACTAGCGAAGAATCTTCCTATTACGACACCGATGGAACAGGTTCAAGTTTTAAAAAATGGGAGAGTACAGGTGGGTTGTCAGCAGGATTTCAAGGAGCAGTAGGTATGAATTGGACACTTGGCTCCAACCTTAAACTCTATACAGAAGTGAATTTCACAAGCATGACTTTCTATCCAAAAGAGGCAAATCTTACCGAATCCACAAATGATGGTGTAAGTGATTTAGATCAAACTTATATGTATTATAAGAAAACTGAATTTGTTAAAAGCATTGATAACACTGCACAAATAGATTACGAAAAACCAAGGCAAGAACTCCGCCAGGGAACACCTTTCAGTTCGGTTGCTATACAAGTTGGTGTAGTGTATTCCATTGGTGGAAAGAACATGTAGCACAATGGATTTAGTTCTTTGTGTCAGGATTACCTGAGTATTAATTATTTAGGCATTGAAGTGGTGGCAGCGGGCAAAGTATTCTCTGCTACCTCTTCGTTTTTAAATCCGATGCTAATTTTCTGCTAAACAGTTTTGATCCCTTTTTATTTAAATGACCTGAATTGTAAAAGTAAGATCGGTTGTGCGAAATTGAATCTTCAGAGTAATCAAAGAAAGGAATGTTGTACTTCTTACTTAAATCAAGATAAAGATTCAATATTGCTTTTCTATTCTTAACAAAGCGTTGCCCTTCAATGTATTCAGGCGTATAAACAAAAACGAGTTCTATGTTTTGCGCTCTACACTCTTGTAAATACTTCTCAAATAAATGAAGGGAACTGCTGTCTACCTGCGCTTCGAAGGATTGCATTTTTAGTTTGGCCTTGTGCAAATCTATATTCCACGAAAGATCCTTTGCTTCGTATCCGCTTTTTCGACCTAAGAATTCCTGCTGCGATTCAAAAAAAAGCTTGAAGGCGTGAAGTATAGCAGTTTGATTACCGTAGTATCGGAACAACGGTACATAGAAATCAAAATATGAATAGGTGTTGTTATTTTTGTAAAGCGCCTTTATGTCGTTATCAAATAACAAATACGGCAAGAACTGTTCGCTGTTAAAAATCTCTGTGCTGTCACTTAACATAAAGATGTCGAGTGAATGAATAATCAAACTGGGTTTAGTATTACCTCTAAGAAGTTGTTGATGCCTGAAATACTCTAACCAGATGTTATTACCATCTACTCCAAGGTTATAGCATGTTTTATTAAGCTGATTTTGAATTATCGATGGATCGATCTGCACAACAGCACGTGAAGAACCATAAATAACAATCTCGGAATTTACATTCCCTTCATAAACATCATTCCATGTCGCATACTCACCAGCAGCATAGGTTTTGGATTGTTTCAGGTAATGCGAAATCAATACATCTAACGCAAAGGAAATAATCACGATGAAGAGACAAAAAATGGAAACTCTAATTAAAAATCTCTTCATGATAAAACTAAAGACGGATAGCTAATAAAAGACTGGATTTAAATACAAATATAGTTTCAATGCATAGTAATGCAATCTTCATATGAATCCATACGTTTTTCTAATTATTAATTTGGGAAACTGAATGGCCTTTAAACATAGCATCGCTACAGTATAATGAACAAAAGTTGCCATTAATCCCCTTTTGAAAAAGGCCGCTGGTACTAAACATCTGTACTATTCTTTAATGAATTTTTTTACCAATACTTTTCCACTCATATACTGCATGTAAATGATATACATACCACTGCTCAATCCCAATTGGTTTGTGTCGATTGTGAAGTGTTGAAAAGTTTCATTCGTTCCTTCCTGAGTATATCGAGTCTTACCATTCATATCCACAATTTTTAAAATCAAATTACCCGCTATTTCATCATTCAATGAAATTTGCAATTCATCCTTCACCGGAACGGGATAGAGAAATACTTGTTTTAAAACCAAATCACTTTGATTGATTTTTTCTGCGCCATCGTTCAGAAATACTTTCTCTCCGCCCATTGCAACTTGTGACGAGATTATATCATCAACTATACTAAAATGAATCGTCAATGGAACTCCTTGAGGGCCCCATGCATAATATTTCATAAAAGGAGTGGCGGTCAAAGTGTAATTGCCTGGTCCAATCAACCAAGGTTTTTCATTCCCATTTGCTTTCCCACTAACACCATAAGGAGCACGATTATCAATCCGCGCTGTAACATCGTTTAAAGTAAATTTTACACTGCGCGTTGTACTGATATTTGTTCTGGCCACAACATTAAAGCTTTCAAGTTCAGGCTGGTTAATATTGATGATTTCACCATCAAAAATACTTTTGATTTTATTTCCGTCTCCATCCACAATATCAAATTGTGTTACAGCCGCAGAGCTGGTAACATAAATAAAGGCTTCCCTTATTTCGAAACCTTCGCCATGAGCATTGTTTCTTGAATATGCCTGGGCGCTAATCGTATGAACTCCTTCACTTAATACAGGTAATAACCAATGACTAATGGTATAGGGTTTAGTGTTATCAATATTCGTTGTGACTCCATCCAATGTAAATTTCACACTGCTAATTTCTTCATCTGTCCCATTAGCCCGTATTGAATATTTTTCTATTTCAGGATCGGCCACATCCAAAGCAATCGCTGTGCTAAAATCAGAAACTACTGTTCCTGATCTAAAGTAGATTAAGCTAAAATATTTATCAGGGTAGTCTGCCATTGTACGAGTACCTGCCACTGGAGCATTGTCAATAAGATACCTACTATTCGTTTTATCCTGGTTAAATTCAAAGATTGTAATGTAGTATTCCGTATCAGGCAAAAGCATTGTTACATTAAAAGCGCTGTCCATGCCGTTGTATACCACTGATTCTCCGTTATCCAGATTTCCAGAATAGAATACATCATTGACAGGTTTAAATGTGGGTCTGCTCCCAGCCTTCATTACTACCAAGCGATGGGATCCATTTCCGGGTGTGAACTTAACAGATATTGATGTTGGTGAAATGTTGCCAAAGGAAATGTTACCCGGTAATTTTGTTGGCACCGAGGGTAGAATACCTTTCAATAATAAACTTCCATACCATGGAGTTTTTCCCGTTGTCTCATTTAAGTCTTCCAGTTTTTCATATATACCTGTTGCCAGATTGTAGTTAAAGACAACTCCATTATTTTGTTGGCCACCTTGATGTGTAAATCCTAATAGTTGCTCGTTAAGAACAATGAGACTGCCAAGAGGCATAGCTCCATTTATTCCGTCAAAATTATGCAGCACTGAAAAATTTGAACCTTCGGAATTAATACTAAAGATCGTCCCCATTCCTGATAAACCATCTAGAGAGGTTAATCCAAACAATAATCCATCCGGCCCCTGAGTCAGTTCACCAAAAGGAGATGCGGAGTTTACACCATTTGGGAATCTGTGCAATATGGTAAAACCGCTTCCATCAGTATTGATTTTAAAAATAGTTCCGCAATTCGATGACACGCACCCAGCGGTCATGCCATAGAGCATACCATCCGCGGCTTGAATCAGAGACCCGATAGGATATCCTCCTCCATTGTTATAACCATCAAAACTATGAAGTTCAGTATACCCGTTGCCATCAGAATTCATTTTAAAGATTGTGCCCCAACCTCCCAATGAGCCACCACCTAATGACACTCCATAAAGCTTACCATCAGAAGCTTGAATCAAGTGGCCCAACGAAGCATCTAAAACACGAAGTACGTGAAAGTCACTGCCGTCAAGTTTGATTTTAAAGATCGTGGAATTCGTCATTCCGAATAGTAAACTGTCGGAGACTAAAGTCAATGAGCCTTTTGGATAAGCCCCTCCCGACCCATCGAAATTATGCAGAACAGTATAGCCGCTACCATTTTTATTGATTTTAAATATTGTTCCATACTTCGAAATACCTCCTAAACTTGTCATTCCATAAAGCGAGCTATCAGGTCCATGGATCAACGAACCAAAGGGTTGCTCACCGCTACCGTTTCTCCTGAAATTGTAAATGACTTTCGTTTGACCACTACCATCGCTATTGATTTTAAAGATTGTGCCCGCATCAGCTGAACCTCCAGTAGCTGTCAATCCAAAAAGTTCAGCGGCACCTTTGGTTATGTGAGACGTGCGTTGGCTTGCAATAGGAGCATTGGCTACGAGATAACTACTCGTGGCGCTAGTGGCATTAAATTCAAAAACTTTAATATAGTATTGCGTAGTGGCAAGCAAGCCAGTAAGGACAAAAGTGTTATCTATACCGTTGTATACAACTGATTCTCCATTGCCAAGGTCTCCGGAATAGAAACTATTATCCACGGGATCAAAAGCGGGAGCACTTCCGGCCTTCATTATGGCCAAGTGGTGTCCTCCATTACCAGAAGCGAAATGTACGTTCATAGAAGAAGAAGAGACATTTGAAAAAGTAATGTTTGTTGCCGCTATCGTAGGAGTGGAGACGGATAATGTTTTAAAAATTGTTCCTAAACCATATGTACCACCTGCACTGGTCATTCCATATAACGTACCATTGGCTGCCTGAAGTAATGAGCCATAGGGTTTTGCTCCATTTGTGTTATCAAAATTACTCAGAACTGTATATCCTGTTCCATCGGGATTTATCTTAAATACCGTTCCAACATCATGCGAACCACCATTGTATGTCATTCCACTCAACGATCCGTCTGGTAACTGAATCAAAGAACCAAATGGAGAGGCTCCGTCTGTATTATTAAAGTTATGTAAGATGGTGTATTCATTTCCATTTGTTCTGATTTTAAAAATCGTTCCATGATCTAACAGCCCACCGGAACTCGTCATCCCATACAACAATCCATCTTCTCCAAAAATTAAAGAACCATAAGGGTGTTTTCCGTTTGTGCCGTTAAAATTATTTAAGATTGTAAATCCACTCCCATTCGTATTGATTTTAAAAATAATTCCGAAACTCGATAAGCTCACTCCACTTGTCATTCCATACAGTGTACCGTCTGAGCCCTGAGTCAATGAACCATAAATTGGATAGCCTCCATTGGTTTGATTAAAGTTTTGCAAGATCGTATGCCCGGTACCATCGGTATTAATTTTAAAAATTGTTCCAACATTGTTTGAACCGCCATGTTGAGTCATGCCATATAGTAATCCATCCGAACCTTGGATCAGTGAACTTAGTGGGAACCCACCATTTGTATCATGAAAATAAAATAGTATTGAATAGTCAGTTCCATCGGTCTTGATTTTAAAGATTGTTCCAGCACCTGTAGAACCACCATTACCTGCGGCAATAGTCATTCCGTATAGATAACCATCAGCCGCCTGAATCAGTGAGCCATAAGGTGAACTTCCATCATTCGCATCTAGTTGTTTAAAATTATGCAGCACGGAGTGTCCGCTGCCATCAGCCTTAATTTTAAAGATGGTTCCCCAATAGTTCACACCGTCACCTCTATTCGTCATTCCATACAGATACCCGTCTGTCGCCTGGATCAGAGATCCATATGGAGTTGATCCATTCCAACCGTCAAAATTGAATATCCTTTCCTGAGCCTTAGTGGTAGTAAAACAACATAACGTCAATAGCAATGCCAGTAACGGATTATAAATTGTTCTTTCAGTAATTAACTTTTTCGTTTTAATAGTCAGCAGCACCATTGCCACCAGAAGTCGCAAAAAAAATATCTTTTTCATAACGAGAATTGTTTAGACGATTTATTTTTCAATCAGAACCTGAAATCCCTAACACCAGAAAAAATAAAAAAACGATGGTATGTTACAACATACATTAAGCTAACGTACAGGTAATTAAATGTAATCAAAAGATTTGACAATGAAGACTATGAATGACTCCGCTCGAAATAGTTTCTAATTCTTAATAATGCAATAAGTCCAAATGCTGGACCAATAGCCAAGAACATATAAAGGTATTGCGCATTTATTTTATCAGAAAGCGCGCTAATAAACTGAATGCTAATAATGGTAATGGAAAACCCAATACAATTTACGATGGTGAGCGAAGTACCTCTGGATTCCTCCGGAGCATTCTGCGCAACCAGAGTTGAAAACAAAGGAGAGTCGGCTATCACAACAAGGGCCCAAATGAATAAGAAGACAATGAATACAACAGTTGAATTCGAAAACAAAAAAAAGGGAGAAACAATGCAGCACAAAAAGGATAAACACAATGCTGCTGTAGCTATTTTTTTTGCGCCAAAATATTGAGAAAGTATTCCGCTAAAAGCACAGGCTAATCCTCCTGATGCAATGATGAGAAATGATAATAATGGAACACTAAGATGTGCATCAGGATAATAACTATTATATGTGGTTAGCATCACCGGAACAAATGCCCAAAAAGCATAGAGCTCCCACATATGACCAAAATATCCGAATGATGCCGCTCGAAAATTTGGAAGTTTGAATCCTTCAAGGAAAGATGTGAATACTATTTTTTGACTGCGTTTTCGATAAGGTCCGTTGGGTACAAACATCAAAATAAAAAGTCCGCCAGCAACAGATAAGGCCGAAGTTGAATACAATACATATTTCCAATGGAAATTAATGGTTATGTTTCTTAACAAATGGGGAAATGCCGTTCCGAGAACTAATGCACCTACCAAAAAGCCCAATGATTTGCCGAGACCGGCCTGATAATAGTCCGATGCGATCTTCATACCCACTGGGTAAATTCCCGCCAAAAAAAATCCGGTTAGAAATCGGAATAATAGCATTTCAGTTGAATCAATTCTCGGAACGCTAATTCCAAGATTAAAAAGTGCTGCGAGGATAGAGCTAATAAAAAAAACGACTGAAGGTGAGAACCGATCTGAAATAGTGAAGACCGCGAACACCAGCGTTCCGGATATGAATCCAAATTGTATTGCACTGGTGATGTGTGCTAAAAACTGTGATGAAAGATTGAAGTCCTTTGCAATGTCCGTTATAATAGAGTTACCGGCAAACCAAAGTGATGTACAAAAAAATTGCGAGATTACTATGACAGGTAAAATGTATCTCATTTATAATCGTCTTTAACAATTTTGTTTGATGTGCTGTTATTCAAACTGATTCTATGAATTCACTGATCCTTTTACTAGTAATTCCAACGTAGCATACTTCCCTCTTACTGTGCTAATTTCCGCTATTGTCTTATTCTTTTCATGGTAGTCTTTATACAAACTAATCCACCAGCTTGGCAAGACTAAATATTGCCATAATTTTATTTCAGTCCTTGAATAGTTTATTTCTGGCAATTCCTTCAGATACGATTTGATTTCGGGTGACACTACATTCTTGTTAATGTAATCTTTTAACTCTGTTGAATACTTTGCAAACGTTTCGATTGCTTCATTTGAATTTTCTCCTGTCAGGATTTTGTCTGCCTGAGATTGGATGTCTTTGAGTTGTCTAAGAAGTAATCGAAGTGATTTTTCCTGCTCCATAATTTTGAGTTGCATTTATCTTCTGGTCTTGTTTGAAAGTTCAACAGTCTTGAAAGATAAATATTTTCGTCACACAAGAATGAGGTTAGTACCTGAATAAAAATGGTTTGCAATTTTATTGTGGATTGCTCGTGTTGTTAAAGAATAATAATGATTGTGCCTAAAATGATACAAACAGCACCAATAGCTGTTTTCAATGTGAGCGTTTCACCCAGAAAAAGGATAGAGAAAATAATGACTATTGCTACACTCAGTTTATCAATGGAGGCCACCTGTGATACTTTGCCGAGTTGCAGCGCCCTGAAATAAAATATCCATGAAAGGCCAGTTGCTAAACCTGAAAGAACAAGAAAAATGATGTTGTTTTTTGTAAGCATCATTATTGAATCGGTTCCACCTCGGAAAAAAGCAATGGACCATGCTAAAACCAACACCACAACAGTTCTCACTGCCGTTGCTAAATCTGTATCAACACCTTTCATTCCGATTTTGGCAAAGATGGCTGTTAAGGCAGCAAACAATGCCGATAGCAAAGCGTAAACCCACCACATATATTCTTGATTTATTAGCTCGAATGTACGGGTAGCTTTACTCCTTTACAATTCCTTTTGTGAGCAACTTCAATCATTTGTAATGTCTCATGGTTGTATTAGATTTTATCTTCTGCTGGCAAAATCAGCAATCTTCTTATACTCACTAAGTGACTAAACAGAACTATGGGAACAACAACACAAGGCAACCAAACAAAAGGAAAATAACTGAGTCCAACGTTAGGCTGTTCAAATGCCAATTTTTGAAAGGGCGTTGGTAATGATAAAAGAGCAAGGGTTACAATATTCACTAAGAGTGCTAAGCATAAAAAATTCCAGATCAGCAAAAATTTCTTTTCAGCCCTTTTTATAATGAATACGAGGTAGTACACAATAGGAGCGGTAAGACCCGAAAGAATATCAAAATTAAATCCTTCGAAGGTCATTAATAAAGGAATAAGTTTTGCTGAAAACATAAAGCATAAAGTAAGCTCAACAAAAATACGAATCGTATGCAGTAGCGTAAGTTCTCGCAATTGGAGAGAGTCAATAAAGACTCTTCCTTTTTTAGTCAGAAATAATAAAATAATTAGAAGTAATCCCGGGGCTATTAAAAAAATAAAACGAGGAGGTACTGACTGAATCTCCTGTTGATAAAATCCACTCAAGCCAACAACCGCCTGCAAAAGCATCCATGCGCCTAGAACGAACAATACTGTTTTCGATTTACCAGATGCTTTATAGAATAGCCAAACTATAAAAAATGTTGTGACTATAAATAAAATAATGATGAAGATTGAAATGTGTGCCATTTGTTTTGGGGTTAAATGATGGCACAAAAATCATTTAACACATTCAAACACAACTTGCCAATTGACAAGAAATTACTTTTTCGAAAATTCTCTTCTGATTCGACTGAGCGAGGTGTCAGTTAATCCTAAATAGGATGCAATAAATTTTAAAGGCGCGTTTTGAAATATCTCAGGATTGGATTGTAATAAGCTAGCATACCGCTGCTCAGCGGTTTTATTAATCATAGAGAGCGTTCTAATTTTTAATGAGACAAATCCTTTTACCAACATGGCACGACCAAATTCTCTGAATTCGGGCAAAGAATGAAAAAGCATATTTAATTCTTCGAAAGTTACCGTCCATCCAATGCAATCGGTAAGCGCTTTAATATTTTCCTGGGTTGGAACACGTTGAAAAAATGAGGATACTTCAAAGACAACATTATTCGAAGAATAGAAATTAACCGTTACTTCATTGCCCTCCGTATCAAACAAGAAGGCACGCATGTACCCGCTTTCTAAAAATAAATACTCATTGCTAATTTTACCCTCCTTGAGGAAAAAATCTCCCTTCGCAAATTCTTTCAAATGAAAGTGCTCTACAATTCGAGTCACCATCTCCTCCTTAATGGGAGTAGTTTGTTGGAAAAATTTTATCAATGATGTTTGATCCATTCGATCTTGTCTTTAAAGTATGCTCGCCTTCGAGAATACGGAGACTTCTAAGACAAGATACTGAAACTAGTTAATGTCTTTTCCCTCTTCCAGACTTTTAATCATTGTCTCCACAGCATTTTTATAAAAATTGTTAGGAGCCTTCGGTAGCGCCACTTTCATATAGCTCAATGCTTTTTTATAATCGCCTTTTGCGCAATATCCCCTTCCCATTCCTACATTAGCGGTAAACTCATTTGGGTACTTTGCATAATTCGCTTTGTAGACTTTAGATGCCTCTTCCGTTTCCTTTGCGTTCAGAAGCGTTCTCGCATATTGATGCACATCAACAACTGTTCCCATTGGAATAGCTTCGTCCATTATTTTTTTAGCCTCATCCACACGATTCAATTTAAAAAGTACGGCAGCCTTTGTACTTAGTGTTCTAAAATTCTTCTCGCCCATTATGCGGAAATAGATTGCCCGGTCCATCCAGGCAAGTGCTTGCTCCAATTCAATACTGTTTTTGAGACAATAGTTGGCGGCTTGAACATAATCAGTCGATGGTCTCGTGGTTCTAAAATCGCTTTTGAATGCTGCAATCTGTAGGGCTTGAACATCCGCCTCTACTTTAAAAGGAATGAGTCGCTTCTCCCACGACATCGTTATCGTTGCAGAGTTGTTCGTTTGATTGGTGAATTCATATTTCAACCACTCTACAGAATTATCCAACGATTGATTTTTTACTGTAACTCGCAATGCATCTTCTGTTGGATCATAATAAAAACTTCCCCACGAGTTTGAAACTTTAGAAAAGATCAAGGTACTCTCTTCTTCACCAAGACTGATAAAGAATCCGTACGTGCCCGCTGGTAAATCTTTACCTTCAATTTTTACGGGATGAGAAAATGATATCGTAGTATTTTCGTTGGCGCCTGCCCTCCAGGGTGCCGCAGTACTTGTGCCATGCCCAAGGTCAAAAAATCCATAATGAGCAACCGCAGTATTCCATACTTTACCCTCCCTGCCTTTTACTCCCGGTCGACTATACGAAATTAAAATTTGTACAATTCCAATTTGCTCTGCTACAGAAGCTTTTTTATTTCCACCATCAGGCTCAGCAGTAAGTGATGGAACTTGAGCATGAACAGATGTAGCAGCAATGAAAATGAATAGCGCAATTCGTAAATAATGTTTCATATAATTCGGTTTTATGAACTAATGAAATTTACGCTATCATGAGGGATGTGAACAGCCATTGAAATAAATTAATGCTGTGTTCATAAAAATACCCCATTTGGGGCATTAGCAACTGTGGCTCTGATGTAAGAAATTATAAAATTATACCAAGACGTTCTATAATCTTAACCGAGTGTTTTCAGAATTTCTAAACCTTCTTTCCATTGATAGTGGCCTGATACTGCATTGATATGGCCGGCCTTACCGATGTTGATGAATTCACTGCCCCATTGGCTTGCAAAATATTCTGCTCTTTCTATTGAAACCCATTGATCGTTCGTGCTGGCAACAACGATGGTTCTGAAATTAATTTTGTCGTTTGGCACTGGCAAAAATCCTGGAGTGGTAAATGAGTACATAGGTGCTTCAATATCACTTGGCGCAACGAGTAACGCTCCTTTAATTTTCTTATTATACTTCTTTGCCCAATGCGCAATGGTAGCACAACCCAAACTGTGCCCGATTAAAATAACGTTTGAAAGATCGTAACCCGAAAGTGTCTTATCAATGGTTTCAATCCAATCATTACACTTGGGTGCATCCCACTCTTTTTGATTTATGCGCTGGAAATTATCTCCTAACGTTTCAAAATATGTCTGCCAATGTTCAGGGCCTGAATTTCCGAGGCCGGGTATGATAAAATAGTGAGTCATTTTTTTCTATGATCTTTACAAGTTTTCCGCTGCTACATTATCAATAACACTTATACATAAGCCGTATGTACTAATAATTAAGTTCCTTTCTACATTGCGAGCTAAGTTCGTTGAAAACTCTTTTACTTAAAATGCCATGCCATGGATTAGGCATTCTGTTCGGCATCCATTGCTTTTACTCAATCTTAATAATTTTGTCATTGTCAAGAACTATTGAATGCGCCATCCAACAGTCCGATTTCTCGGTCCCAATTTCATGTCCATTTAAACATTGCTTATTTGGTCCATCAGTACCATCAAGTCCACAACATCCATTGAGTCTTGTCAGGTCAGTGTGATTTTTTGAATTTTTCAAGTCTTTGATGTTGATGATGATTTTGTTCTTTGTCCCTGTATAATAATCGCCATTGCTTATAAGGAATTGTCCCATTGGAATAAAGTCCTCTCCGTCAATCTCACTTAGTTGTCCAACACTCTGCACTTCAACTAAACTGTTGGTCAATTCAATGTCACAATACTTACAACTTATTCTCATAAATTTTCCGAAGCTATGGCGCACAACATCTTAATATCAGATAGAGTGGCTTTTAAAGTTAAATACTTTTAGTGATCCAAAAGAACGGAGTGTCCTGACGCAATACGCACCACTCCTAGTAAATAATTTTTATCTGAATTATGGAACAGTAAAAGGATAGCGTTTGTTGGGTTGCAATGAACAAACTCAAATTAGGCATTCTCGATCAATCGGTTGTGCGCCAGGGAAATACTGTTGGTGAAGCCATTCAAGAAACAATTACTACAGCAATACTGGCTGAAAAATTAGGATACAGTCGTTTCTGGATATCAGAACATCATAACTCATCTTTCATTGCCGGTTCAACACCCGAAGTTCTTATGGTGAAACTAGCTGATGTTACAAACCATATACGCATTGGTTCAGGAGGAATTATGTTGCCAAATCACAGTGCATTGAAAGTGGCTGAAAATTTCCGCATGCTTGAAACTCTTTTTCCAGGACGAATCGATTTAGGTATGGGTCGCGCACCGGGTGGTGATCGTATTACAGCATCGTTGCTCAATCCTTCCAATGATTTCAAAGAAGAAAATTACATTCAACAGATTGCTCATCTTCAACATTTTTTCAGAGACACAGCCGCTACACAACATGGTTCTATTCTAGCCGTGCCTCAGGCAACCACAATTCCGGCTCAATGGATATTAAGTTCTAGTGGTGGAAGTAGCGCGATCGCAGCTAAGTATGGTTTGGGTCTGGCTGTTGCCAAATTTATAAATGGTTTTGTTCGTCCTGATGTGGTGGAAACATATCGCAAAAATTTTGTGCCCTCTTCACAACTATTGAAGCCTCACGCCTTGTTATCGGTTTTTGTTCTGTGTGGCGAAACAGAAGAGAAAGCATTGCAAATGCGAAAGCATCTCGATTACATCCTGGTGCAATTCGAAAAAGGAAATTACAGTGCCTTTCCTGATTACAAGACTATTCAGAATTATCGTTTCTCTCCAATGGAGTTAGAACGCATTCAATACAACAGCGGAAGAATTATTTCAGGAGTAAAAGAAGATGTGAAAGAACAATTGACAACACTCGCTCATCAATTTGATGTAGATGAAATTATTATTTCTACGATGACAGCCTCTGCGGAAGACAGGAGACAATCATTTGAATTGCTTGCGGATGTGTTTGAATTAAATGCGGTGGCTCTGGTTTAATACTGCATGAAACACTAATGAAAAGGGGCATTTCTATTTGCAGATTTCAACGCCAGCGAAAGCTGGAAATGTTGGCGATCAAGCGGAACGTTTGTACGAGATGGCTATCGTTTCCAAAAGTAGAATAGAACAGTAAATAAGGTTACAAACACCAGTCCTAAAATGCTGGCTTCTAAACCAAAGTCTCCACCACTAAGCCATATAGGAGTGTCCGTAAATATGGGTTTGAATACACTGACTTCTTTACCCCCACTTACACCAAAACCCAAGACGGTTCCCTGAACAAAATTTGCCATAAAATGCAAACCAAGAGGCATTGCCAAATTTTTTGTTTTCAGGTAGGCGATTCCAAACATAATAGAGGCAATAAAAATATTGAGCACAGCAAATTGTTTTGTTACTCCAGACATGCCTGGATTATTAAGATGGGTTAATAGGAAAAGTCCTGCGATTATGAATTGAGCTGGCCACTTGCCGAAAGCATGAATAAGGCGTTGAAAAATAAATCCTCTGAAAAGTAATTCCTCTGCTGCGGCTACCGCTAAAAAAATACCTATTCCTGAAATAATGATTGAAAAAGAAAAAACGTTTGTCTGCCAATTTACATAACCAAAAACAGTGAGAATCATGGCGGGCAAAATCATTAAGCCTGAGCCAATCAACATTCCAATGAGTAATTCTTTAAACCAAACAAAATTGAATACTCCCAGCAAATCGTTAAGTGATTTACGCGCTAGCTTTTGACATACAATTGAAACCATTAGAATGACTACTACTTGAAGAGAAATTGATATTTCGAAAGAATAGTGCTGTGATAAAATAATGAGCGGCACAACAAATGCCGCAAGAACCAGAAAAAAAATAAAAACCCACCAGATGCTTCGAAGCTTTCGTTCAGTATTCAGGAAAATATGCATGGCCTATTTAAGAAGTTTGTCTACCTATACAAGGTTGTGAATTTTTGCATACTGAAGAAGCATTATCGTTTTTCCATCCTTAATTTCTCCTGAACCAATCATGTTAAAAGCTTCATTGAAGTCGAGTTCCAGAACTTCTATATTCTCTTGTTCCTGTTCTAAACCTCCACCTTTGCTCACTTGCATTTCTTTGTCATATTCTGCAATGAAAAAATATAATATCTCGGTAACGGAACCGGGCGACATATACGATTCAAATATCTTTTCCACTTTTGAAACTTTGTAACCAGTCTCTTCCTGCGTTTCTTTTCGAATACAATCTTCTGCATTGTCTTTATCCAATAATCCGGCACACGCTTCGATGAGCATTCCGCTTTCATTTCCGTTTAGATAAGTGGGTAGTCTGAATTGTTTGGTTAGGATAATCTTTTTTGTAATGGTGTTATAGAGAAGAATCGTGGCGCCATTTCCTCTGTCATACACTTCTCTTGAATGCGTCTCCCATCGGTTATCCTTGTTTTGGTACTGATAGGTAATTTTGTTCAGTGTATACCAGTTATCTGACAGTAGCTCTGTATTGGTAATCTTAATTTTATCGCTCATGTTTTTTATAAAGACTTCAAAGAAACAACCCAGTCAACATTACACATGTGGAAAACTTGCACGAGTTCCTTTAATTATCTTGTCCGTAAATAATGGCAAGTAAAAAAGGAATCGTGATCAGAATAGAAATGATAAGCGGCCTCCAAATGGCTTTCGTTCTAAATTTGGTTTCTGCACCAACATACTTATCCCAAAATAATTTTGTCAAGATCAACGCTCCACCAGCATTCAAGCCAATGACAATTCCCGAATTGGTTTGGGGAAGCAAGTTCACAATAACAATAACCACAGCGGTGTACACTATACCAAATCCAATCGCCATCCATTTTGCTTTTCTGTCTGTTATGTTTGATGCTAATAGTACGGCTCCAAATATAACCGAGAAGAACACGGAGAAACCCCAAATCGCTCTGGGCGAATAAAGCTCAGGAGCATCTACGTCTTCAACAATATTTTTTGTCCATGAGTTTGTCTTGACAGGTTTACTCGCCTGGCTTTGTGCTTCCACGTTTTCTTGCATTTTCGTTATTGATTTAATTTGGTGTTAGATAATCATTTCTTTGGTTAAGGTAAATCATTGATAGCAGAGTTCAATAAAAAACTCTTCGGCATCTCGAGCAATTCAAAATGGACAATGTATTTAAAGTGAGAGACATCACAGTTGCCCTGCGATTTAAAGTAACAATGATTAACTGGTCTTTTTAAAAATCTGCGCTAACAGTACTCCTGCCAAAGCACCGATGGCAAAAATGGATAAGAACTCAACAGTTCTGATACTTCCATCTGATATTATTCTGGAATACGTTCCAATCGAAATGATGAGAAGAACCGCTACGATGATTAGTTTTCTGTTTTTCATTTTTTTATTGGTCAATTCTGAACTGGTAGTAGATAAAACTTTCCTTCGAAGATCGTGTAAGTTGAATTGCTTTTCAAATGAGCAATGAAATAATCCCGCCTGTAACGGGAGGCGTATTTCGCAACGGAATAAGGTACCCATAAAGGAATTCTAAAAATCCTTTCATCATTGAACTGAAATCTATAAATTTATAAGAGCATTAGTCATTTAATGCCCATTGTCCGTCAGTATAATTTTATATAAACACGTTTTCTTTATTTCATCATTTAAAACCCTCTTTTATGAAAAAACAATTCAACCCGGTAACAAGGCGCGTGATGTTTTTAATCATCGCCTCATTGATTCTCTGTTCGTATTACACTCCACTACACGCCCAGACCAAAGTATGGGACAGACGTTTTGGAGGAAGTGAATTTGAAAGCTGTTCAACCAGCATACCAACGCATGATGGTGGTTACTTGCTCTGTGGCTCTTCAAGCTCTGGTATTGGTGGAGATAAATCACAGGCTTCACGAGGCGGTATTGATTTTTGGATTGTGAAAATTAATGCGAAAGGAAACAAAGTTTGGGACAAGCGATTCGGAGGAAAAACGGGAGATGATTTAAGCTCCGTTGTATCGACTTCCGATGGTGGATTCTTACTCGGTGGATGGTCAGATTCTGAAGTAGGTGGCGACAAAAGTCAGCCTTCAAGAGGTTGGGATGATTTCTGGATACTTAAAATTAATGGCAATGGAGTTAAACTTTGGGATAAACGTTTTGGAGGAGATCACATTGATCATTTACTAAGCATGAGACCAACTCCCGATGGTGGATTTTTGCTAGGTGGATCATCCTACTCTGGTGTTAGCGGTGATGTAACGGAACCATCAAGAGGAGCCGATGATTTCTGGGTTGTGAAAATTGATCACCGCGGAAATAAACTTTGGGATAAGCGATACGGAGGAGAGTTATCTGATCTGTTAACTGAAATCATCGTAACACCCGATGGAGGTTTCTTACTTGCCGGTAGATCAGCCTCCAGTAAAAGCGGTGAAAAAACAGAAGCCACAAGAGGAGAATATGATTTCTGGATTGTAAAAACGGATGCTGACGGAAACAAACTTTGGGACAAAACCTATGGAGGCGATCAATATGAACTTCCAGGAAAACTGTTATCAACCCCTGATGGCGGGTTCCTGATTGGAGGAGCAACCGATTCTGAAATCAATGGCGATGTAACTGAACCTTCTAGAGGAACAGGATGGGATGATTTCTGGGTTGTAAAAACGGATGCCGATGGAAACAAACTTTGGGATAAACGTTTTGGCGGTAATGTGGCAGATGGGTTGACATCTATTGAACCAACCTCGGATGGTAATTTCTTGCTTGGAGGTTGGTCATACTCCGATATCAGCGGAGAGAAAACAGAACCATCACACGACTGGGGTGATTTCTGGATGGTAAAAATGGATGCTTCCGGCAACAAACTGTGGGACAAAACTTATGGCGGAGATCTATATGAAGCGATCTATAATATTAATCCCATGCCCCATGGCAATTTCTTGTTAGTCGGTGCTTCACAAACAGGAATCAATGGCGATAAAACACAAAGCTCAAGAGGGGGATACGATTTCTGGATTATTAAATTCAACCCTCGCCCCAGAGTTACATTTTATCCGATTGATATTGTTATTGCATGCGATCCCATTTGCCCTATCCTTGACTTAGACATCAGGACCAGATACTTCAGGCACATGGCTTCGTTCTCATTTAGAATAAAATTGCCTGAAGGTATGGCGACCTTTAATAAGTCTGGGCATTCGTTCAATCCTCATCTTCGATCCGATGTTTCATTCGAAATAGAAGATGCTAATACCATGCTCGTTACGTGGAAGAACATTAAAAATATTTCACTGAAAAAAAACGCATCGCTTATCAACGCTTCAATTAACATTTTAGATAATTCAAAAAGCTTTGAAGCCTGTGTCTCCGATGTTCAGGCCTTTAATGCAAAAGGTAAAAAAGTCGATGTTTCCTCTCTTTGTGGAACGATCTCTTTTAAAAATTCAATCACTGACAAGATTGCAAACTCAAGCGAATCAGTCTCAACAGAAAAACTTCCTGAAGTCTCTATCTATCCAAATCCTGTAACGGATGTTTTCAATCTTGCTATTCCTCAAGCAGGAAATTATAAAATTGAGATATGCGATGCGCGTGGTAAAGTTTTAAACAAGATTAATGTAACAACGAAAGAAAATCACAGTTTAGAAACACTTGATCTGCAGGAATTTCCTTCGGGATTATATTTGATAAACGTTACGAATGGGAAACGGACTTCCGTTATTAAAATTATAAAGCGTTAAGATGATGATTGTCCTGCCGTTGTTGGTGAGGAACACCAACAACGGCAGAGACAAAGAGAAACACATTCTGGCTTCATTAACCAAGAATACTCTCTAACAATCCCTCTTTTCTGGGCTGAACTTGTATATTATTTACAAATTTTCTGATGTCTTGCGCCAAAAGCTCCGGTTGTTCCATTGCCGCAAAGTGTCCACCTTCTGACAGTTCTGTCCATTGCTTAACATTAAAAAATCTGTTTGCTAAATCTTTTGGTGGTGTTGAAATATCTTTTGGAAAAATTGCAAAAGCAGCAGGAACTTCCGATTTACTTCCTGTCTTATCAAAAGGGTTAAGTTTTACTATCGGGTTATACATCGCATTCATCATTGCTTTCATAGCTTCATAATAAATACGCATTGCAGAATTTATGGTTTGTGTCGCCCAATAAATTGTAAGGTTAGTTAACAGTTCATCTTTTGTAAAAGAAGTTTCTATATCTCCATCATTATCGCTCCATGATTTAAATTTTTCTATAACCCAGGCAGCCAAACCGACAGGTGAATCATTCAATCCATAAGCCAAAGTTTGAGGTTTGGTACTTTGTATCATAGCATACGCACCTTCTGTCATTTGCCATTTTTTTGTGGCTTCAAAATATTTTGCTTCTGAACTGGTTACATCTTTTGGCTCGTTCATTCCATGTTCAAATGGAATATCGGTAAGATGAATTGCTAATAATGAATCAGCATAGTATAATGCCATTTGTTCCGTAATGCCTCCGCCCCAATCTCCGCCATGTGCTACAAATTTTTCGTAGCCTAAATCTTCTGTCATCAATTTAGTAAACAGTTCTGCAATCCGTTTTTTATTCATTCCTGGCTCTGTGGGAATATCAGAAAATCCATAACCTGGGATAGATGGGATTATTACATCAAATGAAAAACCATTTTTATCTGCCTTTGTTAGCAAGGGAATAATCTTTAAAAACCGCACGAATGAATCTGGATAACCATGTATTAAAAGTAATGGAATTGAATTTTCCCCTTCACCTTTCTGAAGGATATAGTGCAATCCAACACCATCAACAATTGTTTTAAAATGAGGAAATGTATTAAGGTATTCTTCCTGTTTTTTCCAATCAAATGTACTTTGCCAATAATCACACAACTCTTTCAAATAAGTTTTGTTTGTACCGTACTCCCATTTTGAGTTTTCTATTTCATCCGTCCATCTGGTCTTGTTAATTCTATTCTTTAAATCGTCAAGAATGGATTGCTTAATGTTGATCTTAAAGGTTTTTTTCATAATATATTTTTTTTATTTGTTCATATAAGAAATTTCATTCACCAGTTTTGGATAGTGTAAATTGTGTGCCAACTAAGTCAGGCTCATTCTGGCGAGAATATGAAGATTGTTACAATTGGGGGGGACTTATTAAGTAAAGTGTGAAGATACCTCTACGGTCTGTTGTGCACTGCTTAAGTTTGATTAACAGGAATGCGACTTCGTTAGTTGGACAAGGGCATTGGCGCTAACAATTGTGCATACGCAATATCACCTATATCCCCTTATTGTTACGTCCTAAAATACTCATTTTAACTATTCAATCCGATGTAAAGTGAATCACTTATTTATCTTACTCGGCTTCGGAATCAAAATCAATTCAGTCTGCCTCCCATCAATATATCGAAAGCCACTAACCTCATCAAAGTATCCGTCTTCTTCCAACTTAATCTGTATTTCTTTTTTCCACTCAATAATGTAGACCGTTACATTTAATTCAATGGAGTAAGCGGTGTTGGCATTCATTGGATAATCTCCGGTGAAGGGAACACCTTTCTGCGCATCCCACATACCTATGGTCGTGCCTGCTGCGTGGCCGTGGTAGCCAATGGGGTGTGTGTAGATGGAAGGTGTGAGTCCTTGATTGATGGCTTGCGAGCGCGATTCTTCTAAAATTTTATTTCCGGTTTTTCCAACAGCAAAATTTCGGGTGAGGATGTCTTGCAACTTATTACCTCGCACTAACGCTTTCTTCAAATATTCAGGTGCGTCAGCTTCCTGCGGTTTGAGAATGTATGCATGTTGCTGTGTATCTGTGTTGAGGCGCAAATACGTAATGCCAAAATCCACGTGAAGTAAATCACCTGGTAAAATAACAATGGGCGTTGGTCGCTTCGTAAAGATGGCATCAGCTTCAGCTCGTTGTACAGAAACAGAAGGATGAAACCACGTGTCGAGCTTGAGTTGTTTAATGCGCTCGCGATACCACCACACTACATCTTCGGTTGTTGTTACACCAGGCTGAATAACCTGATCTGAAAATCCTTCCTGAATAATGTCATGCGCAATTTTACAAATCTGCTGATAGATCACCATTTCTTTTTCGCTGCGTGTCTCTAACCAGCTCACTGCCAGATTTTCGGCAGAGACAACATGAATGTGAAATTTCTTATCGAGCGACTTCATTAATTTTTCATAATCATTTGCTGTCAACCCATCGGCATGACCATAATGTTCTGCTTTGTTAACGGCAATCTTTCTTGGGTTTCGTTCGTCAATGATTTTTGCCAACTGCAACCATTGATCGGGCTGATGGTCCGGATCCCATGCACGTTTAAAAACATTACCCACATCATAGCGCGAAACAGCAAGAAATTCAGTTTCCTTATCACCGCCCCGATCATAGATTACCAACATAGTCGTTCTTCGTGCGGCCATCCACGTGGCGGGCAACATGGTTCTAATAACAGGGTCTTCATTGTACTCGCGCGACATGATTACCCACATATCAATACCTTGTCTGCGCATGAGTTTGGGTAGAACATTTTTCAACCGATCGTCTAGTATGGCATCGATTACTTTTGCCTGTTCACGCTGCGAAAGAATAAGGGGTGTTTGCGAAAAAGAAAGAGAGGAAATAAATAGGAAAAGAATCAGGTAGAAATTTCGTGTCATAGATTATACAGTATAGTTAATGATGCAGCGCTCTTTGCTCAATAAATCTTTCGCATGACTAATATCCATGGATGATTTTGCATCGTTCATTTGCTCGCGCACTTTGCTTCGTATTTCTTTCAATCGCATAGCTTCTATAAAGCGCTTCACATCTTCTTTATTTTCTAAAATTAATTTCGGAACAGTTGTGGGTTTGTTGTCATCACCTTTGGCTACCATGGTGAAGTATGAAGAGTTGGTATGTTTTACAACGCCTGTTCTTACATCTAACGCCTCCACACGAATGCCAACAATGAGTGAGCTATTACCTACGTAATTAATAGAAGCATGAAGCGAAACAAGTTCGCCTACCTCTACAGGTTCGAGGAATTCAACTCTATCAACCGTAACGGTTACACAATAAGCACCGGCATGTTTACTGGAGCAGGCGTAAGCCACCTTGTCCATGAGGGATAACAAAATGCCACCGTGAATCTTACCACCAAAGTTGGCGTAAGAGGGAATCATTAATTCGGTGATAGTGGTTTGGGATGAGCTTACAGGCTTAGCGAAATCGGTCATACAATTCTTTTCCAAAAGATATGAAAAAGAAGAATGAAAGATTCTATTTACGATGTGTTGTTAATTAAAATTCATTGACCCGGCAACGCAATCGCCACGAATGCACGAATAAGCTCATGCTAACGTACACCTTCAACGGTTTGTGTAAGCTTATTTACCATTGAACGGAATCGCAAGAACATCGCGATTGCCGTCAGGGTAAGACCAATCGAAAGACCGAGCCAAATGCCGATCGCCCCATAGCCGAGTATAAACGCCAGCCAATATCCCAATGGCAAACCAATTACCCAATACGAAATAAAAATCAATACCGATGGAATTTTAACATCTTGCAAACCACGCAAGGCAGCAATGCAAACCACTTGGGTGCCATCCGACAATTGAAACAATCCGGCAAGAATAAGTAAAGAAGATGCAATGGCCAGCACTTCACTATCGTCCACATAAAGTCCGGGCAAAAAGTTTCGTCCGAAAATAAATACCAGTGCACAGGCAGTCATCATCACCAATGCCATAATCAATAAGGTATACGATGCAAGGCGCAAATTCTTGAAGTCCTTTCTTCCTAAAAAATAACTGACCCGAATAGTCGCTGCTGCCGCAAGGCCGGCAGTTGTCATGTAACTGATCGTAGCCAAGTTAATTGCAATTTGATGTGCTGCTTGTGTTGTAGCACCAAGCCAGCCCATCATCACTAGCGAAAAGTCAAACGCAGCAACTTCAAAAATAAATTGCACCCCTGCGGGGATACCAATGTGCAGCATTTTATTGAACAGTTTCTTCGAATAATTTCCTATCGAAAACCCTGCACGATATTTTTTAAATGCTGGTAAATAATAAATGTATATCGCGAAAGACAAAGCCATGAAAGTTCGCGAAGTCAAAGTGGCCCAGCCGGAACCAATCAGACCCATAGCAGAAAAACCGGCATGACCATAAATAAACATATAGTTCAGCACGATGTTGACAAGATTGGTGAGTACAATAATTACCAATGCAGGTTTCGTATTTGATAATCCTTCTGCAAACTGCTTGAAGCTTTGGAAAATTAGCATCGGCACTAACGAGAAGGTAAGAATGCTCAGAAAAGGTATTGCGAGTTCAACAACATCTATCTGCTGATCAAGATGGTACAGTAAATTTTTTCCGATCAACACAACACCCACCAATATTAATCCATTAACAAAATTAATAACGAGTCCATGTCGTAATGTTTCAATTATACTTTTGTCGTTGCGCTCGCCATCCGCTTCCGCCACCAAAGGAGTAATGGCATACGATACTCCGATACCAAATAACATTAACACATTAAAAATAACAGTAGCCAAGCCGGCCGCTGCAAGGTGAACAGCGCCCAAATGTCCCACCATAATATTATCTGTCACGCCAATCATAACATGGCCAAGGTTACTCAGCATTACGGGATAGGCGAGATGAAAGCTTTCTTTGATGTGAGTCCGTATAGTCATCCGATAGAAACTTAAATAGGTAAGCGAAGGTTCAAGGTTCAAAGTCTAAGGTTGTTGACGTTTTAAATAGCCATGTATTGATTACAAAAACTACAATCCTCTTTGGCGGGCAACCATTAACAAGCCGGCCATGCTGATGCCATCCGTTATTTTTCCGTTCAAAACCATTTCAACAGCTTGCTTTAACGGTAGCTTCCAAACTTTGAGATCGGCTTCGGTTTCTTCGAGCTCACTTTTACCATGCGCTAGTTCTTCGGCCAAAAAAACAATACCTTCCTCATCGGTCACAGAGTTTGATGTATGTATGCGCAACAGTGTTGACCATCGATTGGCAACGAGTCCGGTTTCTTCTTTGAGTTCACGCTTTGCAGCATCGAGCGGATCTTCATTCAATGGTCCTCCCCCTTCACATATTTCCCAATGCCACTCATTCAATGTATAGCGGAACTGTCCTACTAACCAGGTATTGCCATCAGCATCAATGGGAATTACACCGATGGCCCTGTTTTTAAAATGAACTTTACCATAAATACCTTTTCCTCCCGAAGGATTCAACACCTGATACTCGGTAATGTTGATCCAGGCGTTATCGTATTTCTCTTCACCCGAAAGGGTTGTCCAGGGATTCTCCATTTCTTCTTTCGACATTGCAGGTATATTATTTTATTAACCTTAGCGACTCTGCGGCTCCACGGTGAAATTTATTACCGCAAAGGCGCAGAGTCGCTAAGAAACCATGATGTTGAGTAACAAAAAAGCTCAACATCAATTCCAAAGCTATTGAATTCTTTTGTATCGAATCATTTCACTGTTAAGTTTGCATATGCTTCTGTCGTCTTACACGCCCAACCTGATTGAAGCCGGCTGCGATGAAGTCGGACGCGGGTGTTTAGCTGGGCCAGTTGTGGCCGCTTCGGTTGTTCTTCCAAAAGATTACAAACATGATTTGCTGAATGATTCGAAACAGCTTACCAAACAAAATCGCGAGCAGCTTGAAATTGATATTAAACGAGATGCTTTGGCATGGGCCATTGCTGAAGTAAGTCACGAAGAAATCGATCTTATTAATATTTTGAATGCATCGTTTAAAGCCATGCACTTGGCATTGGATCAATTAATGGTTCGACCAGAATTTTTATTGATTGATGGAAATCGATTTACTGCGTATCGAAACATTCAATCCGCTTGTATTATTAAGGGTGATGGAAAATATTTATCGATAGCAGCCGCATCAGTATTGGCTAAAACCTATCGTGATACATTAATGGCCAATCTATCCTCTCAATTTCCAGGATATGGATGGGAAACTAATGTAGGATATCCCACACGCCAACATCGGGAAGGAATAATAAAGCTGGGCATTACACCTTATCACCGTAGAACGTTTCAATTGCTGCCTTCACAATTAGAGATTTTTGAAGACTAGAGAAAAGTAATCAGTGATCAGTAAAAGATAATCGGTGATCAGTAAATAAATTCAAGTACATGTGTTTGATTTTCCTTTCGTTACACGATCACCCAACATACAAATTAATTGTAGCGGCCAATCGCGATGAATTTTACAATCGTAAAACCGCAGCAGCTTCTTTTTGGAAAGACCATCCAACACTTTTAGGGGGTCGCGATTTAGAAGCATCAGGCACATGGATGGGGATGACTACTTCCGGAAAGATTAGTTTGCTTACTAATTATCGTGATCCCCAAAATATAAATCCGAAAGCACCATCACGCGGGCAATTGGTTTCTGATTTTTTGATTGGTGATTTATCTGGCGATGCATACCTGAAGAACATTTCAGCTCACGGCAAAATGTATAATGGTTTCAACTTGATCAATGGAACGGTTGATGACCTTTATTACTATTCAAATTATGCTGAAGGTATTCAACAAATCAAACCGGGACTTCATGGATTGAGTAATCATTTGCTGGACACAAACTGGCCGAAGGTAGAGCGTGGAAAAGAAAAACTAAAAACCATTCTCACGCAAAACAAAATTAATCCGGAAGAGCTATTTGCGTTTTTATATGACGATCAACGTGCCGCAGACAATCAACTCCCTCAAACTGGCTTGACCATAGAAAGAGAGCGTGCCTTGTCTTCTATGTTTATCAAAACGGATAATTATGGCTCCCGATGTTCAACTGTTATTCTGGTTGATCAATCCAATCGTGTACAATTTATTGAGCGAGTTTATAATCTTGAAACGTTTGAATACACAACAGGAGCGTTTGAGTTTTCTGTTCCATTCAATTCCTGATTTTGTTTCGATGAAGATCAATTGATCAGATTTAGTCAATTCCATATTAACGTCATCAACAATACTGCAAAGCATACCAAGAGAAAAGTTTACGATTGCTTTCGATATGTATTCCTCGTGATTTCAGAAAATCAATGTTACCTTTCATTTAAATGAGCAGCAAAAGAGATAAGACTCCCCTTCCGCTAAAAATTGTAAGGTGGTTGTACCCAAAAGTAGAGCGTGTGATTCCCATACTTGCTCATCGTTATTTTTTAAGATTATTCTTTACACCGCTTCACTACGGAGTTCCCGAAAAAGAAAAGAAAGCAGAATCATTCGCTGAAAAATTTACACTGGATGCAGCAGGAAAAAAAATTCAATGCTACGCATGGGGCAAAGGCAAACCTGTATTGTTAGTCCATGGCTGGGCAGGACGTGCCACGCAGTTCAGAAGATTTGTAAAACCATTAACAACAGCAGGCTTTCAGGTCGTTGGTTTTGACGGACCGGCACACGGAAATTCATCAGGCAGTCGTACTAGCATTCTTGAATTTGAAGAGACGTTAAAGGCGATTTATAAAAAGATAGGTGAGCCAGTAGCCATCATAGCACATTCGTTTGGTGGAGGTGCAGTTCTTTTTTCTGCCATGAATGGATTGAAGGTGCATAAACTCATCAACATTGCTAGTCCAACCATTGGAGATGAAATCATCCATACGTATTTAAAAGCCATTAATGGTTCGATGGCCACCAAAGAATTCTTTAAGAATTTTATAGTAAAGGAATATGGTAAATCGTTTGACGAGTTTACAGCCATGCATTTTATCAGGCACCTTCCAGAACCCATAAACCTGCTTCTTGTCCACGACCAAAACGACAAGGAAGTAAGCCTTGCCCACGCGGAATCGTTAATAAAAGTCTATCCGACCGCTCGGCTAATCAAAACGAAGGGATTGGGACATACTCGAATTTTAAAAGATAATGATGTTATTCAGCAGTGTGTAACATTTATCAGGGAAGGATAGTCTGATCAATAGTGTAATGATGAAGGCGGTTTTTGATACAATCAAACAGGGTTTTAACCGGTGATGAAACAAATAATCCGCACATCAGTTAAGAACAATAAACTTTTTAACTTTAAGACACATCTCTGTAATTCAAGCGTTGAATTGTAAACTAATTGTGTGATGAAAATAATTGAGACCAGCCACTTAGCCAGAAGCTACAAAATGGGAGATAATATTGTAAATGCCCTTCAGGACATTTCAATCTCCATTGATAAGGGCGAATATGTAGCCTTTATGGGACCTTCCGGTTCCGGAAAATCCACCCTCATGAATATTGTTGGATGCCTGGATACACCCAATAGTGGAACCTACAGTCTGAATAATCACCTCGTAAGTGAGATGACAGAAAATGACTTAGCAGAAGTACGCAACAAAGAAATTGGGTTCGTTTTTCAAACCTTTAACCTTTTGCCACGCGCCTCCGCTTTAGAGAATGTGGCCCTTCCACTTATCTATGCTGGCTATAGCAAATCAGAGCGTAATGAAATGGCAATGGCCGCACTAGAAAGTGTAAACCTGGGCGATCGACATCACCACAAGCCAAATGAACTTTCGGGTGGACAACGTCAGCGCGTTGCGATCGCGCGCGCGTTGGTAAATAATCCTTCCATTATTCTAGCCGATGAGCCGACCGGAAACCTGGATACCAAAACATCATACGGCATCATGCAGTTGTTTCAGGAACTTCATGATAAAGGAAACACCATTATCATGGTAACACACGAAGATGACATTGCACACTACGCTCATCGGATCATTCGCTTGCGTGATGGATTGATTGAGTGGGATCGCGTGAACGAAAATATAAATCGTGGTGAAGTCATAGTGCACTAGCCGCGAACAAAAGAAAAATAAAACCCTGGTCGATAGCCGGGGTTTTTTGTTTTAGTTAATTCCTTTGCCACAAACACTCTAAGCCACCACGGTTAACAAAGAATATCCAATTCATGACGAATACATATCTATTTGGATCAGTTTATTTTCAAAACAAATTTACATCCCAAGTAATTAATGCGAACTTGTTTTAAAATTGTATTAGTCGAATGTCTTAAGTCTAATACCTAAAGTCTATCAAAATGAAAATTTACACCAAAACAGGCGACAGCGGAACGACCTCTTTATTTGGTGGCAAGCGCATTTCGAAAGCAGACCTGCGCATTGACACGTATGGAACAGTAGATGAATTGAACTCATACATCGGTTTAGTCCGCGATCAGGAAGTAAATGCAAAACGAAAAAATATTCTGGTTGAAATTCAAGATCGGTTATTTACTATTGGATCAATTCTGGCAACCGAGCCGGGAAACACGAAAGTGAAAATCCCTTCTTTGTTAGAAGATGATGTTTTGCTGTTAGAGAAAGAAATGGATTTGATGGAGGCAGAACTTTCTCCCATGAAGTTTTTTGTTTTGCCCGGTGGACATCAATCCATATCATTTTGCCATGTGGCGCGAACCGTATGCAGAAGAGCTGAGCGTTTAACCATCTCTTTAAACACACAAGAAACCATTGATGCCATCGTTATAAAATATCTTAACCGTCTTTCGGACTATCTTTTTATGCTCAGCAGAAAGATGACACAAGAACTTGGTGCAGAAGAAACTCCATGGAAGCCCCGAATGTAATTTTCATTCATCAAACATTATCATTTCTATTTCTTTATTTTTAGTACTTTACCTTAATGTTGAACGTGCGAAATCTATTCTTTCTTTTTATTTTTTGCTTGAGTCTGCAAGTCTCCGCTCAGAAACAACTGGTATTACTGAAAAAGCAAAAGGTCATTCTTCGACTCAACCCCGGTGATGATTTTATTTACTCGTTGAAAGGAGTAAAAGGCGTTCACAAGAGTTACGTCAATAATTTATACGATACGGCAGTAGTAGCTCATCAAACCATTGTTCCATTTCACAAAATTGATCGGATTTATTTTAAGCGCCATTCGTTTGCCAATGTAATTGGTGGGTTGCTCGTTATCGGTGGTGCCGGTATTTTTGTTATAGATCAATTCAACAGTGTGGTAGTGCATGGCGAGAAGCCTTCACTTGATGATCGTGTTACCACAATAACCATAACCGGACTTGTTGTTGGGCTTCCCATGATGCTCATCCATAAGAAATCGCAAAAGATGAAACCCTCTTATCATTTATTGACCGTAAAAAAAGGTTCTGTATTTTATACAGAACCTCCTCAGCAAATGATTATAGAAAACAAGTGAGTCTAAGAAGTTTTCTTTAGCAATTACCTCTCTTTTCAAAGAACATGTCTCCGATCAAAGATTGGCAAATAAAAAACATGCAGTAAAACCTGATGGTATAAGTTTACGGATGAACTGCCTTAATTTTTTCCTTTTGCCGATGCGCCCACAATGCGCAGCACTTCTTCCATTTGTTCTTTGAGTAAAGCTACTTCCGTGTCTTGTTTTTCTTTCATGGAGTTAACCTTTGAATTTAAAACTTCAATCTCAGCAATTAACTTCTCTGCCTTGTGGTTGATCTCAAAATTTTCAAAGAAAACAGAAACATTTATCACTTTGCGGCCATTTACTTTTTGTTGCACATCGTTCCAATTAACGTTTTGGCCGATACGTGCAATTACATGTGCTATATCGTACACAGATTTATCTAACATGGCATAGCCCGCTAAATCTGATGAAATAAGGTAGTCGCCCACTTCGAGGTTTTTCCCATTGTCAACAATCCACATATCGCCATTACCCACCGCCATAATTTGAATTGGGTTGTCAGAAGATTTCTCGACTAATGGATCCATCAATCCCAAATATGTCCCCATTACTTTTGTATCATTTGGAACGGTAGTTTTACTGATTCCATACAACGACTCGGACGTCTTCTTATCATGAAGATTACCATTGTTTCCATTCAAACTTACTAACATCCCTCGCTCGATTTTTTCGTCACCCGTTTGCGCATAGTGTACGCCTGTAAAAGCTCCATAGGTGATGGTACTACCCGATACGCCTATTTGCCCCTCCAACGAATTGGCTGAGTAGAAATTTACCAAAGCGCCATCAGCTCCTCTATTAACACCTAAAGGAATAGTATTCGCGATTGCATCGGAATGAGCATAAAGGCCAAAGTTTGTGGCTCCCCCATCGTAAGCCATTGCTCCGAAAAATCCAGCGTCATTAGTTGCACTGCTTGAACCATATATTGCTGCATCATAAGTGGCTAAAGGAGCACTTACCGAATGGATTTTTTTCGATGGAGTGGTTATTCCAACACCTACATTCACAGCATTTGCACCAGAGCCTCCAAGCACCATTGTGTTACTTGCACCCGCTATAGCCTGATATCCAATGGCGATTGCATTTGTTAACCCTGCTGTCGCAACATCAGCCTCTCTTCCAATTAACGTGTTGCGAACTCCAGTCGTGTTCACAAATCCGGCTCTATAACCAAGAAAAGTATTACCAGAACCCGTGCTAGCCTGACCAGCACCCGAGCCCACAATTACATTCAAAGTACCTGCAGTGTTAACAAGACCAGCATTTCTTCCTATGAAAGTATTATCTGCCCCCGTAGTATTATCTCTGCCTGCTGCTGTTCCAACAAAAGTACCACTGATTGCAGTGTTGAAAAGTCCGCTATTCGTACCAACAAAAATATTTCCAGTACCTGTGTTGCTAAGCACTGTACTAGCGCCTATCATATACGTGTTAGCAGAACTCACATTAACATTTCCAACAACATCTAATTTTTGAGCGGGGGTTGTAGTACCTATACCAACATCACCATCATTTTGAAGGGCAAGACGGGTTACTCCGTTCGCTTCAAAAAACATATCAGAAGCGCTTGGATTCATAAAAATTTTACCAAGAGCGGTGGCGCCATCCCAGGTTCTAAACTCAATATCAACCGGATCATTCGGGCTTGCGAAACTTCCGCGTAAAACCATATTACCAATGCCTGCTCCATTGGGAACAATATCAAGTATGGCATTCGCATTTAAGGATGGAACATTCGTGTTATTAATGTTGATCATTATTCGTCCATCACTATTGATAAACATTCTCTGCAAGTTGTTAGTTTTCAATGAAAGACTCACGTTGTCAGTTGTACCCAAAAAATTAGTTCCAAAAGTTGTTCCTGCATTACCTGTGAGGTCCCACCCAGCTCCTCCTGCATTTTGCCATGTGGGTGCCGCACCAGCTCCTGCAGATGTTAACACCTGGCCAGTGGTTCCCGCAAGATTATTTGGCATTAACGCTCCAGAAAATTTCAAATTTCCGGACACATCCAGTTTTTCAGTTGGTGCAATTAAACCAACACCAACATTGCCAGTTGCATCAATTGCCATTCTATTCAATGCGTTAGTTTGAAAGTACATAGCTGCATTTTCATTATTCACAATGAACGCTTCTCTTCCTCCAGATCCAGAATTACCGATTGACATTCCAAGGGCAGATGTTAAGTTGGTGATCTTCATAAAATTTCCTGCAACGGCACCATTATGTAAATGAAGGAGGCTTGTAGGATTGTTCGTGCCTATACCCACGCTTCCTGCAGCGTTAATTCGAAAAGCCTCAACGTTGTTTGTCTTAAATGCTAAATCCTGTGCATCTGTTGTTCCTAAAAAATTAGTAGCTGGGGTTGTTCCGGCATTTCCTGTTAATCCCCATCCACTGGTTGGCAATGCTGCTGTACTTAATACTCCCGTAGCATTGGCTACTACCATTCGTGTACCTGCTCCTGCAAGACTGGCAAGTGTTGCTGCCCCACTTAAGGTAGAGGTGCCGGCTATAGAAAGATTTCCAGGAGCGTTAGTTGTTATATTTCCAGTTGTTGATATGTTGATATTCGTTGCTAAGTCCGCACCTGATATAGTGCCATCCGTAATATCAGCAGATGTCACCGCAAAGTTCGTCCACGTTGGCGTTGTACCAGCTACTTTAAGAATCTGACCTGCAGAACCAGTAGTGATATCACCAATTGTGCCACCCGATCCAAGCAAAAGTCCATTCCATGTTGTTCCACCTGTACCACCGTTGGCTACCGGCAAAATAGAAGTGCCTACATCTGAAGTTAAACTCACAGAAGTTTGGGTAGATAATACACCGGACGTAAGTTTTGCGAAACCTGTTCCAGTTGCACGCTTTAGAAGTTTACCTGTTGTTGCACTAAATAATGCAATCTCGCTATCAACTGAAGTCGCTGTATTGGTGGACGCGTCACCGCCCCCTGATGGTGTTGACCAAGTACCATCACCTCGCCAATAAGTAGTAGCACTTGCGCTAGTCCCACTGTTTAATCTTGCGACAGGCAAATTTCCAGTAACACCAGTTGCCAATGGTAATCCGGTTGCATTGGTTAATACTGCTGCCGATGGAGTTCCAAGCGCTGGAGTTGTAAGGGTTGGAGAAGTTGATAATACAACACTGCCTGTTCCTGTACTAGTAGTTACTCCTGTTCCTCCATTAGCAACAGGTAAAACAGAAGTGCCCACTTCACTGGCTAAGTTAACAGAAGCCTGCGTCGACAAAACACCCGATGTAAGTTTTGCAAAGCCTGTACCGGTTGATCTTTTTAAAAGTTTGCCCGTTGTTGAACTGAACAATGCTAACTCGCTATCAACTGAAGTTGCTGTATTGGTGGAGGCATCACCGCCTCCCGATGGAGTTGACCAAGTGCCATCACCTCTCCAAAAGCTTGTACCGTTCGCACCAGTTCCTCCATTCAAATTAGCGACAGGTAAATTCCCTACTACACCTGTTTGTAAAGGCAGTCCGGTTGCGTTAGTCAGTACTGCAGCTGATGGAGTTCCTAATGCTGGAGTTGTCAGCGTTGGAGAAGTGGACAACACTACGCTACCGGTTCCTGTATTGGTAGTAGTTCCTGTACCCCCATTGGCAACTGGTAATGCTGTTCCTGAATAGGTAACTCCTATTGTTCCCGCAGTTGTAACTGGTGAACTAGCTACCGTAAAGATGGAAGGCATTGTTAATCCAACACTGGTAACGGTTCCAGATCCACCCGCAACGCTACTAATTGTAAGAACATTCGATGCTTGAGTAATTTGAACATTTGAACCTTCCTGAATAGTAACACCTGTTCCGGAAGAAATATTAAGTGGAAAACTTTCACCTGTTGTTGCAGAGCCCGTGCCTGTAAGGGAAAGATTCTGAATTTCGTTTGTTGAACTTGGATCTGGTAGTGAAGTAAGCAGTGATCCGTTCACTGCAGGTAATTTACCTGTGCCATCAAGTTGTACAATTTTATTAGCTGCTGTTCCTACATCAACATTCAATGTGGCGGCCCCCGTTGTTGCACCGCCTGTTAATCCTGTTCCCGCTGTTACTGCGGTGATGTCTCCTACACCTGAAGGTAAGTTGATAAGTTGTGAGCCATCTACGGCAGGTAATTTACCTGTGCCATCAAGTTGTACAATTTTATTAGCTGCTGTTCCTA
>JBDTTT010000048.1:0-38041 GCA_039930485.1 Chryseolinea sp.
TGTCCATTGAATTTGAAGGAAGCGTGTACACCCTAGAGCAACTTCTTTACAAGTTCATGCGGAACTCGCTCGTTCACGAAGCACAACTCCATGAGCACATCTCGGTAGATTACGGCGACTTCTTGTTAGACAAACGTGGCACTTGCGACTTAATTACTTTTTCAAGCGAAGCTAAATCCCAACGATCATTCACTTCATCGAAACAGGTATCTGCACCCGTATGACAAACCGGACCAATTGGATTCGCTTTTATTAACAAGGTATCCTGATCGCAATCCAACATCATTTCTACAACATCCAGAAAATTTCCAGACGTTTCTCCTTTCGTCCACAGTCGTTGTTTTGTTCTGCTGAAGAAAGTCACTCGTTTTTCCGTTACTGTTTTTTGAAAAGCTTCTTCATTCATAAAACCGAGCATCAATACGCGCTGTGTTTTGGCATCTTGTACAACGCAGGGTACAATACCATCGAGTTTTGAAAAATCTATTTTCATGTTGTGTACTTTCTTTTTTAATTGATTGTTTGACAGGCAAAGGAATTAATTTTCAATCCTGACCCGAATTCCATTTTGTTTTAAAAATAATTTCAGATCAGGTATTTTAATTTCACCAAAATGAAAGATACTGGCAGCTAGTGCAGCATCCGCTTTACCTAGTACAAAGGTATCAATGAAATGTCCCATGTTGCCCGCTCCACCAGAAGCAATGACAGGTATCTGCAGCAATGCATTTAGTTTACTTAATGGATCATTTGCAAAACCATTTTTTGTTCCATCATGATCCATGCTGGTAAAAAGAATTTCTCCTGCACCGCGATCTTGTCCTTCTTTAGCCCAGGTAAAAAGTTTTTTATCCGTTGGATTTTTTCCGCCATGGGTATGAACAATCCATTGGTTTTCCACTTTACGTGCATCAATGGCCAATACAATGCATTGTGAACCAAACGCTTTTGATAAATCATCAATGAGTTGAGGGTTTCGAACAGCTGCAGAATTTACGCTTACCTTATCAGCACCGGCTTCCAGCAATGGAGCAACATCAGCAACAGAACTAATGCCACCTCCAACGGTAAACGGAATGTTAATGTGCCGTGCAATGTCTTTTACAAGGGATGCAAAAGTCTTTCTCTCTTCATTCGTTGCCGATATATCAAGAAATACCAATTCATCGGCACCTTGTTGAGCGTACTGCGCAGCAAGTTCAACAGGATCACCAGCATCGCGAAGGCTTAAGAAATTTATGCCTTTAACGGTGCGGCCATCTTTAATGTCGAGGCAGGGTATGATGCGTTTAGTTAACATGCTTTAATTCGTTGAGTGAAATTTTTCCTTCATAGAATGCCTTCCCTACAATTACGCCATCGACTTTAATGTATTTTAACTCTTTTAAGTCATCAACAGAACTAACACCACCACTCGCGATAATTTTAAGTTCAGGAAAACGTTTCTTCAGTTTTTTATACAATCCGAAATTTGGCCCTTCTAACATACCATCGGTGCTAATGTCTGTGCAAGCAAGAAATGATAGTCCTTCTTTTACAAACTGTCCGACAAATTCATAGAGATCAACTTCAGTATGTTCTTGCCATCCGCTGATCATTATTTTTTCATCACGTACATCAGCACTGAGTATGAAATTTTCAGCATGATACTTTTTCATCCACGAAATAAATTTCTGCGGATCTTTTACAGCCAAACTTCCAATGTTGATTTGGTTGATGTCCAATTCTAATAATCGCTCTACTTCTTCTTCTGTTTTAACGCCACCGCCAAAATCTACTTTTAGTGATGTTTTCCCCTGAATGTCTTCAATCACTTTCCAATTTACAACACTGCCTTTTTTCGCACCATCTAAATCAACAAGGTGGATGTATTTCAAGTCGGCATCTTCAAATTCTTTAGCGACATCCAAAGGATACTTGCTGTAGATTTTCTTCTGCGCGTAATCTCCTTGTGTGAGCCGAACACATTTTCCGTCTATAATATCAATGGCTGGAATAATTCTCATATCAATTGAATACCTCTTTATGGTTAAACGTTTAAAAAGCTTTTTAGAACAAGTTCGCCTGCCTGAGCAGATTTCTCTGGGTGAAATTGTACAGCGTAAAAATTATCTTTATGCATTGCAGCACTAAAGGGATTAATGTATTCGGTTATAGCCGATGTGTTTGCGTTTACTGGCACATAATAGCTGTGCACAAAATAGGCATATTTATTTTCGATATCCGGAGCTAACCAACTGTCACTTATTGTTAAATTGTTCCAACCCATATGCGGTACTTTCATATCACTTTGTGGGATGAATAATTTTACAGACTCCTTAAATACACCAAGACAATCTGTTTTATTTTCTTCTGAGTACACACACATCAATTGCATACCTAAGCAAATTCCCAAAACCGGTTGCTTAAGATTAACGATAACCTGATCCAGTTTCTTATCCTTAAGATATTTCATTGTTGTACTGGCTTCTCCCACGCCAGGAAAAATTACTTTATCTGCCTTCCCAATTTCTTCAGCATTATCGGTAATAGTAAAATCAACGTTCAGTCGCTCAAGAGCAAAAGAAACTGATTGGATATTTCCGGCATTATATTTTATGATTGCTAATTTCATGCTTTAAGGTACAAGGTTTGAATTACGAGGAACGAAGGTTAGTGCGTGCTGCCTTTATAGAACTTATTGTTATTGCCAGAAGTTTGTTAGATTCTTTAATCATCCCTTCTATTGGAATTCGTAAGTCAGGGTTGAAATGATGAAGAAGTTCAAGAAAATATTCAGATTCATCAAGTTCTTCTTCAATAATTTTTAGCTTATTAATGAAATAGGGCTTTGATTTCGCTCGACATGCTGCTCTGTAGTTTGTTCCCGGAGAACTTGAGGATCGGATCAGTTGATTCATATAAGCATTATTAATAACACTTTTTGGTGGCTGTTGAATAAGCTCACCAGTTTCAATAGTAAACTTCTTGTAACGGTTCTTTAGATCTTGCATAACTTTAATATTTTAATGAAATCTTTTTTTTATTAAACTAGTTAACGTGCCTTGTTCCTTTAACCTTGTTCCTCAGAGCATTCCTTTAGTCGTTGGTAATTGATTTCCTTCTTTTTTTACTGCCATTTTAATAGCTTTTGCAAAGGCTTTAAAGAGCGCCTCTATTTTGTGATGTTCATTTGTTCCTTCTGCTTTCATATTCAGATTACATTTTGAAGTATCTGAAAATGATTTAAAGAAATGATAAAACATTTCGGTTGGCATTTCGCCAATTTTCTCGCGTTTAAATTCTGCTTCCCAAACCAACCACGGTCTTCCTCCAAAATCGATGGCCACTTGAGCCAGGCAATCATCCATAGGTAAACAGAAACCGTAGCGCTCAATGCCACGCTTATTACCTAGTGCATTAATAAATGCTTCACCCAATGCTAAAGCAGTGTCTTCAATGGTGTGATGTTCATCAATATGCAGATCACCTTTTGTTTCAATAGTAAGATCAATATTTCCGTGACGGGATAGTTGATCTAGCATATGATCGAAAAAGGCAAGACCTGTGCTTATTTTTGATTTGCCCAGGCCATCCAGATTAATATCAATCTTAATATCGGTTTCTTTTGTTTTGCGAACCACACTTGCTTTGCGTTCTGGATTGACAACAAGCTGATAAATGTCTTTCCAATCTGTCGTTGTTAGTTTACAAAATTGTTCGAGACTTTTTTCCTTTACTTTCTCTGCTAAACTTCCATTGTTAATCAGTATTCCTTGTGAGTCAAGATTCTTTGCTAACTCAATATCGGTTAGCCGATCACCGATGACGTAAGAATTTTTTAAGTCATACTTACCTGATAGAAATTCATTAAGCATACCAATACCTGGTTTTCGTGTTGGTTTATTTTCGTGCGGAAATGATTTATCAATGAGGACTTGAGCGAATTTTATATTTTCATTTTCAAAAGCCTTCATCATTTTGTTGTGTGCAGGCCAGAAAGTATTTTCAGGGAATCGATCTGTTCCAAGACCGTCCTGATTTGTCACCATTACCAATTCATAATCTGTTTCAGAGGCAATCTTGCTAAGCCAGGTAAAAACACCGGGATAGAATTCCAATTTCTCCAGGCTGTCAATTTGTTCATCTGCAGGTTCGAGGATGAGTGTTCCGTCACGATCTATAAACAATACTTTTTTCATAACTTTTTCAATGCGTTGAGTAGGTCTTGATTTTCTTTTGGCGTACCGATGGTAATGCGAATGCAATGATCACATAGAGTAACTTTCGATCGGTCACGAACGATGATTCCTTTTTGCATCAGGTATTCGTAAGTGCCAGGCGCATCATTTACTTGAACAAGTAGAAAGTTAGCATCTGATGGATATATTTTTTTGACGATTGAAAGTTTTGCCAGAGAATTAGCAATTGTATTTCGTTCGGTAATAATTTCTTTTACGTTTTCATTCTTCTTATCCACCTGAAGCAATGCCGTTAGGGCTTGCTCTTGTGTAAATACATTTACGTTATATGGATATTTTATTTTGTTAATGATCTGAATGATTTCTTCCGATGCAAAACACATTCCTAGTCGTAAGCCCGCCAATCCCCAGGCTTTCGAAAAAGTTTGAAGAATGACAAGGTTTGGATATTTTGAAAGTTCAAATGTAAAACTCTTGCTTGATGCGAAATCGATATACGCTTCATCGACTACTACTAAACCTGGAAAGCGATTCAATACTTCCACTACCTTATCACGACTTAATAAATTTCCAGATGGATTATTCGGGCTGCACAGAAAAAGTATTTTGGTTGTAGTCTTGAACGTTTTTGGAAATGCATTGAGATCAATGTCAAAAGCGGGTGTCAATAAAACTTGCTCGATGGCTACTGCATTTACATCTGCACAAACAGCATACATCCCATAGGTAGGAGGAGTGATAAGAATGGAATCAACATTTGGTTCGCAAAACGCACGAATCAATAAATCGATGGCTTCATCACTTCCATTTCCTAAAAATATTTGTTGAGGTTTTACACCTTTTAGTTCCGCAAGTTTCTCCTTAACCTTCCATTGCAATGGATCGGGATAGCGGTTGTATGGAGACGGGTATGGATTTTCATTGGCGTCTAAAAATATTTCAGCCTCACCTTTAAACTCATCCCGAGCAGATGAGTAGGGCTTCATGTTCACAATATTTTTTCGCACGAGCGATTGTATGTTCATTATTTCAAAACTTAAATCTTAGACTTCAAACTATCCAATCGAATTGTCACAGCATTTTTGTGCCCTATTAACTGCTCTGCTTCTGCCATTTTCTCTACCACAGGCCCAAGCGCACGAATACCTTCTTCATTTAATTGCTGATAGGTAATATATTTCATAAAACTTTCTAACGCCACTCCAGCAAAAGCTTTTGCATAGCCATTCGTAGGGAGCGTATGATTTGTACCGGATGCATAATCACCAATTGCCTCTGGAGAAAAATTTCCAAGAAAGATAGAACCGGCATTTATTATTTTATCAGCGATCGCATCATTGTTTTGTGTATTGACGATTAAATGCTCGGGTGCGTATTCATTAACAAAGTCAATGCTTTCGTTTTGATTACGTATAATAATCACGCGACTGTTTGCTAATGATTTTTTGGCAATAGCCTTTCGAGGTAATGTGTTGAGTTGTTTTTCGATTTCGTTTTGAATAGGAACGAGCAACGACTCATCATTCAAAACCAAAATCACCTGACTATCTTCTCCATGCTCTGCTTGGGATAATAAATCAGCAGCAACAAATGATGCATTTGCGGATTTATCGGCCATTACTAATACTTCTGATGGACCAGCGGGCATGTCAATCGTAACACCTTCTTCTGTTATCAATTGCTTTGCTTTCGTTACGTATTGATTTCCTGGTCCGAAAATTTTATACACTTTCGGAATAGACTCTGTTCCAAAAGCCATAGCAGCAATGGCTTGCGCACCACCTACTTTAAATATTTTAGTAACACCAACAAGTTGAGCTGCAAAAAGAATAGCAGCATTAATATTTCCAGATTTATCCGGAGGAGAACATAGCACTACTTCTTTGCAACCTGCTAATTTAGCGGGAACTCCCAACATTAAAACAGTTGAGAACAGGGGTGCCGATCCACCGGGAATGTAAATTCCTACTTTATCGATACCCACGGCTTTTCTCCAGCACGTTACACCAGGCATCGTTTCGATTTTTACAACTTCGCGTTTTTGTGCTGCATGAAATTTTTCAATATTGCTAGCCGCTGTGCGAATCGCATTCTTTAAGTCTTCGGATAGTAATTTTTCTGCTAGCTGAATTTCTGCTGATGTTACTTGCAATGTATCAACAGCAACTTTATCAAATTGAAGGGTAAGTTCACGAAGTGCGCTGTCTCCTGATTTCTTTACTCTATTTAGAACATTGCGCACAGCACTGTCTAAAAACTCAAGCTCTAGTTGAGGTCGCTGCAGGAGAGGGCTCCAGTTTTCTTTTGATGGGTTATTGAATATTTTCATTTTACGTAATGTATGTATGTGAAATTTATAATCAATTATTCGAAACCTTGAACGCGGAACTTAAAACCTTGAACTTTATACAATCATCTTTTCAATAGGTACGACAAGAATTCCTTCTGCTCCAAAACTTTTCAACTGATCGATCTTTTCCCAGAAATCATTTTCGTCAACAACGGAGTGTAATGAGCTCCATCCTTTACGAGCCAGCGGAATGATAGTCGGGCTTTTCATTCCTGGAATGACATTTGTAATTTTTTCGATGGCTTCGTTCGGACAGTTCATCAAAATGTATTTGTTGTTCTTTGCTTTTTGAACCGCTTCAATACGGAACAAAAGTTTGTCGAGTATGTTTTGCTTTTCTTGAGCCAGTTCAGGATTAGTGATGATAACAGCTTCCGATTGCATCACAATCTCTACTTCTTTCAAACCATTACTTAATAATGTGCTGCCTGTGCTCACCAGATCACAAATAGCATCTGCTAATCCAATGCTCGGAGCAATCTCTACTGAACCACTGATCTCGTGAATGCCAGCAGTGATATTATTCTTTTTGAGAAATTCGGTAACGATATTCGGGTAGGAGGTGGCAATGTTTTTTCCATTGAGCGATGCAATACCAGTATAGGTATCACCTTTTGGAAGCGCCAATGATAAGCGACACTTTGCAAAATCCAGTCGCTTTACAATTTCGTTTTTCTTTTGTTTTTCAGCCACAACATTTTCGCCTACAATGCCCACATCGGCAACTTTGTCTTCAACATATTGAGGGATATCATCATCACGCAAGAAGAGCACTTCAACAGGAAAGTTTCGTGCTTGTGCTTTGAGCTGATCTTTACCGTTGCTAAAGGATAATCCGCTCTCTTTTAAAAGGGCAAGCGATCCCTCTTGAAGACGACCAGATTTTTGAATGGCAATTCTGAGTACTGTATTGTTCATAGTTTCGTATCCCAACCTTGAGATTTTTATTGATTCAATTGATGTAAGAGCATAAAAAAAGGCTTGTTACCGAGTAACAAGCCTTTTTTGAAATTTTATATACTTTAGTTTCAAAACAAAAACCTGCCACCCATCTTGTGGTTTACATGATGGTGGTGGTGAGTAGTTGCGTTGATTGTGTTATTCATTTCCTTATTGTGTTGCGAAGAAATCAAATAGTTTTCAAACATCAAAACATCAGAGGGTAAACTTAGGATAATTCTTTCCTAACTAATGGTAGGAAGAGTTAAAGCACGAGGTGAGAAGTACAAGTTGAGAGGCAATGGCTGCTATTCATTTCATGCTTCCGTGATAGAGACACCTGCGACCAGAATTCTACTTATATTTTAATTCGTACTTCCTCCCTCGTAAATCGTACTTAGTATCCTCTTACCTTTGCTTAACAAATTCCGGATAAATACGGTTATATAGTTCATGACGCGATTCTCCCTTCTTTTTTTAGTGCTTTTCTTCTTCGCATGCAGCGATAGTATTGAAACCCGTAAGCAACGTTTCTTAATTCAGGGAAATGAGATGATCACTCAGCAGGACGAAGCTCAGGCCGAGCGTTTTTTTCTGGAGGCCATCAAACTGGATTCTTGTTTTGCTGATGCTTTGAATAACGTAGGGACACTCTATTATTCAGAGAAGAAATATGGACAGGCGGTTTCTTTCTATGATCGCGCTGTTGCTTGTCACCCCGAATTCACATCAGCATATTTCAATCGCGCGAATGCGTTTTATGAATTGAACGAAATGTACAATGCATTAAAAGATTTGGACGTGGTAGCAAGCCGAAAACCAGATACTTCTGTTTTGTATTTTTCACGCGGATTAGTCTATACAAAGTTGCGTGAGTATGATAAAGCGATCTCTAATTTTAATAAGGTATTAGCAACCGATAAAGATAATCTTAATGTATTAATCAATCTTGGAACAATTTATTTCTATCAAAAGAAATTTGACTCCGCTCGTGTACTCATCGAACACGCTATTCAACGAAAGCCAGAAGAAAGTATTGCACACAATACACTTGCCATGATTGATACAGAAGAAGGGAAGTATGAACAAGCGATGCAGTCGGTTGACCAGGCACTTCGGCTCTTACCGAATGATCCTTTCTACTTAAACAATAGAGGCTATATTTATTTGATGACAGGCGAGCTTGATAAAGCATTGAGTGACATCAACGAAAGTATTAGTCTTGATCCGTACAATGGCTGGGCTTATCGCAACAAGGGAATTTATTATTTGAAGAAGAAAGAAATTTCAAATGCGGTTCGGATGTTGGAGCAAGCAGTTGGTTTGGATCCCTACATCGATCAGGTTCATACCTATTTAAGTGAAGCGTATCTTCAGGCAAATGAATTTGATAAAGCATGTAAAGAGTATAAGAAGGCAATTGTGAATAAAGAACAAGCTAGTACAAGCATGAAACCATGTAAGTAATGTTGTTAGAAGAATTAAAACCCAAACTCGCTGCACGTCTCAAGCAATCTCTTCCCGGAAGAATCGCTCATGAACCTATGCGCGCGCAGCCAGTTGGTAGTGTAATACCAAACTTTGAACATAAACTTCCTCCAAAGCCAGGTAGTGTTTTGATATTATTATACGAAGAGAATGACCTGATAAAATTTCCACTTACCAAACGTCAGGAATACGCAGGGGCTCACAGCGGACAAATCAGTTTTCCTGGTGGAAAGGCGGAACCAGATGAAGATGTAATTCAAACCGCACTTCGCGAAGCTCACGAAGAAATTGGTGTTGATCTAAACTTCGTACAGGTGCTCGGAAGGCTTAGTGATTTTTTTGTGATACCCAGTAATTTTTTGGTAGTGCCTATAATAGCCATTACACATCAAAAAGTTTTTACACCCGATCCGTATGAAGTAGCGAAAATATTATCCTGTAATATTCTCGATCTTGTTAAGGATGATGCTATCAAACAAAAAGAAATTCTAGCCGCTGGTAAGTATGCGATGATGGCTCCTCACTTCGAAATTGAAGGTGAAGTAGTGTGGGGTGCTACCGCCATGATGTTGAATGAGTTTAGATTGATATTAAAAGAGTTACTGTAAATTCAGATCCACAGTAACTCGTTAAGTTCATCACATTACATTCCTGTAATTTTTCCAGAAACTTTAGCGGCATACGCTTCAAGCTTTCCAACTTCCTGATCGACCATCCACAGACCAACGCCTTCTTCTCCAATCAAATCAAAAATCTCTACTGCTCTGCGGGCCAACGTTTCTTCTTCGCGTTGTTCCATTACATACCATTGCAAGAAATTGAACGTGGCAAAGTCTTTAATTTGAAAACAACTATCTACAATTTTGATTGATTGATTTTGTTACTTCCAATTCATGATCAAGAACAAGCTCAAAGACTTCGCGCAAGCTTTTGAATTCTTGTTTAATACCTGTGATCTCGGGTTGAAGAGCATGGCCTCCAGCCGCATTAACATATCGGAATAATTTCAGCATGTGCATGCGTTCTTCCTCCGAATGCTTGTACAGAAATTCTGAAGATATTTCATGTCCCCGCGTGTCGCACTTGGAAGCCATAGAGAGATAGGCTGCGGAAGATTTTCCTTCCATTACAATCTGTTTGTTGAGCAAGGCTTCAATCTCCGAAGTGATTGATCGGGTGGGTGTAATCGATTGTTTTTTTCATAAATCTGAGCTATTCAACAAGTTAATAAATCGACCCGCAAACTCTGGAAGCCACCTTAGCTATATTTGGATTAATTCTAAATAACATTTAGTATTGTGATCTGAATGATTGTTATGAGCCGTATTTCCCTCTTTTTGGTCTTTTTATCTGCTTCATTATTGGGATTTTCTCAAGTCTTAACCTGTAAAGCCGAGCAATCCAAAGAATTTGTAGGAACCTTCTACAGGACTGACCGCGATGCGCTGATCAAATTTTTAGAATCCTTGTGATGATAAAAATTTTACTGGCCGATAATCAACCACTTACCGCTGCCGGCCTTATTTCTATACTGAATCAAAAAGAAGACCTTACTATTGTAGATCAGGTAACAGCGCCAGAACAATTGACTGGGTTATTAGAGCTACATAAACCTGATTTGCTCATTGTCGATTACAACACTCCTAATTTTATTTCTAAAGCAGACATCCTTTCGATCAAGCAATATTCTTCCGAAACAAATGTATTGGTCATCTCTTCTGATGATAATAAAACGAGCATTCTTCAAATACTTCAATCGGGTGTGATTGGATACCTCACGAAAGAATGTAGCCGTGAGGAAATTTTAATGGCTGTCTATTCTGTAGCAAGGGGCGAGAAGTTTTTTTGCCATAAGATTCTTAACATCATTATGGAGAAGCATTTTAGTCCGGAACCTGTGGAAGTGGTGCCTGGTATACTGACGCTTCGTGAGACTGAAATCTTGAAGTATCTGGCATCTGGTTACTCCACTCAGAAAGTAGCGGATGAATTATATTTGAGTCCGCATACTGTGCATACTCACAGAAAAAGTATTATCAAGAAACTCAATATTAAATCGCCAACCGAGTTTGTTATTTATGCATTGGACTTTGGATTGATTAAGGCAAAGTAAATCCTTTTAATCAAGGCTTGAAATCTATAATTTTTCTTAGTTCCGATGGATTGTATATTTTTCCATCCTTGACCACAAGAATTACATTGCGAATATCAGAGATACTCTCTAATGGATTTCCATCAATGATAATAATATCAGCCTTTTTTCCTTCCTGAACTGACCCCGTCTCATTTTCTTTTTTCATTACACGTGCTGGATTGATGGTGGCAGTTTGTATAGCTTCCAATGGTGTGAGACCAGCTTCTTTATACAGTTCAATTTCTCTATAAAGAGAATACCCAGGAACCATCATGTCCGTACCGGCTACTATTGGAATTCCCATTTTATGCATCGCCAGAACAATTTCTTTTCCATTCTCAAGAACGAATTTTCTTTCTTTAGCAACTTCAGGAGGGAGGCCTGTATTTCTAAAAATTTCTTTTAAATCTTCCGTTACGCTATTTACACCAGGTTCAAAAGCATCCAACGGCTGATCCAGCGGACGAAGAATCCATTCATAAATACCGAGTGTTGGATCGACAACAATATTGTTGTCTTTCAAGGCACGAAGTATTTTCTGCGAAGTTGAATCGGTCAAATTTATTTTTTTCTGATCCGGGCTGGTTAACATAGCACGCATTATGAAAGTGAAATGGTTCACCTGATTCTGTCCTAACTTTATTGCTTCCAGTAGACCAACACCTTGTGGGATATTTCCAGTCACAGGAAGTCCTACCTTATGCGCTTCTGTTGCAATCGCTTTAATCATCTCCGGTTTTACGGAACTGTATATTTTAATCTGTTCGTATCCTGAATCTTTGTATTTCTTCACAACAGTAGCAGCTTCGCTTTCCGTATTGACGCGAATGATTCCCAATGCATAAGGACTGTCGCCATCAATAATACCGGCCTTAATAATTCTTGGACCTATTCCGTTTTGTTTATCAATTGCCTGCTTCACAGAATTGATAAAGTCAAATTCATTTCCGCAGTCACGCACCGTTGTAACTCCGGCTGCGAGGTACGCTGGTCCCCATTCTACTTGTTGAAAATGAGCGTGCATATCCCAGAGTCCGGGCAAAATAGATTTGCCACTGAGGTTAATAACTTTGGCTCCTTTCGGGATTTTAGTTTTTTCGGTTGGACCGATTTTTAAGATTATACCATTTTGAATAATGATGGTATGGTTGCTTGCTATATTTCCAGTAATAACATCTATGATGTTTCCATTCGTCAGTGCAATAAGAGGATTATCTTTTTCGATTTGACTTACCTTCAGATTCTTCATTCCATACGATGCCGCTTTACCAATCAATACTGGAAGAGAATTAAGGTAGGACTCTTCAATGGCTTCGAACTTATCACCTTCTGCATCATTCGTAAACAAAGCCACTAACTTGCCAGAAGCATCGGTCCAAATGGTTTCACTTCCCCAGATTAATCCTTTTATAAAATAACGCTCCAGTATTCTTTTATTATTGCCTTGCTTGATGGTATCATATCCATCAAGCTTGATTTTTAAATCTCCGTTTGGATATACATGCAACGACTCAGGTTTATTATTTTCTTTCCAATATTTTATGAGCAGCATTTGAACGGAAACAGGAGAGTAGCCACTAATAGTAAAATAAGGTTTGAGAACTTTTACTTTCCGCAATTGCTCATTAATACGGATGGATGCAGAATCGTTGGAGATTGTCACTTCGGAGTCAACCACAGAAGATCTTGAAGTCTTTCCTTTTATCTTGAAGTAAACAGGAAATCCTGATTTGTTCAGGGTTAAGGTAGTTTGCAACGGTACGTCCTGTCCGCGATCATTAAACTTGAAGTTGGATTGAAGTTTAGAAGAATCTCCTTTTTGGATTATTGAATATCTCTCTTTGCCAATGGCTTGTTGAAACTTATGAAGAATGAATGTGCCTTTGGAGAGCGTATCCGGATACAATGTTTCGGCTTGAGTGGTAATGTGAATAACTCCACACAAGAATAGTAGCATCGAAAATTTCCATTGTGCGGGTAACCAGGTAATTGTAGCGTTTCGATTTTTCATAGAGATGAAAATAATCAAAACTTTATTGATATGTAGTTTTCTTTATGGAATAAATTACAACTAGAGGTTATAGCACAATCAAGTATAAAAATTAACGAGATTTAATTTTTAACCGGTGGTAAATTTGAAGCCTTGGTAACACCCAGTTTTTTCAATACAAGATCTGAAATATTATACTTCTCATTGGTGTAGAGAAGAACATCACCACCACCGATCATCTGCGGATTGACAATGTAATCAAAACCATTCTCTACCGCCACTTCTTCAATAGCCTTACCAACTTTGGCAAATGCAGGACGTACTAAATCGGTTTGCTTCTTTTGCATGGAGGCCGTTGCGTCCTGTTCAAATTTTCGAATGTTTTCCTGAAGGTAGGCTAATTCAGATTCTTTGTCTTTCCGAATCGTTTCCAGAGTTGATGGTGGTAATGCTTTATAAACTGCATACTTAGCATCAAATTCCTGACTTTTTAATTTTAACTGTTGTTGAAGCTGAGATTCAAAAATGGCCAGTTCATTTTCAATCTGTTTGTATTCAGGCATCTGACTGAATATATATTCCCAATCAGCGTGACCAATCTTTTGTTGTGGTTGAACTGTTTGTGATTCAGCATCAAGTACGTTCAATGCAATAAGCAAGGCGAATAGTGATCTCATACAATAAGGTTTAAGGTTTACAGTATGAGATGATTGATTGTTTAAAAAGGTTCTATTGTTTGTCCATTATTTAGCCGAAAAGGATTAGGTTCACTTCCCTATTAATACATTATACTCTTCAGGAATGGTTACTCCATTAAAATGATTGGTGAGACCATAAAAAATTATAAGCGTCAAGCCAATACCAAAGAATAAAATCAATTTCGATTGCGCGGGTGGAGCCAATGCAAAAATTTCAGTTTTCATTTTCTTGTGATGCACTGAAGCAATGTGCCCGAAGAATGATAAAATAGCAAGGCCATAATATGGAATGAAGAATAGGTTGAGAGGAAATGTATTCAGTCCGGCCACTCCGAAGTAGAAGTTGGTATCAAGATGTAAAAAGATTCTTCCTCCAAAAACAGCACTTAAATGAATAACAAAAAAGAGGGCTAAGTAAAGCCCTGTCCATATATGTAATTTTTCAAAACCTGATTGCGCACTTTTTCGATTTCTCTTAAAAAGTGTTAGTCCAGAAATGATCTGAATAAAAACCGCGCTTAGCAAAATTGTTTCTACCAACACATTGCGATAGAAGTGCCGAAGCGTATTCATTATTTCAATGTGCTTATCAGCTCCCAGAATACTAGTGGTGTGATTGAATAAATGAAGGGTAATAAAAATGGTTATTGTTATTCCGGAAAGGAGATGGAGTTTTTTGATGTTCATTATTGTAGTTGGGTCAAGCCTTATAGATCAATCGATTGTGTACAGCTACATTACAGCTGCGGATGTGAATATAGGAAATTACCCATATCCTCATCTTTTCTACCTACCCTCTAAAGGGTAGGCAATAGGGAGATTTAACCACTCCTTCAGGGTATATAAAAATGGCGCCTTCAAGCGATTGATGCATGGCGTAGTGAGGTCTATTTTTGCTGAAAATTATTAAGCAAAGTTGCCTCATGAATATAAAATTACGAATAGCGTTAGCTGTATTGATCCTGATCATCTCTGCGTCATCCTGGGCTCAGGTAGGCAATGTTCAGGGGCGAGTATCAACTGCAGAAGGATCTCCGGCTGAGTTTATCAACGTTATTTTAAAAGGCACTAATAAGGGTGCTACAACCAATGGCAAAGGGGAATTTGAAATTAAGAATGTAAATGCAGGAAGCTATCGCCTGATTGCTTCATTCGTTGGGCTTGAATCAAAAGAAGAGCATGTGGAGGTAGTGGCTGGCGAAACAACCCGCATTTCTGAAATCATCCTGACCGAAAATACGAATGAATTAAATGAAGTGGTTGTTACCAGTCTACGGGAGCGATCGTATCAAAATGAATTTTCAACGGTCGGCACCAAATCAACCACACCCTTGAAAGACTTGCCTCAAGCAGTGAGTTATGTAACGAAGGAGCTTGTACAAGATCGTCAGTCGTTTCGGATTAACGATGTTATTAAAAACATAAGTGGTGTAAGTCTTAATAATTTTGAGAACAGGTTTACATTAAGAGGTCTTGCGGGTAACAGCTACCAGTTGATAAATGGTTTGCGTGTGAGTGGTCGCTCATTCAGTTCGCCATTGGTTAGCAACCTTGAGCGCATTGAAGTAATTAAAGGACCTGCCTCTGCTCTTTATGGAAATACAGAACCTGGTGGCACGATTAATAGCGTTACTAAAAAGCCATTGGATGTGCATCGCAATGCTGTCAATGTTTCCGTTGGTAGTTTTCAAACTACACGATTCAATACTGATTTTACAGGCCCGCTTAATCATGACAAGACGATTTTGTATCGCTTAAATGTTACGTATCAGAACTCCGCTACCTTTCGCGATTTACAAGAGCGAAAAGATTTTCAGATTGCACCTTCGTTCTCGTATGTGCCCAATAACAAAACGAGAGTTGATGTAGATTTTGTTTTTAATAACATCGATGGCAGAACCGATCGTGGTCAACCAATTTATGGTCCGTCAACCAGTGGAGCTTCACGGTTGTTTACAACACCTATTTCGCAAAGCATGTCGAGGACAAGTGATTATTTGAAAGAGACTACCTACTATCTCACAGCTGCTTTGAATCATAAGTTCAGTGACAAAGTATCCTTGAATGTCTCCTATTTGAAGTATGTGTATTTCGAAGATATGTTTGAACACCGCGGTGAGAATGCTTATGCTGTTGATAGTTCCGGTGTTGAAATTCCCAACTTGTTACGCGTAAGAACATTGGGACGCAAGCGCACCCGTTACGATGACAATCTCACAGCCTATTTTAATCTTCATCTGAAGACAGGACCAGTTCAACATACGGTTGTGATTGGCTCAGACTTTATACAAAGCATTGTGCCCGTTGGTACGACTAACGTTGAAGCGGGTGGATATTTAAATGCTGCTAAAACAGGAACGATCGCGAACTACGATCCTAAGAAAAAGAATTTGTATGCTTTTGATTCCAAAGGAATGCCGATACCAAATGTGCCGTACTATAATTTGGATAACCCCAACTACGCTGATGCAGATGTGAGCAAATACATTACCACACGAAAGGTAAATCTTCCAACACGCTACAACAGTCGCAATGTTTACATACAAGATCAGATCAAATGGAATAAGATTCAGTTGCTCGTAGGACTGCGACAAGAATTTTACTATGACTATTCCTATTATAAAACAGATACGGTTAAGGCCGTTAAACAAAATGCTTTGATTCCTCGAGTAGGTGTTGTGTATAGCGTTACAAATAATATTAATGTGTATGCCAACTACGTTGAAGGTTTTCAGCCCCAAAGCGCGGGCATTATTGGAACTCCTGAAATTTACGGAGGTCCATTTGATCCTCTCACCAGTAGCATGTATGAGTTTGGTGCGAAAACAGAATGGTTTAGTAAGCGGCTAACGATAAACGTCTCACGCTATCATATTGAGCTCAACAATATTTTAGTCAGTGCGAACAGTACTACTAATCCGCAGCTTATGGAGCAACGTGGGCAAGAAGTGTCAGAAGGAGTAGAGTTTGATATTACCGGAAATATTTTGCCAAACCTTTCGGTGAATGCGAACTATGCTTATAACTACGCAAGAGTTACCAAGAGCGATAAGCCAGAACTTGTAGGAACTGTGAAAGAAGCTGCACCTCACAATCAGGGTGGCGTGTGGATTAAGTACACACTGGATAATGGGCTGCTCAGTGGGCTCGGGTTTGGACTTGGAGGAAATTTTGCCAGCGAACAAAAGACGCGGCTTAGTTATCTTACCTTACCTGGATACACGGTTTTTGACGCAGCATTGTTTTATCAAATCAACCAGATCAAGTTTTCACTTAACCTGAACAACATTCAGGACAAAGAATACATTGTATCACAAGCCAATCCAAATATGGTTGGGCCTGGTGCTCCGCGTAGTTTTATGTTTAATGTGGGGTATACATTTTAATTCATAAGCAGCGCGGATGAAGAAAATAATTGGCTTAATTCACCTCTGGCTCGGACTAACGTCCGGGCTTGTTGTGTTTATTATTAGTGTCACCGGTTGTATTTATGTTTTTGAACAGGAATTGAAAGCATGGGCTTACAAGGATAGAGAAGTGATTGAAGTTCCGAATCATGCCGTTAAAAAACCATTATCAGAATTATTACAGATAGCACAACGCGAAGTGGGAGAGGATCATCCCATTCAAGGTATTGAAATTCCAGAGGCTGCTGATAAGACTTATTCGTTCCGACCATTTCAAATTCGCGATAACAAAGCAAAGACGTATTTCGGAGAAATCGTTTATCATCATAAAGTATATGTTAATCCATACACAGGCAAAGTAGTGAAGAATGAAAATTCGAAATATGAATTCTTCACACTCGTATTAAGACTTCATCGAAATCTGTTTTTGAAAAAAGAGATTGGTCAGGTGGTAGTGGGTTCATCGGTGATCGTTTTTGTAGTGATGCTGATAACAGGCATTGTACTCTGGTGGCCTAAAAATATGAAGGCACTTAAGAAACGCCTTTCATTCAAGTGGAAAAATACTACGCAGTGGAAACGAAAAAACCATGATGTGCATAGCATTCTTGGTTTCTACAGTTCGTGGATTGTACTGATCATTGCACTGACTGGATTAACATGGGCATTCGATTGGTTCGATAACAGTGTGCAATGGCTTGCGAATGGAGGAGTAAAAACAGAAAAAGTAAAACCTTTATACTCTGATACAACACAAAGCGGTTCTGTTTTACCAATCGATCAAATTCTTTTCGATTTGAAAGACCAGAATAAAGATGCTCACACCTTCACCATCAACTTCCCTGAGAAATCAAAAGGTGTTATCAATGCATCGGCACGAAGTGGTATTCATATTCGGTACACCACGCTTCGTTACAACTTTGATCAGTTTACAGGAAAGTTATTGAAGACCGCAAATTTTGATGAAAAGAATCCAGGAGAAAAACTGAAAGCCATGAACTATGATATTCACACAGGTGCTATTATGGGTTTGCCTGGAAAGATATTGGCTTTCATAGCCAGCTTAACTTCAGCTTCGTTACCTGTTACTGGATTTTATATTTGGTTGGGGAGAAAGAAGAAAATTAAGAAGGAAAGTTTTGAGAGGGTTTCGGTGGCGGTGTAGGTAATGTTCTTGTATTATTTACGTTTGTATTTGTGCAGTTGTGGACTTTAAAATAATAAACTGCCCCATGTAAACAAACGTTGCTGGAAGGATAAAACTAAAAATTTAAACTGAGCCCCACAATGGTGTATGCATTGTGCGCAGTTAAACCTTCACGAATCTTTATTTCTTTAATTCTGCATTTAACTGTTTTCCAATAGCAAATATAAAATTTTCACTTTGTCCTGCTCTAATTTGTCTCTCAATCAAAAGTGTATCCGTCCCAGTTCTTTTTTCTATCCAGTCATTACCCATTAAGAAGAAAAAGAAACTCTCGTCAGTGTATGCGTAATTGTTCATGTCAGATCCTCTTACCTTATATTTCAATGAGTCGTTAAGGTTGAAGAAAACTGTCCCATGATTTCTTTCTACATTCGATACACGTCCAATAACTTCTGTCTCATTTGTTATTAAAGTAAAGTCCTCTGAATCGTCCGTTAGTATCGAAATTGTTACCATAATAACAAATCCAAGAATCAGAATCGAACCAAAATATATTACATATTTGATTTTAAAGTCCTTAGTGAATTTGTCCTTCATTTAGTCGACTCTTTTAATGGTTTAATTGCGCACAACGTTTATGTATGTGACGTTGCTGGTTTTGGAAAAACCAAATTGTCCCATACAACTAAAAGTAATTTAAAACTAACCTAGAAATTTAAACCGCACCCAGCAATGGCACATACATTGTGTTGGGTGTTCGTTTTTTTAAGTCTAAAATTTCAAAGCAATATTAGAAGTCATACTGTTATAAACTTTGAATCACTTGCATAATATCATTTGATCCCCAATGTTCCACATACTTACCGTCACACAAACGAACAAAATCCATCACTTTAAAAGTGACTTGCTTGTTAGTAGATTGATGTCCCATTATTTCTCCGGTATGTTTTGCATGTATAGTCTTTCGTGTTGCAACAAGGTCGTTTTCTCCAATTTGTTCATGTATCTCAATTTTGAAATCTGAAAACCCTTTATGCAACATAACGATGAATTGTATAAGTCCGTCAACATTATTTGGGACAGAACTTGCGGCCGTCCTATTAATAAAATTATCTGCTACAATTTCTTTTAGAATTCCAGGATTTCCTTTTTCTATAAACTCCTTGTTAAATCTCAAGACTATCTTTTTATTTTCTTCAATTGTCATTTTACTTTAGTTAATATTTTGTTGTCTATTTAAGAATTGTTGGTGATTTACAATGACGCCCAACATACGAATATACGTAATTACGTATATCTCCATTATATCATATAGCTAATTGAGAGCAGAAAATCCAACAGCTGAAGTAATAGAAGTTCACGTTCCGGAAACTTCATCATCACCGATTGAAGTGAGTATTAATCCAGATGACAAAACCTATTGGCAAACCGATTATCGATACTTCGATCAATATACATTGAAGGAGCTTTCAGTCGATCACATTTACGGCCGATCGGAAGAAGCGAAAGCTGCTGATAAACTTCTTAGGATGAATTATTCATACCGGAGCAATCATTGGCTTGCCAGGAAAGATTCTTGCATTCTTTGCCAGCTTAATTGCCGCGTCATTGCCTGTTACGGGATTTTATATTTGGTGGGGGAGAAGAAATAAAAATAAAGTTGAGAAAGAAAACGTTTCCGCTGTTTCGGTTTCCGCTCAAAGTGAAAGTAAATCGATACTTTAGCGCCCATTATTAATGCAGAACCATGAGCCAGATCAGAATTTTTAGAATGATAAGTTTAGCAGAAGGTATTTCATTGCTCACTCTGTTATTTATTGCTATGCCTATGAAGTATTTCATGGGAATGTCGGAGGTAGTCAGAATAGTAGGATCAATTCACGGAGGATTGTTTATACTCTATGTTGTTGCATTAGCGGTAATCCATTTTACACAACAATGGACTTTTCTTTTTTCTCTTGGGGCCTTTGTTGCATCGTTTATTCCCTTTGGAACTTTCGTGTTAGATAAACAACTTCGTAAAAAGGAAGTTGTAACGAACTAAACCATCCCTTAAAGAAAGAGAGCCCCTGTATCTACGGGGCCTCTCTTTTTATCAAATGGATTGAGTAGTATTTTCTATACACCCGTATAATTAAACGGTGTAATTTCCCTCAATCTGATCTTGACTTTGTCACTTACCTTCAAGCCATCAATAAAAGCAATGATGCTGGCTTCAGTTATCTTTTCATTTTTACGCGTCAAATCTTTTAATGCTTCGTACGGATTTGGATATCCTTCTTTTCTTAAGATGGTTTGAATTGCTTCAGCAACAACAGCCCAGTTGTTATTCAAATCGTCATTAATCTTATTTTGATCCAACTCCAATTTGCCAATGCCTTTTAACAGCGATTGAAAAGCAATGTAGGTGTGTGCTAAAGGAATACCAATGTTTCGAAGTACGGTTGAATCAGTAAGATCGCGTTGCAGTCTTGAGATCGGAAGTTTTGCTGAAAGATGTTCAAAGATAGCATTAGCGAAACCTAAATTACCTTCTGCATTTTCAAAATCAATCGGGTTTACTTTGTGTGGCATGGCCGATGATCCTACTTCACCTTCTTTAATTTTCTGTTTGAAATACCCCATCGAAATGTATTGCCACATGTCGCGACTAAAATCGATGAGTATGGTGTTGATGCGTTTTAAATTATCGAACAACCCGGCCATGTTGTCGTAATGTTCGATTTGAGTTGTTGGAAAACTTCTTGACAAGCCAAGGTGTTTGCAAAACTCATCGCCAAATTTATTCCAGTCGATAGTAGGATAAGCAACATGGTGAGCGTTGAAATTTCCTGTTGCGCCACCAAATTTTGCAGAGTGCGGAATGGTTTTAAGCTGTATCATTTGCTTGTCGAGGCGCGAAGCAAAAACCATTAGCTCTTTACCTAACCGTGTGGGTGATGCAGGTTGACCATGGGTGAACGCTAGCATGGGTATGTCTTTCCAATCTTTTGATAGTGCATTTAATTTATTCAGCACCAGATCAAATAAGGTATAGTATTCACGTTCCATAAATTCCTTTAATAATAAAGGAATAGCAGTGTTGTTAATGTCTTGTGAAGTAAGGCCGAAGTGAACAAACTCTTTGAAGTCATTGAGCTTTAACAGTTCAAACTGTTTCTTGATATAATACTCCACGGCTTTCATGTCGTGGTTTGTTATTTTTTCGATCTCTTTAATTTCACCAGCGTGAGCTTCAGTGAAATTCTTATAGATTCTCCGGATGTCATTCAATTGGTGCACTGGAAAATCCTCCAGCTCAGTGATGGCACCGGAAAGTGAGATGAGGTATTCAATCTCCACCTGAACCCTATAGCGCATCAGGCCGTATTCAGAGAAATAGGGAGCGAGCGGTTTTACGACTGAGAAGTATCGGCCATCAACAGGCGATATGGCGGTGAGGGGTGTAAGTTGCACGTTTATATTATTAAGGTTCAAAATTAACTGCAATAGTGGATTGGCCAAAACTGGAGTCGCCCTTTAACTCTTTAATCCTTTACATGAGTGGAAAATGATCTCAGGCCCTTTTTTCTAGTTTTGCGCACTTTATGAGAATTTTTACCCGATTATTTTTGCCTTTAGGCCTCATTCTATTGTCGTTCGATAACTATTCCCAAAATAAGCCGGGTAAAGAGCTCAATATTCGCAAAGCCAAGGATGCCATAAAACTTGATGGCGAATTGAATGAACCGGATTGGCAGGTGGCGAATGTAGCTAAGGATTTCTTTTTGAATTACCCGGTTGACTCCTTACCTCCAACCTTTCAGTCGGAAGTAAGGCTGACTTTTGATGAGCATAATTTTTATATAGGCATTGTCTGTTATGACGACAGCAATCCGGACATCGTTCAATCTTTGCGGAGGGATATTGACTGGGGACTGAATGATAACATCGGGATTTACATGGATCCGTTTAATGATTTCACCAACGGATTTTTCTTCACGATAACGCCTATGGGGGTACAATCCGAAGGTACGATGTCCAACGGTGGGACCAATGACGATAGCTTCAATAACAATTGGGACAATAAATGGTATTCAAAAGTAAAGCGATTAGAAGATCGTTGGGTAGCAGAGATCTCCATTCCATTTAAGAGTATTCGATATAATCTCAGCGATTGGAATATTACGTTTCTAAGAAATGATGTAAAGCGAAATCAAATTAGTAGTTGGATTGCCACACCCATACAATTTATTCCGGCCTCCTTTAGTTATGCCGGAAAATTAGTTTGGGAAGAACCACCACCACATCACAAGGGCAACATTTCTCTGATTCCATATGCATCCGGTTCTTCCAATCAGGATGTTGAAAAAAAGGAATCGCCAGAAACTCATTTTAATGTTGGGTTCGATGCGAAAGTGGGATTAACACCTTCCGTTAATCTTGACCTTACCTTTAATCCCGACTTTTCAAATGTTGAAGTTGATCGTCAGGTGATTAACCTCACCCGTTTTGAGTTTGGATTTCCGGAGCGAAGGCAATTCTTTTTGGAGAACAGCGATCTGTTTGCACAACCCGGCTACCCGGATTCACGACCTTTCTTCTCACGAAGAATAGGACTGGCCCGCGACTCTTCTGATAATTTGCAAAAGGTACAGATTCTGTACGGGGCGCGGATCAGTGGAAAGCTGGGAAAGAATTGGCGCATTGGTCTGATGAACATGCAAACGAAAGCGAAGAAGTCGTTGGGCTTGCCTGATCAAAACTATTCTGTGGCGGTGGTACAACGCCAGATATTTTCGCGATCCAATATTGGTTTTGTATTTGTCAATAAACAATCCATTGGTTTAGGTACATATGATTCCACAAAATATTATCACGCGAGTTTGATTCGAGAGGTAACTCAAAATGGAAAAACTCACAATGCATTGAATACCTATAGTCGTGTGTATGGTGTTGATTTTAATTTGCTTTCGAAAAGTAATCGCTGGCAAGGGGATATGTATTATCATCGATCGGCCGATGCTTTTAGTGAGAATAAAAATTTTTCTCACGGTGTCTTTTTGAGTTACAACGTACGAAATTTTAGCGTAGGGGTTGGTGAAGAAAGTATTGGAAAGAATTACAATGCAGAATCCGGATTTGTTCCGGGCCTAAGTGTTTATCCTGGCTTGTATGCAGGATTCGCTTTTATGGAGGGGAAATTTTATCCGAAAGATAAAACCATTGCCACCATGGGACCTCAGGCCCAGATCAATTACGTCATGACACCCGATGGAATGGTAACGGATCGGAACGTAGCATTGAATTACAATATTAATTTTTTGAATACCTCCAGCATTGGAATAGGAGGCCAGTACAACTTCCAAAAATTACCAGAAGATTTTAATCCGATTGATCCAAAAGGAGATTCTACCTTGTTGGCCGGCCAGTCCTTTAGTTTTAATCAAATCAGTATGAATTTTCAATCTGATTCGAGGAAGGTATTTAATGTTACCGGGCAGTCAAGCTATGGTGGATTTTATAATGGCACATTGTTTAATGTTGGTGGCGCGTTAAGTTATCGCTACCAGCCTTTTGGCAGCCTTTCTGTTCAGCTTGATTATAATGATATCAGGTTGCCGCAGGAATACGGTTCTGCAAAATTTATTTTGATTAGTCCACGATTGGATTTAACGTTTACCGATAAATTATTCCTCACTACTTTTGTGCAGTATTCCAATAGAGACGACAATGTTAATTTAAATGCCAGATTTCAGTGGCGATTTAAACCAGCGTCCGATTTCTTTGTTGTATACACAGAGAACTATTTCCCGGAAGCACTTCATGTGAAAAACCGGGCATTGGTTTTAAAAATTACCTATTGGTTAAATCTCTAGGTAGCTCTAAAACATCCTTCTTCTTCTTTTTAAGGAGCGCGCAAAAGGTGAAGTCAATAAAAAGGCGATTTTAGGGATACCTCTTGTAACTAATTCGTAAATCGCATTATTATTTACTCTCAGTACCATGGCATTCAGTTTCTTCAAAAAATCAGATAAACCAGAAAAGAAAGAAGAGGTACAGCATAATAATGGCCCTCATTATTTCGATCTGAAGGTTAAGAATATCATCCACGAAACGAGGGATGCTATTTCCATTGCATTTGAACAGCCTGCTGATAAAAAGATTAGTTATAAATCTGGACAATTCTTAACGCTGATTGCACCTGTTCAAGGTAAAGAAGTGAGACGTGCATATTCACTTTGCAGTTCTCCATTTGTTGATCAGGATTTGATCGTCACCATTAAACGTGTTGATGACGGTTTGATGTCGAATTGGTTGCCTGATCATTTAAAGGTAGGTGATACTGTGAAGGTGATGGAACCGATGGGACAATTCACTACAGAATATAAAAAAGATCAGAAGCGTCATCTCATTATGTTTGCCGGAGGTTCGGGCATTACTCCGATGATGTCGCTCATAAAAAGTACACTCGATCAGGAGCCCGATAGTATCTGCTCTCTTATTTATTGTAATCGGGATATCGATAGTATTATTTTTAAAAAAGCATTTGATGAATTACAGACAGCAGACGAAGGTCGTTTTCATGTGATTCATATTTTAGACAACGCACCGATGAACTGGCAAGGCTACTCAGGCTTGTTAAGCCATGATATGCTTGCCAAACTTTTCGAACGCATTCCAGATTGGGGTATCGATAAAACAACGTACCTCATGTGCGGCCCTGAAGGTATGATGAAGAATGTGGATACCCTGCTCGAAGCGCGAAACATTCCGAAAGCAAAGATTTTCAAAGAGAGTTTTGTTCAAGGCACAATTGATAAAGACGCGAAGAAAGAACCGGAAGCAACTTCTGGTGAACAGAAAGCGCGTGAAGTTACCATTCGTTATGATGGTCAGGAATATAAAGTAGTGGTACAACCAAACCGCGCTATTTTAGAAACGGCATTGGATCAAGGTATCGACCTACCATACAGTTGTCAGAGTGGTTTGTGCACTGCTTGCCGTGGAAAATGTCTTTCAGGAAAAGTGAAGTTGGATGAGGAGGAGGGATTGTCGGCATCAGAGCGAGCAGAAGGATATGTGCTGACTTGTGTTGGTCATCCACTTACCGATGATGTGGTGATTGAGATTGGGTAATCCCTTCATCAACTAATATCTTCATTTCAAATTGTTACATCAAACTGGATTTAGCCCCAGCGGGGCTACCTATCTGTAGCCCCCGACAAAGTCGGGGTATTAGAGTTACCCAAGTTAGCGCCCCGCTGAATATATTATTAGAACGAAAAATATCCATGGCGCATCATCTGCAATGTACAATCGAAGAGCATCGTTGTGTGCCAGAAAATGAGAAGCACGATTTGAAATTCCCTATGGCACATGTTTATCACCCAATTCATTACGCTGGGTTTGAACCCAGCGCTACAAATAGGTAGCCCCGCTGGGGCTGAATAAATTTTGGTATCGTGATTGAGATTGGTTGAACTATAGATACCCTTTTTCTTTCAGCAATCTGATCCAAGTTTGATAACCAACTTCATTCAGATGGAGCCCGTCAGCGTCTGCGTATTTAACATTCAGTTTACCATCCTTATCTTTAAACTCCTTGTACAGATCGATGAACATAAACTGATTTGTTTTTGCATGTTGCCTTAATTGGTCGTTGACTAAACGTACGCGATCGTTTTTGTTGAAAGCATCCGGGTACTCATTTTTAACATTGTCATTGGTTGGCAAGATGCTGTGAACATAAATCTGTGTGCCGGGTGATTTTGCTTTAACTCGTTCAGCCATTGTGAAAATATTTTTAACAATAATCTCAATCGGAATATTTTGTGAAATATCATTGATGCCGATTTTAATGAACAATTTACCGGGTTCACGTACGATCACATCCTCTAATCTGGCCAAAACACCAAACGTGTTGTCACCTGCAATGCCTCTGTTAATTACACCGGTATCATTCAACAACTTTTGCCAATCGCCAAATTCAGTTATGCTGTTTCCTAAAAAAACGATGTGACCTTTCGTTATGGGTTCGCTTTTAAAAATCGCCAGGCGTTTTTGATGATACGCCTTGGCATATTGAATGGTGTCATAGATTACATTTTGTCCCTGTGAAAGAATCGATGCCAGGGTAAGAGAAAGTACAAATAAGATTTTCTTCATTTAAGAGGTGAGGCATGTTTAGTAACCATGTGCTTGTCAACGTTACTGAGGTAAGTTGGTTGTAATAACTTTCACCTTAAGTATCCACGCTATTTCTTATGCATTGTTTGCGTAGTTATTCTTTCTTCTTGTTTAAATATTCGTCTGTAAAATGTCCTTTTTGTTTAGGTTTTGAAAATTTATCTGCATTGTAATCGTTGGAATTTCCTTTTGGAATAGATAAAGAAGCCCAATTGTTTTCACAAGCCATTTTACCTATAAACACGATTTGTCCAACGTGATAAGGGTAATGTGCAAGTTGTCTATTAATTGCTTCTACAATAGTATGTCCCTGGTTACGAATGTAAATTTCCTTTTGCAAGTCGTCTGTTGTCAAGCCATTTAATGCGTTGAATAAACATTTCCAACCTTCTTCCCATTTGTCTATAAGTTCTTGTCGTGTTGAAATATCATTTTCAAATTCTGCGTCTCGATTTCTCCATTCTTTTTCACCGTCTGTCGTCAAAAAATCTGTCCACCGAGATAGCATATTTCCCCACAGGTGTTTCACAATTGTCGCAATGCTGTTGCTGTCGTTATTATATTGCCAAAATAATTTTGCATCTTGAAGTTGGGAAAACGTTTTGTCTCCAAGCATTTTGTAATACTCAAATTGTTTTTTTACACTTTCAAGATAATCGTTTGTCATATTTTCCCTGTTTGTTGTCGTTCGTTATAATTGTCAGCAAATGTGTTCCATTAACCAGAGATTAGTTCATTGAAGTGTTTTACGTCTTTTTCCTTTATGTTTTGAATTTCAATCCAGATGGTCTCAGGTTCATGATTGTCAACAGTCCCCATTATTGTCAACTTAGCCCCTAGCAATTTCTTCTCCACTTGAAATATTAAGTATTCCTTCTCTGTTACATGATCTTCTTCTGCATCTCTAAAGATTTTCTCAATTATGTCTTTGTTCAATTTTATAGAAAAGTATTGTTCAATTTCTCTAAGGAGGTCCTGAAGGTTGGTGTCAATATTTACTAATGTCTTGAAAATTGTCATGAGGATGTTAGCTAACGTTTAATATTTCGTCCATCATTTGATTGTGTTTTGTTGTCCATTCTGCATCGCGATCCGATTCCTTGATCGAATAATGTTCTACGACCAATTCAATCTTTTCTTTATACGATTCAAAACATCTTTGTCCTTGATCAATAGTTGAAAAGAATTCTGTATGAAACATTAGGCCATAAATTCCAAGCGTAATTGAAAATGGTGCAACGTCCCCTTTGTCTTCCAATGTCACGCGTGCGCCAAATGTATTTTCTTCGTCCCTTATTATTTTTCCGCCTTCCGATCCTTTTTGTCCAATTGATTTTCCATCGTCAAAATTTATCCATTTGTAATCCATTGTCTTAGTTGTCTTGCATATTTAATATTTGTTGTGGCTCGTTTTTATTTTACCGCCCAACTTTCGATATATGCCATTAAGCCATCGTCAACTTTACTTCCTACATATCCAATGCCTTTTACATAGTAGTTAAAGTAAGTCTGAAGTTTTTCTTTGTCTCTGTTTGTTGTTTGCTCTGCTTTAATAATCAGACAATCCTTAAATGTTTGCTTCGGTGTCTTAAAGGTGGCCGAAGTATCAATTATTTCGTATTTCCACGCCTTGTCAGAGCTCACCCAAGAGTCGCCAATTTTAGGTTGGCCGGGAACATCTACACTCTCTAATTTTGATTTTGGATCCAAGTAAACAACTGTCCCAGTGCTGTCAACTCTGAAATACGTTACATCTTCGTCACCCCAAGAATACTTCCTCAAACTTTTGAAATAGTCCTTGCCGCTAAAACTAAAAGTCCCCTCAATTATTTTATCTGTAAATGAATTGTCACCCATTTTAAAGACCCATTTGCTACCTACTGTCTTGGGTGTATAAGTCTGTGCTGCCAACATGCTAGGAAGCGTAAAAAATAAAATCAGTCCCAATATCTTTTTCATATGTCTAATGTATTTACATAAAAACGAGCCACAACAATTCGCTATAAGCAATATCGCCTATATCCCCTTATTGTGAAGCCCTAAAATATCGATTTTACATATCCAATCGGAAATTATTTGAATCGAGCCAACACTTTATTACATCAAAAGATAAATGGTGCTCTTTCAATTCATGATCCAATAACTTCTGAAATTATAGTTTTTGTTTTCGATCAGATCGGGTAAATTCACCCGGCAGACTCAATCTAATTGCAACGCGTGAATTTCCGGAAACTTCTCTACCTATCAGTAGCTCTTGAACTCCTAATCATCGTTGCCGCATTGGCCATGGATGGATTTTCATCACTCGCACTTCAAACCATCACCCGTTTTTCCGGCCGACTTTCGTTAATGGTATTTAGTATCATCTTCTTGTCGCAGGGAAAGAACATGGACTTCAAACCGTATTTGATTTTTGCCGTGGTCCATGGCATTCATCTCATTGAACTGATTTCTTATGTTACACTTTCAGGGAATAAGCTTATCCCGATTCGTGTGGCCGGTGGAGCGCTTGCTTATTCGTTTATCTTTATCATGCCACTTTTGGATTACAGACATTTGAACGTTCAACTTTCTAAAAAGAAATTTAACCTTTTCGAAAATGTGTATCTCTATTATATATGGCTCATATTTTTCATGAGCTACCTTCCCCGTGTTCAAGGTAAACTTCCAAATGTCGGTGGCCATTATTACGAGTTTGTCATCTTGTTAGCATGGGTTTTAATCCTGCTGATTTTAAAACTGATCACTTTATTCAGAACACAGAAGCGGTTTACATAAACCAATTACTTCTCCTAAATTGCTCATTCAATCTTTTAATCCTTCGATATGAAAGTCTCGAGAATTCTGCTCGCCTGCCTAATCTTTTTGTCTCTGACCAATCCTGTAAAGACTCAACCCTCCAAGCCAACGAATGCTCAACAGACCTACGCAGAAAAGTTAGGGTTTCCGAAAGGAGCTAAGGTATTAATCCTTCATGTTGATGATGGAGGTATGTCGTTTGATTCAAACCAGGGTGTTATTAATGCAATGGAAAAAGGTGTGGCCAATTCGGTGAGTGTGATGATGCCTTGTCCCTGGGTTCCCGGATTTGTTCATTATTTAAAGGAGCATCCAAATGTAGATGCTGGTCTTCATCTTACCCTCACTTCCGAATGGGATGATTATCGTTGGTCACCCTTGTCAGGGAAAAAAGCAACGCCAGGTCTTGTGGATAGCGAGGGAGCATTTTGGCCATCGGTTAAAGATGTGGTAAAGAATGCCAAGGCCGATGAAGTTGAAATGGAAATTCGTGCGCAGCTTGAGCGCGCCAGAGCCATGGGTTTCGAGCCAACCCATATGGATTCCCACATGGGTACCTTGTTTGCTTCTCCCGAATTTTTACAGCGCTACATTAAAGTAGGTGTCGAGAATAGAATCCCGATAATGTTTCCGGGCGGGCACAACTCTATGATTGGTAAACAGATGCAATCCTCACCGGAGTTTTTGAGTCAGTTGGTACAAGCAGGTCTGATGATCTGGAGTTCAGGATTGCCGGTACTAGACGACCTTCATAATGTAAGTTATGATTGGACATATCCCACGGATAAGAATATCAGCGATGCTGACCTGCAGAAGTTCTCAACCTCGCAATACATTAAAACGATTCGGGAACTTAAGCCGGGTTTAACGATGGTCATTATGCATTGCACGGCACCTACTGAAGTGTTTAAACATATTTCTAATTCAGGCATCATGCGCAAAGGCGATTTACTTGCCATGCAAGATCCGGCATTCAAAAAGTTTCTTCAGGATGAGGGTATTGTCTTAACCACATGGCGCGAGATCAGGATGAGAAGAGCGAAAGCGAATCCTTAATCTGTAAAGCTTGTACGTTGAAGTTCGGGAAAGAATTCAAATTCACTTTCCCGCAGATTTAGAGTGTGTTTTAATTCGTGCATTCGTGGCAATAAAACGAAAGCCAATCTTTCCGTGGCTGTTGTTTCAATCTGCGCCATCTGCGTGTCTTTTGATTCGCGAGATCTGTGGGAAAAAATTCCTGACTTGGCAATGATGAGCTTTGTTAATGGATTGATTTATTTAAGTATTTTCCTTTTCTATCCGCTACAATAAAAGATTATTAATTTCCGTTCAGCCCTTTAAGAGATACTGACTTCCTATATCTTTGTTCACTATCTTCGATTAACCTCTTCCTTACAACCTACAATTATGCAAAACCTTCCCTGGAAAAAAATCGCCATCGGTGCCGTGGCGGTTGCCGTTATTGCCATTGGTGTTTTTTATTTCACAAACAGTTCCGGCAAGAAGCCATCGTCTTACATCAACCCGGCCTTTGGTGAATACATTACTTCGTATACGGCCGGTGTCGTCTCATCCGGTTCGACTATCCGCATCATCCTGTCGAAGGATGCTGTTGATTCTTCTTCCATTGGGCAAGAGACTTCGGTCAAACTTTTTGATTTCAGTCCTTCAATAAAAGGTAAAACTGTTTGGCTGGACAAGAATACGGTGGAGTTCCGACCTGAAACGCGCATGGCCTCCGGGCAGATTTATGAAGTAGCCTTTCAACTTGGTAGGCTGATAAAGGTAAGCAGCGAGCTATCTGAATTTGAATACAGCTTCCAGGTAATGCCACAGAACTACGAAGTATCCATTGAAAATGTTAAGCCTTATATAAAGACTGAACTTACCCGCCAACGGGTGGAGGGTATTTTGAACACAGCTGATTTTGCTGAAGATGGTGCTGTTGAAAGCATGGTGAAAGCAAAGCAGGAGGGTAAAGATTTGAAAGTGACGTGGACTCACACACCAGAAGGTAAGCAACACATGTTCACCGTTGAAGATGTGGCAAGAAAGGAAGCAGCCAGTAAAGTGAATTTGTCTGTTGATGGTAGTAGCCTTGGAGTAAAAACATCAGAAGAAAAGGAAATTGAAATTCCTGCGCTTGGCGATTTCAAAGTGGTGAATACGAAGGTGGTTCAGAATCCCAATCAATATGTCATTCTGCAATTCTCTGATCCATTAAAAGAGAAGCAGGAATTAGGTGGACTCATCACTATTGATGAAGATCGCAGTCTTACACTCGATTTTGAAATTCACGATAATGAAATCTGGGTATATCCTCCCGTTCGTCAGGCAGGTTCAAAAACCGTGCGCATCGAAGCCGGTATTCGAAATATCAGTGATCACAAAATGAAAGAGTCTCTGACTGCGGAGGTTACGTTTGAACAAATGAAACCATTGGTTCGCTTTGTTGGTAAGGGTAACATTTTGCCAAGCACAGATGGATTGATTCTTCCATTCGAAGCGGTAAATCTTAAGACAGTTGATTTAACCATCACGAAGATTTTTGAAAACAACATTCTGCAATTCTTACAAGTCAATAACCTCCAGGGTAATTACGATATGAATCGCGTTGGGCGAATTGTATTGAAGAAGAAAGTACAACTCGACAACACCGGCATAACGGATCTTGGAAAATGGAATCGATACACATTGGATCTATCTACGCTGATTAACACCGAACCTGGAGCGATATACCAGATTTCAATAGGATTTAAAAAACAATATTCGTCCTACATCTGTGAAGGTGAAGAAGGCGATAATCAAGCAGAAGTTGAAGAAGAAAGCTTTAGTGATAGTCAAGGTTATCAAGGCGATTACTATTATGAAGATGAATATTACTACGATGACGACTACGATTGGGAGCAACGTGACAATCCATGTAACTCATCCTACTTCAGTTCTTCATCGAGAACCATTAAGAAAAATGTTTTAGCATCTGATTTAGGTATCACATCAAAGCGTGGAGATGATGGAACTACAACTGTGTTCATCACCGATTTAAAAACAACACAACCCATCTCGAATGTGTCATTGGAGTTTTATGATTTTCAACAACAGCTTCTGGGTACAATGACTACCTCTTCCGATGGCAAAGCTGTTTTCAATTCGAAGGAAACTCCATTCGCTATTATTGCAAAGAACGGAGCACAGCGCGGATACATGCGCCTTACTGATGGAGAGTCATTATCATTGAGTGGCTTTGATGTATCAGGAGATTACATCAACAAGGGTCTGAAAGGATTTATATATGGTGAACGCGGAGTTTGGAGACCTGGCGATTCGTTGTATTTGAGTTTCATGCTTGAAGACAAAAACAAAGTATTGCCCTCATCACATCCTGTGGTTTTTGAATTGCAGAATCCACAAGGTATTGTTACGAATCGTCAGGTGAAGTCGGTTTCTGAAAATGGATTCTATCTTTTTGCAACCAACACAGCATCGGATGCTCCAACTGGAAATTGGATGGCGCGAATAAAAGTGGGAGGAACAGAATTTACTCAGCAGGTAAAAATCGAAACTGTTAAGCCGAATCGATTAAAAATCCTTCTTGATTTCGGTACTGAAAAAATTACGGGTAATACCATTACCGGTAATCTTGATGTGAAGTGGCTTCACGGTGCCCTTGGAAAAAATCTGAAAGCAGCGTTCGATGTAACCCTTTTGAAATCAAATACGACCTTTACTAAATACGATGATTATATTTTTGAAGAGCCATCCGGTTATTACACAGCAGAAACCCAAACTGTTTTTGAAGGGTCAACGGATGCTGAAGGAAAGGCAACCTTCAATGCAACTTTAGAATCATCTGCTACTTTCCCCGGCTTTATGACGGCTGTATTCCGCGGAAAAGTTTTTGAAGAGAGCGGTAACTTCAGTATCGATCGTTTTAGTTTACCTTACTATCCGTATGAATCGTATGTAGGTTTAAGAACCCCGAAAGGAGAGGAGTACAGTGGAATGCTTTACACCGACAGTACACATCGTATTGATGTTGCTTTTTTGGATGTTGATGGTAATCCCGTTGCAAGAAGCGGAGCACAAATTAGTTTGTATCGTCTGGAGCGGTATTGGTGGTGGGATAGTTCGCAGGATAATATTGCGAACTATGTTCAAGGCAATAATGCGCAAGAGATTGCATCTGGAACATTAAATGCACCGAACGGAAAAGCCAGTTGGAAATTCTCTGTGCCAACGCTTGATTGGGGAACCTACTACATCCGTGTGTGTGATCCTGTTTCAGGACATTGCACCGGTAAAACAGTTTACATTGATCAGCCTGGATATTACAGTCGATACAGTCGCCAGGATAAAGGTGGAGCCACGAAGCTTACCTTCTCTTCTGATAAAACAAAATACAATGTAGGTGAGAAAATAAAACTCACCATTCCAAGCAGCGGACAAGGTCGCGCATTAGTGTCGATTGAAAATGGAAGCAAAATTCTGAATACATTCTGGGTTGAGACACAAAAAGGAGATACACCTTTCACAATTGATGCAACTACAGAGATGACTCCGAATATTTTTGTCAATGTCAGTTTGCTACAACCGCACTCACAAACGATCAACGATTTACCGATTCGGTTGTATGGTGTTATTCCAATCGGCATAGAAGATCCGGCAACACATATTGAGCCGGTCATCGTTATGCCAAATGAAATCGAACCTGGACAAGAAGTAACTATAAAAGTTTCCGAGAAATCGAAACGCAAGATGACGTTTACCTTAGCGATGGTAGATGAAGGATTGTTGGACATTACAAAGTTTAAAACTCCTGAGCCATGGAAGAAATTCTATGCACGCGAAGCACTCGGAGTTAAGACGTGGGATTTGTATGATGATGTAATGGGAGCCTTTGGCTCTCGAATTGAAAGATTACTTGCTATTGGTGGTGATGACGAAATGAAAGCGAAAGAAGAAGATCCGCGAGCCAATCGTTTCAAAGCAGTAGTGAAATTCTTTGGACCAATTACCATTGACGGAGGAACTGAAGAAATAAAATTCACGATGCCACAATACATTGGTTCTGTAAAGACCATGGTTGTTGCGGGGTATGAAGGCGCTTACGGTCATGCAGAGAAAGTAACACCAGTGCGTAAACAACTTATGGTATTGGCAACCTTGCCTCGTGTACTCGGTCCGGAAGAAACATTGAAGCTTCCAATTACCTTGTTCACACAAGACAAGAAAATTAAAAATGTAAAAATTGAGATCAAGACCAAAGGTCCGCTTTCACTTCCGAATGGTTCATCGCGTAATGTAGTAATGTCTGCATCGGGTGATCTTACCGTTGATTTTGATCTGGCTGTGAAATCAGAAACCGGTATGGGAAAAATTACGGTGATCGCTTCTTCAGGATCAATTCAATCGACAGATGAAATTGAAATTGAAGTACGTAATCCAAATCCACCAATCAGTCAGGTATCCGAAACATTCCTGGAGAAAGGCAAGACTTGGAATGGAAGTGTTGTTCCGGTTGGAGTTGCCGGTACGAATGCAGCGGTGTTGGAGATATCAACGATTCCTCCAATCAATCTTGGCTATCGTCTGAAGTATTTGATAGAATATCCGCACGGATGCATTGAACAAACTACTTCATCCGCATTCCCTCAACTCTATCTGGATGTAGTGAAGACGCTTACGGAGCCAGAGAAAGCGCGAACAAAAAATAATGTAACGAAGGCAATCGAACGCATCAAGATGTTCATCACACGCGATGGTGGATTTGCTTACTGGCCTGGTTATGAAGATGCCGATAGTTGGGGAACCAGCTATGCCGGACATTTCTTAATTGAAGCCGAGAGCAAGGGATATTATGTTCCGGCAGATATGTTGAAACGCTGGAAGAAATATCAGCGCAACAAAGCCATGGAGTGGAGACGTAATGAATACAAGTATTACAACACCGATCATATTCAGGCGTATCGTTTATACACGTTGGCGGCTGCAGGAGCTGCGGAATTAAGCGCGATGAACAGATTGCGCGAGATGCCCGATATTTCTGTTTCAACAAAATGGACACTGGCTGCGGCTTATGTTAAAGCAGGACAACCAGAGGCAGCAAAGAAAATTGTAAACGCACTGACAACAAAAATAAAACCGTATCAGGAGTTGAGTTATTCATACGGAAGCGACTTACGTGACAAAGCAATAATTCTTGAAACGCTTGTATTGTTGGATGAAAAGACAAAAGGATTTGAGTTACTGAAAGAGATTTCATCACAACTCAGTTCAAATAGTTATTGGATGAGTACCCAGACCATAGCGTTCTGTTTAAAATCCGTTGGACTATTTGCAGCTCAAGAAAAACGCGGTGATCTTAAATTCGCTTATACCTATGGAGGTAAAACAGTTCACGCCAGTACAGACTTACCGCTTTCACAAGTTCCATTATCGATTACAGGTATGCAGAAGAGTGCTATCAATATTACGAACGAAAGTGGTGGAAGTTTATTTGTGCGTGTGATCAACACGGGTATACCGGCAAGAGGATTGGAAGAATCAGAAGAAAATAATCTTGTACTTACTACCAGTTACTTCGATTCAAAAGGAAATGTAATTGATCCAACCAAATTGGAACAAGGCACGGAGTTCATCGTAAGTGTCTCTGTAAAAAATCCGGGTCTCCGTGGTCAGTATGAAAACATGGCCTTATCTCAAATATTCCCTTCGGGTTGGGAGATTAACAATCTTCGTTTGAATGACGATGAAAACACAACCAAAACCGATCGGGGAAATTATCAGGACATTCGCGATGATCGGGTGTATACTTACTTCGATTTATCTCCGGGAAGTGTTCGCACGTTCAACACAATTCTTACTGCGAGTTATGCCGGTTCATATTACTTACCAGCTGTAAGTTGTGAAGCGATGTATGATCACAGCATTTATGCGAGGAAGAAAGGACAGGTTGTGGAGGTTGTAAAAGCAGTGCCTGTTAATCCATAGTAGATCCGCATTCCCTTGTTAGTGTGAGGAACACCAACAAGGGCGTGTGGGCATGTGTAGTGAGCTTGTACCTAATAAATTACTCAATAAGAATTTGAATGCCTTTCCTTTCCTATTTTTGTAATTCATGAACAGCAAAAACAAAATCAGAATAGGACTTGGTGTAGCGCTCGTTATGTTGGTCGTCTATTATTTTTGTTTACCCAATACATTATTCAACGATTCATACTCCACAGTATTAGAAGATTCCAAAGGAGAACTCCTCAGCGCTTCTATTGCTGAAGATGGTCAATGGCGTTTTCCTGAAGTCGATTCAGTACGCCCGTCTTGCGCAAGCGTCCGCTTGTGTGTATAATTTTTCAAGCGTCCGCTTGATTAAGGAAATCAAATTCCTACCAAAGGCAAAATCAAATAATACTTGTTCGTTTCGTGTAAAGCTAAAAACCTTAACTGGCATACGGATTAAGAAATTCCAGCGAACGCTGGAAAGTATTTAGGTACAAGTGGACGATTGTACCAGTTAAGAGATGTAAAAACCAGACCTAAAAATAGTCGGCTCTGCGGTAATATATTTCAGCATTACTCTTATATATCTTTCAAATTCAAAACCATACTCGTTAAGTCAGTTCAAATCGAATCAATGCAGCGATATTCTTTCGTTGCTCATCTTTAGGTTTGTCAAGGTTATTTAATTATCTATAAGTATCTTCACAAACTCTGATGTGAAAAATGAAAAGACGTAATTTTATAGAACTAACCGGAGGCTCGGTGGCTGCCATGATGCTCCCCCTAAAATTAAATGCTGAACAAACTGAGATGACTGAATCGAAAAGAAAAATTGTAGCATATGGAGCTGGATATAATCCACCCTTTGTAAAATATGTAGCTGGCCTTACCGGAAAACCAAAACCAAGACTTTGCTATTTGCCAACTGCAGGAGCAGATGGTGATGGAGGCATTGTCCGATGGTATGAAGTATGTGCTTCACTGGAAGTTCATCCTTTTGTTCAAAAAATGTTTATCAATAGTTACGAACAGAAAGAATCTTTTGAAGAGGTATTGCTCAACATGGATGCCATCGTGGTGGGTGGAGGCAATACCTTAAACATGATGGCAATCTGGAAAGCACAAGGCGTTGATGTGATTTTAAAGAAGGCGTGGGACAAAGGGATTGTACTTGCAGGTGGCAGTGCCGGTTCTCTTTGTTGGTTTGAAGAGGGTACAACGGATTCACGTCCGAAGGAATTAAGTAAGGTAAGTTGCCTCGGATTTATAAAGGCGAGTCACAGTCCGCATTATGATGCTGAACCTGAACGGAGACCAAGATTTCAAGGATACATAAAATCAAAAGAGTTTAAAGCAGGATATGCCTGTGATAATAAAGCGGCTATTTATTTTGAGGACAATACAGTGAAAGAGGTGCTTGTCATAAATGAAGAAAGCAATGCTTATTATGTTTATGAAAAGAATGGAGAGGTAATTGAGGAGAAACTTCCTAAGCGGGTTTTGTAATCCCTGTGCCATCAATACAAAACGTAGGTCTTCTTTATCTATAATGTGACCAACTTTTAGTAGCTTGTTCTGTTGTTTGAGTTTGACGCTACTTTAATCTTTAGCTTTTATGAAAAAACCCCTTACCCTCGCAGTGAGTATAATTATCCTCACTAATTTCATTTTTCTGTCCTATCGAGTTAATGCCCAAACGGGTCCGGTTGCATCTGTAGGACTTCATCCCGGTTAAAATCCCAC
>JBDTTT010000049.1:0-37906 GCA_039930485.1 Chryseolinea sp.
TAATCCAAACACATGAATTTCGCTCGTGGCGGAATTCATGTGTTTGGATTTCTTTTTGCGCGGCTACATGTTAAGTGGATCATACACACAACATTCCGCGCAACAGCAATCATTGACTTCACTGCGATCGCTCTCATTCGAGTGCAGAATCATTCTTGTTACTCTATTTACTAAGAGAATAATATTTTTAACTTTCACGGATTACTGAAAAGCCGTTACCGTGGGTTTAAACAGTTGATCGTTTCCAAACAATCGCTTGAGTTGTGTACTAAATTTAATTTGAAAATCAGAAGAATATAATTTGTTGCCAACGAAATAGATAAAGTCCAATGTAAAAGTTGGGAACACTAAATTTTCATTGAGCATCCGAACACCTGCACCAATTGATGTAAAGAAATTCTTCCCTTGGAAAAGGTGCTGCTCATTCGTTAACACATTCACATTCACATTATGATAAAAGGCAAATCGAAAACCATACGTATACCACGGCATGAAGTAGACATTCTCTGCTCCAAATACAAATCGTTCTGCCCCATAGGGAGCAAGCAAACTTATATCTCGCCATTTGCCATCAATTCCTATCGTCTTATCCAAAACTCTATTAATTCCCCGAGTGTAACTCAGGTTGATAAATTGCCGCGATCGAATGCGTTTGATTTTAAATAAATTGCTGAAATAGGACGCATTGAGTGAAACTATTCCGTCTTGCAGATTATCCCTTCTGGTGAATGAACCCATAGTAACTCCACCATTAAAGTATCCATATTTTGCAATGTATATCCCGCCATTAAGTCGTATCTCCAAATAATTCCGATCAATAAATTCATTTACTTCTTTGCCGAGTAGTACACTAACATACCCGCCTACCGGAACATCTTCCGTTCTTCCAAAGCCACGGATCAATGAACTCTTCATGTAATTTCGTTTTATCAGTGTTATACTACCTAGATAAAACGTGCGATCGTAGAAAAAGGAATTGGAATCGGATGACACAAATGGCTTTTGAAAAAAATCCCTTGTGTTCACACGTAGAGAAGTAATAAGATTCGCTCTCTTTTGAAACTGGAAAGATCGCCCGAGCCAAACATCCACATTGTTTTCGCGATACGGCATTTCCAGTGTGTCTGTATCTTCGAAATAAAACCTCTCATTCGTTGTGAACATATCAATTCCACCGGCATATTTAATTTCTGGCGTAAAGAAATCGCGTGCAAGCGAGACACGTGTTTGTGTTCGTTCATTATTATGTGTGTATTGAATTTCACTCTGAATAAAACTGCTTCGGATATTCGGATCCCGAAAGGTAATGGCGTAACCATTTGGAGTGCTTTCACCACCATTTCTGAAATAGGATAGCTGGAGTTGTTTAGCAAGACCTAAGATATTAATGTCATAAACATCAACACTAAACTTGTTGGTTGAGCTATAATCCCCGCTAAATCCGATTGAAGCTACATCCTGTGTAACCACTACAATATCAACTATTTTCTTTTTTGCATTGACTACACGCAACAAGATCCTCGCATCGCGCAAGGTTCTGAACTGCCGCAGGATGCGTTCGTTGTCCGCGAGAAGATAAGGATCCACCTTGTCTCCGGATTCGAATAACAGGTTTTGCTCAATAATAAATGCACGCGTGTCTTTGTGAACTTTGTTAATGAACTTACCAAACTTTGTAGTAGACTTTTGCAATGTATCCGTAACAGATCCCTCTAACAGATCAACAGCCTTAAACGAGATATTTCCAATGAAATAGTCAGCGTATTGTTTAAAGGTATCTTCACTTTTTTCGATACTATTATTCACTACCGTTTTTCGGCTCTTTTTTTTGATGAGCAAATCCGCCATCCCCCTTGTAATTTTTGTTTGAGAAGCACGGTTCTGTACGGAGTCGTAAAATCGATTTGATTTTGAATGCGGATTTTCTTTTACCCGAAAACTCTTAACGTCTTGTTCGGATAGATAGAGAACAGTATCTCTTTTGGTAACAAAGGAAGTATCTCTTAAAATAACAAACTTGTTTTTATGTATCGTGTACTTCTTTTTAATAGGTTGCTGCGCCAATGATTTGATAGAAATCAAAACCATCAGAACAAGAAATAAGGATATGCGCATAGACTAAGTTCTAAGTCAAATTTTGTGCTAGTCATTTAAACGCCCTATTGTTTGCATGCGCGGTTTGCTAAATGTGTGTGTGGACTTATTTCTACACATCATTCTAACTAATGTAATGGCAGACTTCATTTAAGCTTTAAACGCAATACGGTAAACTATTCCTTAGTGGCACGGAATTTCTATACCGTTGAAGAAATATGATATAATGAAGGTTGGAAATTTACTTCTTAAGGTTGCGTCAATCATCCGTTTTATAGGGCAGTTTTTTAAAGAGGGGTTAAGGCCTCCGTTAGAAGGAAGGGAAATTCTGAATCAATTCTACAACATTGGTTATCGATCTTTCTTACTGATAACGTTTACTTCTTTTTTAGCGGGAATTGTTTTCACCAAGCAATCTCAACCTTCACTTGCATCCTTTGGTGCTGAATCATGGCTTCCATCATTAGTATCGCAGGCCATTGTACGTTCATTGGGTCCACTCATTACCGGACTTATTTGTGCCGGTAAATTAGCATCCAATATTGGAGCTGAGTTAGGAAGTATGAAAGTGACAGAACAGATCGATGCTATGGAGGTCTCAGGCACGAGACCGTTTTCTTATTTAGTGGTAACGCGAATAATTGCAACCACTGCCATGCTTCCGATACTGGTACTGTATTCTGATACTGTTGCCTTACTCGGATCGTTGGTGATGGTTCATTCCTTTAACAACACTGGGTTTGTATTATTCATCAATGAAGTGTCGGCTGCTATAACGTATCTCGATATATTTTCTTCTCTTATTAAGTCTGCGTTGTTTGGATTTGCCATAGGCACTGTTGGATGCTACGCAGGCTATCATACAGAACAGGGTACAACTGGTGTTGGTAAGGCGGCAAATACCGCTGTAGTCGTTTCGATGGTTTTCATTTTCGTGATCGATCTTATCATGTTGCAATTTCTAAACCTGATCCGATAATGGAAAACGAAACAAACAGCAATAAGACGACACGACAAAAAGTGGCAGAGCTTCGAAATGTTGAAAAACATTTTGGTGATCAGGTGGTATTGAAGGATGTTAACCTGGATTTATATGAAAGAGAAAACCTGGTGATACTGGGTAAATCAGGTTCAGGTAAATCCGTATTGATCAAATGTATGGTTGGATTGTTAACAGCAGACAGTGGCGATATACATGTACTCGGTTATGATGTTCCTCATTTATCGAATGAGAAATTGAATGAATACCGCTTACAAGTTGGATTTTCATTTCAAGGCAGCGCACTATATGATTCCATGACGATTCGCGAGAATTTGGAATTTCCACTAAAAAGAAATCTTAAAATTTTCGATAAAGCAACACTTGATGATCGTGTGATGACATCGCTTCGTGAAGTGGGTCTTGAAAAATCAGCCGATAAAAAACCGGCAGAGCTATCGGGTGGCATGAAGAAGCGCATTGGTATTGCCCGAACATTAATACTCAAACCAAAGATCATGTTGTATGACGAACCTACCTCAGGGTTGGATCCGATTACAGCTGCAGAAATCAACGATCTGATTTTGGAAATGAGAGATAAACATGATACGGCCTCTATTATTATTACTCATGATATCAGTAGTGCACGAGCTACTGCCGACAGAGTGATTGCTCTATTTGGAGGTGTGAATAAAATTGAAGGAACATTCGATGAATTAAAAGCAAAAGGTGACGCAGAGCTAGCAGCCTTTTTTAACTATTAAAAACTTTATTATGAGCCAGCAGGAATACAAACAAAACATCAAACTAGGAGCCTTTGTTCTGGGTGGAATTATCATTTTCCTATCTACCATTTTTTATTTAGGTAGCCAGAATAACTTCTTTAATAAGACTTATATGGTATCCGCCATTTTTAAAAATGTGGAAGGTCTAAAAGAAGGGGATAATGTATGGCTATCGGGCGTTAAGGTAGGCACAATAAAAAATGTACAAATTATATCAGAAGGTCAGGTTATTGTTCAGCTTTCCCTAAAAGATAAGCAAAATGAATTCATCAAGAAAGATGCAACAGCTTTTATAGGATCCGATGGATTGATCGGGAATAAAATTGTCATAATCCGACCCGGTAGCAGTGCTAAGATTATTGAAAACGGTGATACCATTAATTCCTATTCACCTACGGATACACAGGAGCTTTTTAATTTAGCGAAAGAAGTAGGAACGAATACCCGCTCCATTACAGATGATCTTAAGATGATCAGCGCACGACTAAATAAAGGAGAAGGCATCTTTGGAGAATTACTTCATGATGGACCGATCTCCGATGATTTGCGTTCTGCCATTCTATCATTGAAATCAGCAGGCGACAATACCAACAAAGCTACGTCACAATTGAATTTTACCATGCATAAAATCAATGATGGAGATGGTCTGGTAACTAAACTATTAACGGATACAGCCTATGTATCTACATTTGAAAGTGCACTGGACAACGTGGGAAAAGTTAGTGCTGATGCAAAACGTATGTCGCACGATTTGCAGGCTGTGATTGCTAAGATTAACAGTAACAATAATGCTGTTGGTGTTTTGTTGGCCGATACAGTCTTCGCCAATAAACTTAAAATCACTCTTGATAATGCCCAATCCGCTTCCGTTAAACTGGACGAAAATATGGAAGCGCTTCAACACAACTTTTTGTTAAGGGGTTATTTCAAGAAGCAAAAGAAGGCGGAAAAGAAGTGAGTAGATAGTAGAAATGCTTTCAGGGATTGTGAAAAAAAATCCACAATCTTCATCAACATATATTCTTGTTTCTCTTTCTATAATGACAGTATATGAATGAATCAATCGACAATCCGTCAAAATTAACAGTTGGTTTACAAATGCAAATCAAAATAAATTTTTAACCACGCTGGCATACGCTTTGGAATACATTGATCCAAGACACTATTAAATTAACAAAAAACAATAACCATGAAAACTAAAATTATCCTTGGAATCGCATTGGTAGCATTTCTTTCCAGTTGCGGAGTAAAAGAAAAAGAAAGATTACAATCAAGCAATGATTCTTTAAGAGTAGAATTAAATGCTGCGCAACAATCAATGGCCACTCTTCAGGAAGTGGGTACATTATTAGACTCAATTGATGCTAATCGTGCTGCGTTACGTCTTAGTATGGTTGAAGGCACAAACGTTCAGGATTACACAGCGCGTTTGAAAAACATAAACAAATATGTGGGTGAAACCGAAGCAAAGATTGCAAATCTTGAGGAAACCTTGAAGAAATCAAATTCATCAAAGTCAGGTTACTCAGCAACAATTAAGCGCCTAAAGAACGAACTGGAAGACGCCAATAAGCAATTGGCTGTATTACAGGAAGAGGGTACTAAACTGCGCAATGAAAATGGTGTATTGCTTACTCAGGTTACACATAAAGATTCAGTAATCAGTGAACGCGAACAGTTTATCAAAGTGAAAGAAACAGAATTGGTTACAAAAGAAGAAGAAGCTCGCGTGATGAGTGAAACAGCACGTGTAGAAAAGGCTGATCTCTTTTATCAACGTGCAGAAGCTTTGGAATTAGTAGCGAAGCGTACACAATTTGCACCTCGCAAGAAGAAAGAAACCAGACGTGAAGCGCTGGAGCTTTATAAGATAGCCCTTTCCCTTGGTAAGATTGAGGCTCAACAAAAAATCGATGAGCTTGAAAAAGTGATCGGATAGTTTTAGGGAGTATAGGTAGGTAAAAACCGAGGGGAGACTCTCGGTTTTTTTATGCCCATCAGAAATCAATTTGCAGTTGAAGCGCTAAGTCGCTTATGGTAATAGATGTATGACAATGCTTCAACTGACGGATACATCACTTCTGTCTTGCTAATTCCGACAATTTACTAGGCCATCGCGACAGGTAAATAGCATATTCCTGAAAACATCTTTAGGAAATACCTATAATTGCCATAAGGTTGAACTAAATCATAATGTAGAGTTCACCTTTTAATTTGGATAAAACTAAATCACTTAATTATTAATGGAATACCGACAATTAGGATGTGCTGGTTTGCGAGTACCTGTGCTGAGCTTTGGTACCGCAACCTTTGGAGGTGGTAATGATTTCTTTAAGGCCTGGGGGAGTACACAAGTAGATGAAGCCACAAAGATGATCAATCTTTGTCTCGATGCGGGAGTTAATCTTTTTGATACTGCCAATGTTTATTCAAGAGGAATATCAGAAGAGATCTTAGGGAAGGCCATTACGGGTTTGAGAGACAAGGTATTGATATCAACGAAGGCAACCTTTCCGATGACGGATGCTATCAACGATTTTGGTTCTTCACGATTCAATCTTATTAAATCGTGTGAGGAAAGTTTGAAGCGATTGAATACGGATCACATTGATATCTATCACATGCACGGCTTTGATGCCAATACACCAATTGATGAAACCCTTAATGCATTGAATGGTCTCGTACAAAGTGGTAAAGTAAGATACATTGCCTGCTCCAATTTTTCAGGCTGGCATTTGATGAAATCATTGTCGATCTCTGAACGTTATGGTTGGTCTAAATATGTTGCGCATCAGGCATACTACTCTTTACTCAATCGTGATTTCGAATGGGAGTTAATGCCTTTGGGTTTAGATCAGAACGTTGGAACAATTGTATGGAGTCCATTGGCGAGTGGTAAACTCACTGGTAAATATCGCAGGCATAAACCTGCTCCATCAGATGCTCGTGTAGCACAAGGAGGAAATCCTGTGCTGAATACCACGCAGGATGACGAACGACTTCATTCAATTGTAGATGTATTGGACGAACTATCGCATGAAACGGGCAAGACTATTTCACAAATATCATTGAATTGGTTGCTGCAGCGCCCTACTGTTTCGAACATTATCATCGGTGCACGAAATGAAGAGCAATTGAAACAAAATCTGGGAGCAGTAGGATGGAACTTAACGATAGATCAGGTAAAAAAATTAGACAAGGTTAGTGAAATTCTTCCGACCTATCCGTACTGGCATCAGCGTCAATTTCCGATGCTCAATGCAGCACCGAAATTATATTTGTAATTAATATTTTCTTCGTATTTCATTTAACATAAAAAGAGGTCGGCATAAAATGCCAACCTCTTTAATATAAATAAGGCTGAATAACTTAATTCGCTCCGACATTCGTTTCAGCAACGAATGTTGAAAGTTCTGACGGGCTTGCGCTTACGCTGATATGTCCATCATAGTCAATAAGCTGATCATAAGTGATAGCTGTACCATTATTCAATTCCGTTACGTTTGTGTAGCTAACTCCGGTGCTACCATTAACAGTATTCAAATCAATTGCAATCGGACCTGGCGTAATGACGTCATTGTCATAAAGATAGACTGGATATTCGCCTGTTGATGAAGCACCATCCAAATCGATCACCACAAGGGTAGTACCGTTAGCACGCTTGTAAAATTTAGCGGCACCAGAAATTCCAGAAGCATTAACCGGACTGAATGTATAAGTCGTAAATGTACTTGTCACTTCATTCGATCCGATGTCTCCTTGTGCAACAAGTGTGGCCATGTCCGCTGCGCTTAAATGCACATTAACGTAACCATCCAATTCAAGAAGTTGCGCATAGGTAATAGATGTTCCATCCTTCTTTTTTGTCACTATTGTTTCACTCATTCCAGTGGCGCCATCGACAGCGCTTAAATCAATGATGATATCACCTGTTTCAGCAGCTGAATTAGCATGGATATGTGCCGGATGTGAATTACCTGAAGAGGTTCCGTCAAGATCAATCGTAACAATGGTTGAATGGTCGCTTCGCTCTGCGAATTTCACCGTACCACTTATAGCCGGATTTGAAACCGAATTAAGTGTGTACGTTTTGGCTTGTCCTGTTAGTGTAATCGCGTCATCGTCATCATCGCTGCAACTCATCATAGAAGCAGAAGCTGCTATCAAAAATGCTAATGCTGATAGCTTTGAAAATATTCTCACGTTCATTTTCATAATTCAAATGTTTAATTTAAAATAGTTAATATTAATTTGTGTGATTGAATTAGAAATATTCATACCAAACAGGACGATCCTTAAATAATCATTTACATCCGCTTTGTTAACGTGAGTAACATTTCATACTGACGATTTTCTACTACAGATGAATGCAAAAAAATCTACGAGGAAATAATCCACAGTTTCTTTGTTTACTATTTTGCATTGATTCTATGAGACTGAAAAGTCTGTATCCTCTGGTGCGTAAATTGATACATTAATGAATAATGAGGTACTTCCTTTAATAATGAAAACAGGGAGCTTTTAGAATTTAAAAATTAAGGCCATGACAAAATATTCAAAGAAGGCTCAGGCTACAGTAGCGAGGGCTGTTCGAAAAATGAAAACAGGAACATTAAAATCAGGAAGTGGTGATGCAGTGACTGATCCTAAGCAGGCAGTCGCTATTGGAATTTCTGAAGCACGTGAGAAAGGTTACAAAGTTCCAAAAAGAAAAAAGAAAATGACTTCTTAGGAAAAATATTACCTGAATTGATAATTACTACCCAATGTCACTTGCGTTAATAAAGTAGATGGGGCATCGGTAGCAATTGTTCTTCCTTCAATCATGGGTGACACCGGTGAGAATACTGATAAATATTCTTCCATGACATCATGCAGAAGTATTTTTTTTGTAGTAGGATTTTTTATTCCCGTCAATCGACATAACGTGTCCACAGGATCACCATCACGTTCGCAGGCAGTGAGCGTGTAAGACTTTTCGATTTCAATCGGGTTACCCTGGATGGTTACACGCTGCACTCGCTTTCCTTTTTCGTTGCCAATTGTTATGGTAATTTGCATTCCATTGAAGCGAACAAGCCATCCTCCGAAACGTTTTGTCGGATCTGTGGCAAATGTATTCTCCAATTCTTTCTCAAGCCAGTTCATGATTTGCTGACCGGTAACATCACCCGTTTTCACTCTCGAGTTCACGGGTAACATACTCCATAAAAAATCTTTTGTGATATCAACAACACCCGTTTTGTTATCGGGCAATAGCGGAGTACCAAACCGAAATCCATTTGACAAGGTAATGTCCGTTTTAAATTTCCACATCAATGCATCCGTAATTAAATTATCCATTGGTGTCTCCAATATGTAATTTCGCATTAAGATGGTTTTGCTTTTGCCAATTACGCGATGCAATTCTTTCTCATGCGGTTTGTACACTTGCGTCACAAGCTGTTTCATCTCTTCATCTGCTTTGTATCGCTCCGGATCAACATCCAGCAACTCATACGATTCATCTTTTATTTCACCATTCTCCATTACGATGTCCAGCTTACCGATAAAGGAAGCAAATGCACCCGGCTCTGTAACCTTAGCATATTTTCCTTGCAAAGGTTCACGAATGCGCTCGTGAGTATCAGCTCCTAATATGTAATCAACTCCTTCGGCATACGGTTGAGAGGCGAGGTTCAACTGTTGTGCAAGTCCCATGTGCGACATCACAAATACCAATTTGCATTGCTCTTGCTCGCGGAGTATTTTAATGTATTTAGAAATATTCCTTTCCGGATCAGTAAATTTTATACCCTTACTGTAATCGGGAGATTGTCGAATGGGGGTTAGTGGATCGTTATACCCTATGAATCCAATCTTTACTCCTTCGATTTTAAAAATACTGTAAGGAGGAAAAAGCAGATTGCCTGCTTCATCATCGTCAAACATATTTGCACATATCTTACGTGCATTGTAAGCTGCTAAATCGCTCAGCAAAATTTTCTTGCCGTATACTACTTCCCAGTTTCCTGGCAATACCAAATCATATTTCAGGTTGTTCATCAAGGGAATCATGGCTTGTCCTTGTGTAAGTACAGCAACTCCGCTTCCCTGAAAACAATCACCTCCATCCAACAACAATGTATTGGGATTTTGTTTTCGTAATTCAGCGATCATGGTTTTGAGGTGGGCAAAGCCACCGCGCTTTTTAAAGGCAGGTTTGCCATCTTCCCAAAAGAATTCATCATGCACATTAATCTGTCCGTGAATATCCGTTGTATGCAGCAATGTAATTTTTTGCGCCTTGCCCTTCTTAATTGTATTGCTCTGCTGAATTTCTTTCGCTTTACCTTCATCCATCATGGCTAGCGAAACCATGGGCGATAGACCTAAGCCAATGGTAACAGCACCTGCCGCTTTTAAAAAATCTTTTCGGGAGACTCCTTCGGGAATAGATGACTTACATCCACAGGTACAATTGTCTTTGTGTTGACTCATAGTAACAGATCAAACCCACAATGTAATCAAAAGCCAATATGGTTTCAATCCGGTAAAAGAAATGCATGGAAGATATCTTCGATGCATTTCAGATTTGTAATGTACAAGCCCTTTAAGGTAAAAAAGTGAGGACGAAGTGAAGTAAGAACATTTGTGATCTAAGATCAATCATTTGCGTTTACTAATAAATCGATCTTCCTTCTCTGCTATTAATACAAGAGTGCCTGTACCGAGGAACACAATTGCCGCAAGGGTTGAGTTATACAAGGATGTTCTATGGGTTGTTTCATCGAATGATTCAAAATTGGCAAAGCGTTCTTTAGCAATTACGCAAAGACCAGAAATGCCTATGGAAACAAACCCCACTACCAAAAGAATAATCCCCAAAACTTTCATCATGACTGTCTCTATTTCGTGACTATTGAAATATGTAATCTCTTCACAAACTTCACTTAGAATTTAAGTGTAATTCCAAATTTGCCTCCAGAGAAAGCAGGTGTGCCTCCAACCTCCAGATTTAATCCAAACCTTTCTGTGAAATAATAACGGCCTCCAACTTGCGCCCCCAACTGGAGCCCTGAAGTATGATCACCGGGATAGTCATTATCTGAATTCCAAAAGTAAAATCCCAGGTTAAGCCCCGCATAGAAATCCCAATTCGTTGGCATATTCAATACTGTATTAAAATGGTAGTTACCATTACTGGAAAGTCCAACAATGCTATGATGATATCGGTTGTTATCAGGGCGATCATAATAGGCCCTGTAGGACAATTCCCCGCCCACAGAAATATCGCGATGTACACCCACATCAAAACCAGCATAAACTGGAAGTCCCCAGGATGAAAGACCAACGCCTGCATTGAATTGTGCCTGGCCTTTTCGCAAAGCATATTGAGCAAAAGAAATTTGAGCCGCCAGACATATGACGCTCAATACGATTAACTTTTTCATAAATGGTTCATTTAAATTTTAGGATAGATTTGGCATCAATCCTCCTTGTATACACTGAAATCTTCATGCCACCTGTAAAATTCAATTGATCAGTCATTATGAAGGAGATAGATGTGGAAAATGATACACACCATTAAAATAGTTCCACAACTTTAGGGTAGAGATGCTGCAAGAAAATCGCATCAGAAATAGGGTCTTATGGATTACCTATAAATAGAAAAGCACGGAATTTAAATTCCGTGCTTTAAACTATCAATGCTAATTTGATTTGTTCTATGCTGAGTATGCTTTCGCAAATTCTGTTGCAAAGTCTTCTAGTTTGGTAGGGCTGAAGTTAAGTTTATGCATCCGAGCTTCAGCTTGCATAGTACCTGCGCGCAATGCGTTCCCCATTTCTGTATATCCACTGGCATGTGTTTCAGAAAGACCAGCTCCAAGCAATCCTTCTTTTTGTTGTTCATCTGTAAACGTTACCCAATTCAAATTCTTACCGATTGCTTTTCCCAATACGCTTGAAATTTCTTCACCGCTACGTTCATCACCAATGATGTAGCGAACTGAGTTTCCTGTGAAGTTTAGTTTTAAAAGCTCATCGAGTGCTGCAGCGGCAATGTCTTTTGGATGCACAAGAAAAACCTTCTCTTGATCACCAAAATTACCACCCATTATACCGGCTTGTTTAATCATACCAATCTGTGCTAAGAGATTGAAGTAGAAATAAGATGGGCGTAGATGCTTTATGTTGATACCGGTTAATGTGTTTAGCATTTGTTCAAGATCATAGACACCATTTACAGGACCAACACCATCTTTCAAATGTGCACCGATACTACTTAGGTTCACCACATACTTTACAGTACTGGATCGTAATGCTTCAGCGTAATTCTTTGCCACTTCATTTTGTGATTTTCTCCAGTTATTCGTTTGCCAGATAGGAGGGATCATAGTGTATACAACATCTGCTTTACTAAAGGAATTTTTAAGAAATGCCAGATCCTGCAACTGACCTACCAGTGCCTTTGCACCGAGCTTTTCTATTTCACTTACTCTTTCTGATGAAGAGGTAATGACACTTACGGAATGTTCTGCCTTCACCAATCCTTCAACAATACTTTTGCTGATGTTTCCAATCGACCCTGTTATGAGATAGTTTTTCATGATATGTGAATTTTTGTTTGAATGATGTTGCAAGTCTAACGCAATACTTCTTATTTTGTGAGTAGTTATAATAAACTGAGATAGTCATTAAAATTAGACTAATATTGATTATCAATACATTATGAATGAAAAATCATTATCCAATTTAGAAAGATGCCCTGTAACAGCAACTATGGAGATTATGGGAGGCAAGTGGAAGCTTTTAATACTACACCTAATTGATAACGATATTAATCGTTTCGGCAAGATGGGTATGATGCTCAAAGAAATCAGTAAACAGATGCTCACTACTCAGCTTCGTGAACTTGAGCGAGATGGAATTATTGACCGTGTTATCTATCCTGAGATACCACCAAGAGTAGAGTATACTTTAACTGAAAAAGGTAAATCACTTCTGCCTATAATCAATCTCATGAAGGATTGGGGCAGTAACAATATTCTGAACACAAAGAATGAAAGTTTATTGGTTATTAATAATCAATAAAGCGTCAGGATTTCAATCTCCAATCTTCTTATATAACCTTCCAGTAAAGTCATTCGACAATCTTCTGGAGGATAACTAACCATCATGTACTGAATCAACCATTTGGTGCACTGAGCCCCCAACTATCATCAGAAATTCTTAAGCCAGGCTTTTTTGTTCATTTCTTACTTTTATATAAGTTTCTATTTATCAATTAATTACGGTCAATATTTTACAGAATTAAATCAACTATATGATAAAAACTGCAATTGCGAATAAAATAATTGTAATATATTTACTGCAATCACGACTAATATCAACATGAAGAAGACAAAACTCGGTGAATTTGAAGAACTGGTTCTTCTCACAGTGGCTGCACTTCAACAAGAAGCCTATGGCGTTGAAATCAAAAGAGAACTGGAAGATCGCTTAAAAGAGAAGTTAAGTGTGGGATCAATTCAATCAGCACTCAAGCGCATGGAAGAGAAGGGATTTCTGACTTCTGAATTCGGAGAAGCTACTTTAAAAAGAGGGGGAAAGCGCAAGCGTATCTACACTACTACCTCGTATGCTCATAAGGTACTTTCGGAGATGAAAGAGATACGCAGCGGCTTATGGAATTCCATACCAACAACAGCCGGTACAATGACTCCCGAGTTGAAAGTAATATGATTCAAACGAACGAAATCAGTCCACCGAAATGGCCGGTCAAATTCCTGCGATTCTTTATCCGGAAAGAATACGTGGAAGAGATCGAAGGCGATATGGAAGAACTGTTCTTCGATAATGCCGAGCGATTATCGCTTGGCAAAGCAAAACGAATATATATCTGGGACATGATCAAGCTGTTCAGACCTGTCTTATTAAAAAAACTAAAACACACTCCCACATTTAATCACTACGCCATGTACAAAAACTATTTAAAAATTGCCTGGAGAAATCTGATTAAGAAGAAAGCGTACTCGGCCATTAATATTTCTGGCCTTGGTCTCGGCATAGCCTGTTGTCTTTTGATCTTCATGTTTGTGCAGGATGAATTATCTTATGATAACTATCATGTAAAAGGAGATCGAATCTATCGCGTGATTCATGGATGGGAAGAATCAGATAGTGTGAAGGCATCAACAGAATCATATTGGGTGTGGGGTAATGCACCCATCGGGCCAGCGCTTAAGAATGAATTTCCTGAGATTGATAAGGTAGTTCAATTTTCCGGACGAGCCGATATTTTGCTTAGTGTTGGTGATAAGTTGTATCAGGAGGATGGCGTGTTTTTCATGGACTCTACCGTATTCGATGTCTTCAGTTGGAAGTTGCTCGAAGGCGATCCCAAAACTGCACTAGCCGCTCCGTATAGTATTGTGCTAACCGAAACAACGGCCAGGAAATATTTTGGTAACGAAAGCGCCTTGGGTAAATCATTAAAGGGAAGCGAAGCGGCAGGCAGATCTGCTCCAGGAGATTATACAGTAACAGGTGTCATGCCCGATGTTCCATCCAATTCTCATTTCCGATTTAATGTATTACTCTCCATGAGTACATTCAGAAAATCACGGCCCGGAATTTTTGAGGAATGGGGATATGTAGACACATACACCTATTTCCTCGTAAATGAACAATTTGATGAAGCCAAATTCAACGCGAAAATACCTGCATTCGCGAGCAGACATCGTGAAGGTCCCGATTCAAAATACATAATTGTCATTGAGCCTCTCAAAGATGTTTATCTCAGAACCGATGCTCAACGGCAACCTGGGGAAACCGGAAGCCTTGCGAACATTTATGTGTTCTCTGTTATCGGTTTGTTTATTCTGGTAATTGCCATGATCAATTTCATGAACCTCAGTACAGCCCGATCGATGGAGCGCGGAAAGGAAGTTGGCATTCGAAAATCAATTGGTGCGGCCCGCGGAAGTTTGATTACTCAATTTTTAGGTGAATCATTTGTCATTGTTTTCCTGTCAATGCTCGTGGCATTCGGTATCGTTTTCCTGGCGTTGCCAAGTTTGAGTGATTTCACCGATAAGGAATTTACGATTGAAAACTTTATTAACTGGCAAACCATTCCGGTCATGGTTGGCATTATGCTGTTGATCGGTCTCGTGGCTGGGTCATACCCGGCATTGGTACTTTCTGGTTTTAGTCCTGTAAAGGTTTTAAAAGGAATAGCCACGTCAGACAAGGGTGGGATTAGTCTCAGGCGAATACTGGTAGTTTTTCAGTTCAGCCTTTCCGTTGCATTGATTGCGGGAACCACAGTGGTATATACTCAAATGAATCATCTGTTGGACAAAGATTTGGGCTTTGACAGCGAGCGCATGCTGGTGTTGGATTACAATTATGATGAAGCGGTAAATGCAAAATCAGAAGCGCTGAAGATTGAGATGGAAGCAAATCCGGATATTGTTTCAACGGCATTTTCACGAAGCGTACCCGGAAGTTATTTCCCGAATGCAGGTACTGAAATACAAACAGCTGATGGCGAAATGAAGATGATGGGGCAACCTGTTTTCCAGGTTGGGATAGATTTCATTACACATTTTGATCTAGAGCTTGTCGCAGGAAGATCGTATTCACGAGATCATCCATCTGATTCCACTAAAGCACTTGTTCTCAATGAGGCAGCTGCAAAGCAATACGGTTATAAAAATCCTGCTGATATCATTGGTAAGAAATTTAGTCAATGGGGAAGGGAAGGCGAAGTGATTGGAGTTGTAAAAGACTTTAACTACACCTCTTTGCATCGTACTATCGAACCATTAACCTTACCATTCGAAGCGTATGCAAGCCGGTACATGACGCTAAAAGTAAAATCCAAAAATATTACAGAGACTATTCAGGAAGTGAAAGAGGTGTGGGGTCGATTGGTTCCACACAGACCTTTCCTCTACAGTTTTGTTGACGATGATTTCAATCGCCAGTACAAATCGGATTTCATTTTCAGGAAACTGTTTACCACTTTTTCTTGTCTGGCAATATTCATTGCATGTCTTGGATTACTGGGTCTGGCAACATACACAGCTGAGTTGCGCACAAAAGAGATCGGTATTCGAAAAGTACTCGGTGCAGATATGAGCAACATTGTGATGTTATTATCGAGTGATTTTGTCAAACTGGTTATCATTTCCATTTTCATAGCTACGCCTACCTCCTGGTATGCCATGAACAAATGGCTGGAAGGATTTGCATATCGAATGGAAATTCAACCCTGGATTTTTGTTTTCGCTGGAGTCATTGCCCTTTTGATTGCGATGCTGACGATAAGTTATCAATCGATAAAGTCAGCTTTGATTAATCCGGTGTCTTCTTTAAAGAGTGAATAATTTAATGAGCATAAAAATCAAATTCGTATGAAGAAAACAAAACTGGGTGAGTTTGAAGAGCTGGTGTTACTTACCGTTGCAAGCCTTCAGGCGGAAGCTTATGGTGTTGAAATCAAAAGAGAACTGGAAGAACGATTGAGGGAAAGATTAAGTGTAGGATCAATTCAATCAGCACTCAAGCGCATGGAAGAAAAAGGATTTCTTACTTCTGAATTTGGTGAAGCTACTTTAAAAAGAGGAGGGAAGCGCAAGCGTATATACTCCACCACTTCTTACGCTCATAAAATACTCAGAGAGATGAAAGATATCAGAGAAGGATTGTGGGAATCGATGCCACAACTTTCTCATGAAGTCAGGACAGCCGCGATATGATTCAAACCCACGATATTCATCCGCCCAAGTGGCCTCTCAAATTCCTGCGATTCTTTCTTAAGAGAGAATACCTGGAAGAAATTGAAGGTGATATGGAAGAGATTTTTCGTGAGAACATTGAGCAGGTATCACTTGTTCAGGCGAAGAGAATGTATGCATGGGAAATGCTGAAGTTGCTCAGACCTGTATTACTTAAGAATTTCGAAATACTTCAACGCCTAAATCAATACGATATGTTCAAAAACTATCTCAAAGTTTCGATCAGAGGTCTGATGAAGAATCAACTCAATTCATTCATCAACGTATTTGGCCTGTCGGTTGCCATTGGTATTGCCATATTCGGATACGCCTTTGCCCGTTACGCATATAGCACTGATCAATTTCATGAACATAAAAACGAAGTTTACCTGGCTACTTTTTTTGCTGACCGGGATGGCAGTGCCCAGCAATTCGGACGAACACCACTGCCGTTGGGTGAAATGTTGAGAGAAGATTTTGCACATATCAAAAAGGTTTGCCGTGTTGAAGATAGAAATGTAGTAATGAAGCATGAAGACAATGTATTTCATGAACGTGTGCGTTATACTGATCCGGAATTTTTAGAGATGCTTACTTTTCCATTGAAGTGGGGAACAATTGGTTCGTTGAAAGATGTGAATAGTATTATTCTCAGTGAAGAAATGTCCATCAAATACTTTGGCAAAGAAAATCCCATTGGTAAGGATATCCTCATGATCGTTGGTAAAGATCAGAGCAAGTCATTTAAGGTCGCGGGAGTAGCAAAAGAGTTCCCAACATCCTGCACTATCCGTTTCAGTTTTCTAATCAACTTCGAAAACCTTCGAACAGCCGAGCCGGGTTACAACTTCCGCGACTGGAATGCCTTTGTAAATGCGACTCTGATACAAGTTGATGATCCATCCAATATGAAATCCATTGAACACGGGATGGAAAAATATAAAAAGCTTCAGAATGAAGCCGTGCAAAAAGATTGGGCAGTTTCTTCTTTCGTATTTGAACCATTGGCTACGTTGCATCAACGGTCCGAAAATATCAGAGATGATATTTCGAGGAGTTCCAGTGGTGATTATAAAACAGTGATCTACCTATGTTTCATAGTTGCATTCATGCTTATTCTGGCGTGTTTCAATTACATTAACATTGCCATAGTTTCTGCGGCCAAACGACTAAAGGAAATTGGTGTACGAAAATCCATTGGGGCCACGCGAAGCGTGGTCATCGTTCAGTTCCTGTCAGAAAATATTGTAATCACATTTTTTGCGATGATCACTGGCCTCATTTTAGGTGCAACTGTTTTTATTCCATGGTTTGAGCAACAATGGGATTTCAGTATGGGATTCAAACTGAATGATCCGAACCTTTGGATATACCTTCCTGCTATTTTACTCGTCACAGGGATTGCTTCTGGTATCTATCCGGCTTTTTACATTTCAAAATTCCAGGTAACGGGAATCTTGAAGGGTTCAATAAAATTCGGAAATAGAAGTCCCCTGACGAAAATACTCCTGAGTTTCCAATTGATACTCGCCTGTATCTTCATGTCGACAGCTATAATGTTCACTCAAAATAATAACTACCTGGATAATAGAAGCTGGGGATACAATCAGAGGGAAACCTTATACGCAACCGTTCCCGACCAGGCAGCATACGAGCAATTATCTGCACTAGTTTCTCAGGATCCTGATGTCTTGTCTGTTTCCGGATCCAGTCATCATCTTGGAAAAAGCAATGCCACTAGCATTTTACATTTTCCCGATCGAGAATATGAAGTTGATCAGTTATCCGTTGATGCAAAGTATTTTGAAACGATGGGATTGCAACTGAATGAAGGACGCATCTTTAACGATCATGACGGAAGCGACAAACAGTCGGTGATTGTGAATGAACTTCTGGCTAAGAATATGATGTGGGAAAAGCCCATCGGACAACAGTTCGAAATGGATAGCATCCACTATTCAGTGGTCGGAGTCGTAAAAGATTTTCATAGCTATAATTTCTTCAAACCGATCAGGCCAGCGATTTTTAAAGTTGCAGAGAAAGCTAACTACCGATATTTGTCTTTGAAAGTAAGGCATGGCGCAGAACTTAAAGCGTACAAAAACCTGCAGGCAAAATGGGCAAAGCTTTTCCCGGAAATTCCTTTTGAAGGAGGATATCAGGAAGATGTTTGGAGTGGGTACTATGAAGCAACAGCAATTTATGGCAGGGTGTGGAGAGCCTTTGCGATCATGGCTGTTTTAATGGCAGCTCTCGGGTTGTATGGACTGGTGACACTCAATGTATCTGCGCGCGAAAAAGAATTCAGTATCCGAAAAGTGTTAGGGGCCGGGGTAAAAAGCATTGCGACAAACATTGCAAACCAATATGTGGTTTTGTTTGTTCTGGCGTTGGTCATTGCATCACCGCTTAGTTACATGCTGTCAAAGTTCCTGCTCGATTCTGTCTACACAGTACACATGCCAATCACTTTAGTGGGAGTTACGATTGCCGGTTCGATGTTGATACTGGTTTTAGTGATAACCATTTCTAGTCAGATCAGAAAAGTAGTAAAGTCAAATCCTGTGAACGGGTTGAAAGCGGAATAGAAAAGTGTCAGGTTCACCTATAATAAATTACGTTACAATCCGGATGCTTCGCTTTGAAGCTTTCAATGGTGCGGCTGGAAATTTTAGTATTGTAACACTTTAATGTTTTCAGTTGAAGATTGTCAAGCGGATCGAGCTTGCTTGCGTTGGTGTTGGAGCAATCAAGAGATTCGAGATGTTCTAATTTTTCAAGTGCGTCTAATCTTTTTATTTGAGTTCCTGAACAATTTAGTTTCTTCAACTGACTTAAATTTCCCACAACCTTCAAATCTTCTATCGGTGTATTGGAAATATCAAGGTCCTCTAAAGTTGTAATTAAACTCAACGATTCAATTTGCTGGATAGGACTGCTAGTGGCGTGCAGAGACGTCAATGATTTTATATTCTCTAATGGAGGTATTGTAGTGATAGCGGTTCCCGAGAAATGCAATTCTTTTAAATGCACAAATTCACTTAAGCCATTCAAGTCGCTTACGGGTGCATCTTTAAAATGTAAGGCTTCTTGCTCTGTCAGCTTATGTAAGTTCTCTCTCGTTGAAGTTGTATCTTTTCCCATCTGAAGTCTGAATACATCTTTCCAATTGTTGTTTAAACTATTCCACCACCGATTCAAATGCACGGTCTTAAAGATTAAAAGGCATTTAGGGTTCTTCTCCAGGAATTCGCGGGCACTGATATCGTGAACCATTGTATTATCGGCATAGAATCGCTCAAGACCTGTCAATGACAAACGTTCCATGTTTTCGATTTTACTTTTATCAGCCTTAACTATTTTTAGTTTGGTGAATTGGCTAAGAATAGAAATATCACTCACCTCAGTCTCACTGATATCAAGGTATTTGATTTCTTTATGATCTTGCAAAGGAGATAAGTCGCTGATGCCGGATCGGCTAGCAATCAACACGCGCAACTTTTGAAGTTTACGCAGGGGTTCCAAAGTATTCAACCGAATGCTGCCACCCATGTTGATGGAATCCAAATGCGAGAGGTTGGCCATTTCTTCTTTCGATGGCGTGAGTCCAACCTTTGCTGCCTTACTCAATACATCCTGCCATTCTGGAGAAAGTGCATTCCACCAGCTTTGTAAATTATCAGAATCAAAAATGACTTGCACTTTTGGCTGAACAGCAATGAAACTGTTAGCTGCTTCTCTATTAATCCCACTATGGTCGGCATAGACTTTTTCAAGGTGTGATAACTTCTGCAATGCCATAAGGTTTGCAACGGATGTATAATTAGCATGCAATACAGTAAGGCTTTCAAGATTGCTCAGCGCCTGAATATTGCTGATGCGTGTGCTGTCTATATCAAGGGTCAATAACTTCTTAAGATTTTTTAATGGATTTAAATCCTGAATGGATGTACCGGAAAGATTTAACACGGTTATGTTCACCAGATTTTCAAAAGGAGTGAGGTCGGAAATCTTTGTATTGGCGAGATCTGCATTTTTCAACTCGGTGAGCAAAGCAATGTTGGAAAAGTCACGCACTGGCGTTTCCCTTATGTATAGGTTTTGCAACAACGGCATTTTTTCGACAATGGAAATATCCGTAACCATCGTATTACGAATATCAAGACTCACTAATTTGTTTGCGTACTTTAATGGCGACAGATCTGAAATTTTTGTGGTTGCTATCTCAAGCAACTCTAGTTCGGTAAGATTGCGAATAGGAGTGAGGTCCTTCACATTAGTGTTGTAGAGACTAAGGGATTTTAAATTGAGAAGCCGCGATAAAGGCTCTATGTCCTGAATCATTGCATTGTTACTGAGATCAAGTTCTTCAGTATATGTAATTGTTTTGATTTCGCTGATTTGCAAACTATCCGCGGTATTGTTACCAGGTAATTTTTTTCGAAGAATGGTTTGCCATTCTATTGAAAGGTCGCTCCACCAATTGGTTAACACTTCCTTCTCATTGAATTCGTTGGTATAAATGCTTACGATTTTAAGATCCTGAACGTCAGGTTGGTAGTTTACTTCAATGTAACGAGGTATTGTGTTGGTGATTACTTCCCCATCGGTGGTTGTTCCGCTCAATACCCGTCTGGTGGAAACTTTATAAAACAGCTCACCACTTTTTAGTGTGCTGCTTTTAATGTCTTCAATAGTAAATTCAAACTTCACATCCTTGAAAAAAAAATCAACATCTTTCAGATAGGGAACAATGTCCTTATTAGTGACCACCACTCGTTCTTCATCCAGATCATCTTCGATCTGCACTTTAGCGTCTCTGAATATTTTGGAATAGCTTTCTTTTACAAGCACTTCTTTATCGCGTGTTGATGTGCTGCTGCTGCCAAGAGTATTCAGTAAATATTGAAGAAAGGCAACGATATCGCGTACGCGTTTTTCATCTTCTGTAGCGTTTACGGTGCGAACCACAGGTGGAATTGTTTTAGTGACAGGCTTTTTCTGAGGTGCTTGCTTCTTTTGTGGTTGTGTTTTTTGAACGGTCTTCTTTACAGGTTTCTTTTTGGTTTGAGCATCGACACTGAATGAAAGAAGAAGAAGCAATACAAAAGAGGTAATTAAAAGTCGATATTGTTTCATAATGTACCTCATGTATTGTCAATTGTTACTTTTGTGCCCCTTAGTGACTTTGTGTCTTTGTGGCGATCCATTTTGCCACGAAGGCTCTACGGCACAAAGAGTCACTAAGATCGGTTTAATTATATAAATAATTTAGCATAAGTTTTTTCTCTGCATCATTATTCAGCTTCACAAGATTTGAAATTAGCCAGCCGGTATTGTAGCCTGGTCGGTTAAATTGCGATAGCTCAAAATACCATCCTTCAACCTGGAAAAAATGAAACTTCACTTCGTCCACCGATTTGAATTTCAAATTCCCTTTCTTGATCTCATATAGAAATACAGAAAGATGATCTGGCGCAAACCGCTTCACGGTAAACTGACTTACACTATCCGTATTGGCAAATGCTTTTCTCAAATTCATGAAATCCAATTCATGACTAAGCGGATGAAGAAACCGACCAATCTTTGTTGTGTCCCGTTGAAAGAATGGATCAAACATATCTGCATGTACTTTGCTGATTACCCACTTATACCCTAAGTGATCTTTTTCCAACTCCATATACAATGTAATGGGTTGGTTTACACCATTCACTGTGAAGATAGTGTGTACCTCTGAGAACCAATTCCCCTGATGGAAATTGAGAACAGATGCTTCACCCTTATCCAATACATATTTTACGAATTCTGTTTTGAGCGAAGAACTTATTCCGGTGTTACGTTCATCAAACAACATCCCGAGATAACTCTTCCTTAGCTTCGTACTTCTGTATTGTCTGTCCTTCGGATAATAGCGATCTCCTTTCTCGCTCTCTTCGCCATTGAACCGTCTAAAAAATTGGTTGACTTGTTTTGATTCAGCATACAGCTTACTCTCATCCATGTCGCCAACAATCTGCGCAGTCACAGGACACACTAAAATGACCAGCATTATTATTACAAAAAAGTATTTCAAGATGCGTAGTTTTAGTTAATAAATGAGTTCTTGATTACCGGTTGCCTGTTACCGATAAACAGCAACTGGTAACCGGTAACTTTTCTACGCTCCAGTTTCCGTAACTCGTATATCACCGAGCAATACATCCCAAAACTCAATAGTTCTTCCTTGTATCTGAGTTTTTTTACGCTCTACATATATTGTGATGTCTTTCTTAGTAGTGTCTTTGTATTTCATGCCATCATCGGATTCACCCTCAAATCGCTGATAAATTGTAACGACTCCTACATAGCGCCCATCCGGTTGTCTTTCCAGATCGCTGATGTAATGTATATCATACCACTTAATCGAAACACGGTCATAGTTCAAAGCCATTAAACGTTCAAAGTATTTACGCACTTTGTAGTAATTCACTTCTTTGTTTTTCAAATTCGAAACACCCATCTCACTTCCGGGAGAGAAGAGTTCTTCGGCTCGGTCCATCACACGACTGGATTCTGAAAAAGCGGTTTTCTTGTTACCAATGATGCTAATGTATTTACTTAAGTCCCTCACTTTTTCTAAGGCAAGCGAATCAATCGCCTGTTTACGCTCCGGACTAACATCATCCGATTGTGCAAATAAGGTTCCGCTAAGGGCGAGACTGAATAGCAATAGAAATCGGTATTTATAATTGTTGTTGATCATTGAAATAGTATTTAAAAGTGAATGCTAAATAAAATTGAAACCTTGAACATTAAACTTGGAACTTAAACTTAGTTTTTCTTCAGCTCCAACTCCGTAATCTTACCATTACCATCCGTCTTAACACCTGAAACGGAATTGATATTCTTCTTCTGGTCCTTAAGATAGTTAAGGTAATCTTTGATCGTTGTGGGCTTGTCGTAATCTTTCATGCCACCCGATTCGCTGATCACAATGAACACAGGAGTTTCAGGAGAAGCAAATAAGGTAAGTGCTTCGTTAATGCTGGCGTTGGCAGAACCCAGATTGCTTGAGCTGGATATTGCACTAAAGTATTGACCTACCTTTACGGCTGGAGTACTGGATCGACTTTCACTTTCTTTTGCATTCTGTTCGGCTTCCCTCTTTGCCTTATCTTCTTCTGCTTTTCTTGCTGCTAATAATTCAGCATCTGCTTTCTTATCGGCTGCCTCGCGCTCAATCCTGGCTTTTTCTGCCGCGGCATTAGAGGCTTGCATAGCTTTCTTTTTACTCTGACAGCTAAAGGCGCTGATTAAAACTAAGGCCAATACGATCAGTTTGGATGAATTTCGAATGGTAAGCATCATTATTTGTTTTAGTTATTATCGAACTCGCTATAGAAAAGAGCATGCCATCCTTCTCTGTTCACCTCAGCGATTGCCAGAGGATTGAATGCACTTTACCTTTTCCCTAACGAAAGAAATGAGCAATTGGTACTCCACAAGTGTGACTTTTTCTCTACATAAAGATTATTAACAGGTGCATATCACTTTAAAACTCTTGGTTTAAAGTAAAGCACAGTCTCTAAAACAACCAACGCAATTCCAAGGCATTGTGTCACGAAGTATACTTTTGTAATCCAATTGACCAACAATATCGGAATCAAATTGAGCAACACGATTACCAAAGCAATATACTGGTAAGGGTAGGAGACATTCCGCACAGTGAGCCGCGATTTTTCAAAAAAGGATAACGGTAGGAAAACGAGAAACATCATCCAGAAGAAACCGATATGCTGAAATGCCCAGCCCGGAGAGCCTTCATCATTTATGTTGATGACGAGAAAAAGGATAAGCAACGACAGCTTCAGTAAATTAATTGTGACGAAGAGAAATGTCATTTTCTAAAAGTTGAAAGGGAAGCTACCGAATATTATAAATTTTGAAAAGTAATCATACAGTCGTCTATCTGAGAGAAATCGCGTTCGGCTTTATTGCCACGAATGCACGATTTAAAAATGCAATATAATCTGCGCCATCAGCGGGAGAGTGTATTAGATTTTTTCCGCAGATCTCACGGATTAAAAGACACGCAGATGGCACAGATTGAAAAGCAAGTCTATTTGATCGCTCTCATTTGAAGTTAATCTTTTGGATTTTAGTCCGAGCTGAGGTAAGTACAATTTAATTTTAATTGTATCTTCCACAATACGATTATGCAAACAAACAGAAGAGACTTTCTAAAGCACAGCGGAGCTGCTACTTTTTCCCTTGGCATATTGCCCTTCCTTTCAAAAGCCAATGACTTTTGGCCTGATCCAATCTCAAACGATTTTGCCCGTATGAGCCCGGAATCACAAGGAATTTCGTCTGCGGCCATTCGTCAATTTATTGGAGCTGCACAGGCCTCTGGCTTGCAATGGCATAGCTTTATGTTGCTGCGGCATGGTAATGTTGTGGCAGAGGGCTGGTGGAAACCTTTTGACGCGAATTATAAACATACCTTGTATTCGTTAAGCAAAAGTTTTACGAGTACGGCTATTGGGCTGCTCGTGAAAGATGGAAAAATTAGTGTAGACGATTCCGTTATCTCGTTCTTTCCAGATGAATTGCCCAACGAAATCAGCGACAATCTCAAGGAAATGAAAATAAAGAATTTGCTGACTATGAATACCGGTCATGCAGAAGATACAACACCTAAGATGAGAGAGGGTACTACTACCTGGACAAAAACCTTTTTGTCTCTTCCTGTTGAACACAAACCCGGTTCTCATTTTTTATACAACACAGGTGCTACTTACATGTTAGGTGCTATCGTTAAAAAAGTAGGTGGGCAAGATTTGGAAACTTTTCTTACCCCACGATTATTTGCACCTCTTGAAATCAATGAACACGATTGGGAGAAATCACCACAAGGATTAAACGTTGCCGGATGGGGATTGCGTGTGAAGACAGAAGACATTGCCAAACTAGGACAACTTTATTTGCAGAAAGGAAAATGGAAAGGAAAAGAAATTCTGACAGAAGCATGGGTAAATGATGCCAGCAGTTATCAGACCAGTTCCAATACAGGAGATAGTGATTGGAGCCAGGGATATGGCTATCAGTTCTGGCGTTGTAAACCCGGTTTCTTTAGAGGTGATGGCGCCTTTGGTCAATATTGTGTAGTGATGCCTCAGCAGGATGCAGTGTTGGTGGTGACGAGCGAAAGCTGGGATATGCAAAAGCAGATGACCATTATGTGGGAAAATATTTTGCCTGCCATGCAGTCTTCTCCGTTGCCAGAAAATGCAGCTGAGTTAAAAAAATTGAAAGCCGATATATCGGGTCTCATTCTTCCTGTTGTCAAAGGGTCAGTCAGTTCTTCACTTTCCAAAAAATACAACATGGCAAAATGGAAATTCAATGCGAACGGATATAATATCACTGGAATACAATTTCAGTTCTCGGAAAAAGGCTGTGCATTGCAACTCGATTCAACAAATGGAAAGCAGACGATTCAATCTGGATGGGAGAGTTGGGCGACAAACAAGGACAGCCTTGCCTATCCTTTTGTGCCTGCTATAGTAAAGTTACCGCCATCAAAAATTGCATCAACTGCCACATGGAAAAGTGATAATATCTTGCAGCTTAATATAAAAACGGTGGAAGCTATTCATGGTGACAAGATCACGTGTGTATTCGATGGCAATAAAATCTCGCTTAGTTTTCTAAACAGTATTGCCGAAAACGCAAAAGATAATTCTGATAAGAGAGAGAAATTGGAAGGCACACTTGTGTAAGTAATTTAATATTTCTATTCAGATCAGATTGTGCTTGGAGTATGGGGTTGTAAGTCTTGATTTGAAATTAGTCTTTGAAAGAGTGTTTAACTTATGTACTTGGTTAGGCTATTTATAATTTAGCATTTCACTAAATAACCAATTAATATTCCGAATAGTGCATGCTGCATTCGTTAGCAAAAGTGACGTGCACCCAACTAATATTTTCCCATAATGAAACTGATTCCATTTTTAGGCCTTTAAATTAGCCTGAAAAGGCAGTTTTTAGTGCTGGCACATTAATCGCAAACCTATCGGAAAGCCCAAATTATGAAAAGAACTTTCCTAATCATTCTGATCCTTATCGCAGTCACGGCCTTGCATGCTGCAGCACAAAAAAGTCACGTTTCAATCCTCTCAATCAAACGCGATATCTTCTATTTTAAAGTTGATAAAACTCTGATGGGTGCCACCCTGGAAGTATTTTCACAGCAAGGTGAAATGATTTTCTCCGGGAAAGTGCTACATCATAAAGCAATCATTGATTTTTATCTTGAAAATCCGGGTACCTATACGATCAAACTGAAAAAGGACGATCAGGCAACTGAATTTGTCTACGTAAAATCAAGTGCTTCTGGTTTGCAACCAATAGAAATGGAGTCTGCTAGTGCATCGATTTCGCTTATTCAATAAAATTACTTTTGGGAAGTCCAGCGAAAGAGAAAGACACTTGAACTGAATAAGATTAGTCCGGCAAAGACGGGTACTCCCAAAGGTAAAAGCATTGTGTCAAAAGTAATTTCCTTCCAAAGTGCTATTTCCATTGCGTTTACTGCCCACGTTAATGGATTAAGATTTGTCATCATCACCATCCACGAAGGCATTATGGCAATCGGAAACATGATACCACTGAACCAGGCCAACAGTTGCGACAATGACCAACTCAATGCTCCAGCGGCACGCTCTGTTTTTACGAAATTGGAGAGGAACGTCATTAACCCGGTGAAGAAAACAGCATTCGATAACAAGACTAAAACAAGGAATACAAGCGAATTTGTTTTTATGCCAAAGAGAACTGTTGAGAACAACCACGAGATAACAGAACTCAGAATCAACACTACAACACAGGCAATACTCTTTCCTAATAAGACCTGAAACTTGTTTGTAGGCGAGACTTGCAGGCGAATAATTGTGCCCGAATTTTTTTCAATAGCAATAGAAGCAACTGAAGAGGCGAGACCTCCAATCAATCCCCAGAACATCACCTTTGAAAACGCATAGTCGTAGCTGGTAATCCCTAATGATGGCGAGAAGGAAGTTGAGAACACGCTACCAATCAACGCAATCAAAACTAATGGTAGAGCGAACGTAACGATCAAGCTGGTTTTGTCCAGCATCAGTAGCTGAAGATCTTTGCGGGTAAGATTTAGTATTTCTTTCATGTTAATCTCTTAAATGTTTTCCAGTAATGTTTAAAAAAGCTTTTTCCAGGTTAGGACTTTCCATTTGTAACGAGAGTATAGTGTCCTCTTCATTCATTCGGATGATTTCTTTTACAGGCTGATCCGTTTCAATTTTTGTTTTGCCCTTGCTGGTTTCTACAGTCAGAAGGCTTTTGCCTCCGAAATCCGAAATGAGTTTCTCCACACTATCTTCAGCCACCAGTTTACCTTCATCCATAATGCCAACTCTGTCGCAAAGTTTTTGTGCCTCTTCCAGATAGTGCGAGGTGAGAATAATTGTGCATCCTTCTTTTTTCAAAGCTCTCAGACTTTCAAAAATTGAATTGCGTGACTGGGGGTCAACGCCAACAGTAGGTTCATCGAGTATCAATAGTGAAGGACGATGAAGGAGAGCCGCAGCAATATTCAAACGTCTTTTCATTCCCCCGGAATATTTGCTGACGCGCTCGTTTCTTCTTTCGGCCAGGTTAACAATTGCAAATACGTGTTCAATACGGTCGTTTAAATCCTTTCCAGCTAGTCCGTATAGCTGACCGAAAAAATTAAGATTTTGCTGTGCGGAAAGTGACTCATAGAGTGCCACAGTTTGGGGCACGATACCTAATAAGCGTTTAACACTTTGTTTTCCAGGAGCATCACCGTTTATCCTGATGTTTCCGCTTTCCGGATTCAGTCCTCCAATGATCATGTTAATGGTTGTTGTTTTCCCAGCGCCATTGGGTCCAAGCAAACCAAACAATTCTCCTTTGCGGATTTCGAATGATACATTATCCACTACCGTTTTAGAACCAAAGCGCTTTGTTACATTTTCGAGCTTGACCATAAATCTTTTTATAAATTGATTAAGAAACTTTTAATGCAGTGTTGCTTTCATGAGAAATCGTATTCAAGTTGTCCTTCATTTTCACTCCAAACAAAGGTCGCAAGATATTGATCCTTCGAATGATGAATTCATACACAATGAAACATCCTGAGACGGTAAACAGTAAAACCAAAATGAATTGAATAGGAACAGGAATATCCAACGGAAATATCAACCATGATCCGAGTGATAGAAAGATCATGTGCAGAATGTAAACCGGATAAGCTGCCTGACTTAAATACGCCAATGCTTTACTGGGACGATTTAGGTATTTGGAAGCAAAAGCAAATACGGAAAAGATCCATACATTGGATTCTATTGCCAACTGGTAATTTGGCACGCGCATTTGAAATTGAAAGAAACGATACGCATAGAGCATAACAGCAACGGCTAGAAACATCCACCGCCATTTCAAAATCATTTTCCAAAAGGAATCACCGCTCAGCACAAAACAAAATCCAAAGAAGAAAGCCAGTAGTCCAAGAAAGAATCCGTGCCATGTCAAGGCATACATTTCGTATGGATTTGGATTAACCAGTATTGCCTCAGTCATGAACCCTGCGATGACCGGGAGCAAACCCAATGGAGTACTAAAAATCTTTTTTATCCATGTAACAAGTTGTCCGTCTTCATTTCTTTTCAAATAGAAGAACAGGGGAGCAAATACAATTACATAGACAAAGATGTTTCCGAGAAACCATAGATGACCAGGATTATAAGCTATGAAGTTATAGTTCAGTTCAATCTTGTAGTAGTGTTGCCAGAGCAGTGTACTAAGGGGAACGATGGCGAGCATGCCAAATACAAGTGGAAGTAAAATTCTGGTGGCGCGTTCCTGTAAAAGTTGTTTCCGGTTTCTGTTTTGAATGGCAAAGTAAACGCCCATGCCAGACACAAAAAACAAAAGAGGTATTCGCCACACATTCAACATCGTCATGGGAATCCATAATGACGCCCAAGGTTTTTTTGTAGCGATAAATCCTATCATCACACCCCACGACTGAAAACCAATGGCGACATGGTAGAGTAGAAGTAAGCCGATTGCGATCACTCGTACCCAATCGATATCATATCTTCTTGATGTTAACATCTTTGTTTGTATTTAGTGTTATTACTTTATTTCAGCATTGCAGCAATCTCCGGTCTTGTCTTTTCGATGTAGACATAGTCTAACTTCAATCCCATTGGGCCAAGCACTGTGCCCATCATATCATAAGCGCCCTTCACATCCTTGAAAGGAATAATTACTGATTCATAAGCTGTTGAATTGAAAGAGTTCTTGATCGTTTTGTCGGCATGCTTGTCCAACAACATCTTTACGATCTCAGGACGGCAAAAGAATGCGGCAGTATGTAATGCAGTAGAGCCATCTTTATTTTGAAAGTTCAGATCAGCTCCGGCATCGATAAGAATTTTTGCCATGTCATTCTTGCCAAACACAGCAGAAGTAATCAAGGGACTGGAACCTCCAAAAGGATCCTTTTCATTCAAATTACTGCCTGCCGCTATGTGTTGTTTAAGAGCGGCAACATTTTCCGTGAGCACTGCAGTATGGATGTCAACATCCGGAGGCTTAACGTTCGACTTCTCAGCTAATGAAGGACTTTGTTCGGCAGATGCTTTCTTGTCGGTACAAGCAGTGGTCATTACGAGAGCGATCAGAAAAGCAATTTGGGCTGCTGCTTTTAAGGAAAGGGTGTTTTGAGTTTTCATAATTGTGAATGGTTGATTGTTAAGAGGTCGATTAATGTTGAATTTTTCAACGATGTAAAATTGGCCTGGGCTGGCTGGCTGGACTAAACATCTTTGCGGACAAAACCATCAACTATCCGCAAATGCATATAAATTATGACGCATTGATATAAACTATGACGCAAATGCTCGAAATTGAGCCGGAAACTCATTGCTCGTTTAAAAAAATTCCGACCTGAATATGCCTGATTTTAGTCCTACCGATACGGAATTTATACGCCAGGTTACTGCCGCAATAGAAAAGAATATGGCGAACGAGCAGTTTGGTGTTTCGGAACTGGCGGATGAAATGAACATGAGCCGGTCGAATCTTCTGCGAAAAGTGAAAAAGCTGACCAAACTTTCCGTAAGTCAGCTAATCAGCCAGGTGCGACTGAAACGCGGCATGGAATTGCTGCGAACTTCTCTCTTTAACGTTTCAGAAATATCACATCAGGTAGGCTTTAGCAGCACATCGTATTTCATTAAATGTTTCCGCGAATATTATGGCTATCCTCCCGGAGAGGTTGGCAAAAGGAGTGAAGAGGAATTGAATTCAATTCCAGATAATCTGCCAACCCAGATATTTGTGGATACCAACCGAAAACGAAAGTTCGTAATTCTTGGATCCATAGTATTACTGGCGGCTCTCGCTGCGGGATGGTTTGGATATACGGAATGGTCATTATCGCAATCTTCTGCTATTGAAAAATCAATTGCGGTATTGCCCTTTAAAAACGACAGTAACGATTCATCCAACCTCTATCTAATTAATGGCTTGATGGAGTCAACACTCAATAATCTTCAGCAAATGAAAGATTTGAGAGTGATCAGTAGAACTTCTTCCGAAAAATATCGAAACACGACCAAGTCGATTCCGGAAATGGGGAAGGAGCTGAACGTAAAATATTTTGTAGAAGGGAGCGGGCAGAAAATCGGTGACCACATTGTATTGAACATTCAGTTGATTGAAGCCTCCAGTGATAAACATCTGTGGGCGAAACAATATCGAAGGGAAACCAAAGACATCTTTGTTTTGCAACAGGAGATCGCGAAAAATATTGCCGATGAAATTGAAGTGATCATTACACCAGAAGTAAAAGAACAAATTGAAAAAATCCCGACTGATAATTTGGTTGCCTATGATTTCTATTTAAAAGGAAAAGATCTGTTTTACCAAAGCACAGGAGAAAGCCTGAAGGCCTCCGTTCCGTATTTTAAAAATGCGATTGAACTTGACGATAAATTTGCCTTGGCGTACGCAAATGCCACTATGGTACTTTATTACCTCGATATATTTCAAACAGAAAAGAAGTATACAGCGGATATCAATGCTTATGCAAACAAGGCCATGGCGCTTGAACCAAAATCGACAGAGTGCCTCATTGCAAAAGCATTATCGTATGCACATATAAAAGAATATGAACAGGCGGTTCCGTATTTAGAGCAAGCACTGGATTACGACCCTAAGGCCGGATTGGCAGTTCACTTTCTTACTGAGTTTTACAGCATCTATGTTTCCAATCCTTCCAAGTATATTGTGTATGCGCTAAAGGGAGTCAAACTGATTGAGCTTCCCGCGTACGATTCAGCAATGATAGGCTTTAAGTATTTTCATTTGAGCAATGCCTTGATGCAAGCCGGCTTTGTGGATGACGCTATAAAATATATGGATATTTCGCTCGCATACGATCCACATAGTTATTTCGCTGGATATGTTAGTATTCTTTTTCGCTACGCCCGGAATAAAGATATTAAACTTACACGCGAGCAGCTCACTAAGAAATTAGATAAGGATACTACCCGCATTGATATTGTGAAAGAAGTAGCGAGGATATGTTATACCATGCGAGATTATAAGACTGCGTATCGGTATTACAGGAAGTTCGCTTCGTTAAGAGAGGCGTATCACATGGAAATATTTAAGGAAGACTTTATATCCCTCGGAATTGTGTTTTCAAAAGTAGGGCAACACGAAAAGGCAGAAGAGTATATCAAGAACTTCAAGGATTTCGCTGATCAGGACCGCACCCGTTACAAGCAGGTACATTTATCACTGTACTATGCCTATCACAACGATACTGAAAAAGCAATCGAGCATTTAACGTTGTTTTCAAAAGAAGACAATTTTGTTTATTGGATTCTGTTGCTCGATAACGATCCTGCGGTAGATAACATCAAAGATCTTCCGCAGTTCAAGAAAATAATGCACGACATCGAAACGAAATTCTGGAATAAGAATAAAGAGATTAAGGCGATGTTGGATGAGGAAGGATTGCCTTAAGGTGTTAAATTTTTTCTGAGCGAAGGATGATGTTTTCATTTTTAGCCACGAATGCACGAATTATAAAGAAACTCATCATTATTTCTAAAAAAAAATAAAAACTCGTATGGAATTTTGACTCGACTTGCATCTCAGAAGAAAATGAGCTTATGAAGACACAATTAGCGATCAAAATCCCTAAATCGTGTTCCGAAAAATGGAGCAGCTTTACACCCAAACCATCAGAAGGAGGACGGTTTTGTCAATCCTGCAGCAAAGTGGTGATTGATTTCACCCGCATGAGCGATGAGCAGGTTCTTGATTTTTTCAGTAATGTCCATGATCATACTTGCGGACGCTTTCGTCCGGATCAGTTAAAGACTTATGCACACCTTCAGCATGCCACTATCCGACCAGGTTTCACTTTACTGAAAGCAGGTCTTTTAAGCTTGGCAATGACATTTATCAGCAAGCCATCGTCTGCTACTATACTTGCTGAAAATCCGAAATCTGAAATTAGCGCTTATCAAAGCCAACATGTACAAACAAGTATTTCGAGTGAATCAGATTATACCGTTCGGGGTTTTGTTACATCGGAGGAAGACGGTTCGGCACTTCCAGGAGTTAATGTTTACTTAAAGTGTTCCTCTCATGGAACAGTGACGGATACCGAGGGGAACTTTGAATTTCCAATAAAGCTAAAAGCAGGGGATGTGCTCGTCTTTAGTTTTATTGGATTGGTAACACAGGAATATAAAGTGCCAAGTGAAATAAGGGCTGTGATTGAAATGCGTATGTCACTCTACTATGAACTTATGGGTGAGGTTGCTCTTAATGACGTCTATGCAGAGCATACCTCTTTACTCCAGGGATGGTGGAAAAAAGTGAAGGAGTTATTCTGATGGTTACAAAAATGAAGTATGTCGCTTTCGCATGTTTAGTATTTATTTTTTTTTCGGTTAATCTCTATGCACAACGCGGAATCATTCTGAACACTGACTTTAAAAAAGCAGATAGTATTGCTGCCTTGTATTCTCATTATTCTCTGCGGAATTTGAAAAGCCTTTCGGATAAGCTTACCGGCCAATTGTCAACAGAAGAAGAAAAATTCAGAGCCATATATTCCTGGGTGTGTAGTAACATCGAAAATGATTATCAGTATTACATCATCAATAAACGCAAGCGGGAAAAATTGCACAACAAACCGGAAGCACTCAACCAATGGAACAGGAAATTTAGTAAGCGAGTGTTCAATACATTATTAACGGAATATAAAACCGTTTGCTCCGGATATGCCTATCTTATAAAGGAGTTAGCATTTCATGCCGAACTTTCGTGCGTCATTGTCGATGGATACGGACGAACAGCACAGGCAAATATAGGAGGACCCGGAATTGTAAACCACTCATGGAATGCAATACAACTCGACAATACGTGGTATCTATGTGATGCCACTTGGTCGAGTGGTGCCATCGATACACAAAAAGGCATGTTCGTTAAAAAGTTTGATGACGCGTATTTCCTATCCAGTCCATCTTTATTTATCCTCAATCATTATCCACAGGATACGGCCTGGACGCTAATGCCTGATAAACCAACATTGCAAGAGTTTTTAAACGGGCCACTGGTATATACGAGCATACATCGATATTCAATCTCTCCACTGTTTCCTGAAACGTTTGACAGTTCAATAACGAAAGGCAAATCGATTTCCTTCCGTTTCAAAAAAGCCAATACTATCCCTATCCAAAAAGTGCAACTGCAAATCAATGGTTCAATGATCTCACCACGGGTGATTGAAGATGCTAACGGACTTTATACCATCGACCATACTTTTGCAACAAAAGGAAAATACATTGTTCATGTTCTGGTAGACTCCAATTATGTTTCTACCTATACGGTTAACGTGAAGTAATGTGCCAGTGCATAGGCGTTAGTAGTCGTACTGATTGTTGAAAAACCAAGTGACTTTTTTTGCCTTACGATATTATTACTCCCAAATGCAACTGATAACACTAAATTTCTGAATCTACAAACATGAGCTCCCGGTATAAATTTTTCGGTGGAATCGCTTTGGTCATTCTTTGCTTAGGAACAACAACTAGGCAAGAGAAGGATTCCAGATTTTTAAGTTTCGTAACCGAACCGTCTGACATCACATTTTACTGGAAAGACGACAAGGGTGAGATAATTAGAAGCATTCAGAATCTCAAAACATTCGTGGAGACAAAAAACAAAGAATTGAAGTTTGCTATGAATGGCGGAATGTATACCAAGGATAACTCGCCTCAGGGATTGTTTATAGAGAACGGCATAGCACTCACATCTCTCGACACGTTATCAGGTAGTGGAAACTTCTACCTGAAACCAAACGGAGTGTTTTATTTAATGAAAAACAACGAAGCATTTATTTGCCAGACGAAGACCTTCGTTGATAATGGACAAATCAAATTTGCAACGCAATCGGGGCCTATGTTGCTGGTCGATGGACAAATACACCCGGCTTTTATGAAAGGCTCCCCGAATTTAAACATTCGAAATGGAGTCGGCATTCTTCCTGACAACAGAGTGGTCTTCGTGATGTCAAAGCAGGAAGTTAATTTTTATGACTTTGCTGAATTCTTCAAGAGTATGAATTGTAAGAATGCCCTTTACCTTGACGGATTTGTTTCGCGAACCTATTTACCAGAAGAAAATTGGAAACAACTTGACGGAAACTTTGGGGTAATCATAGGTGTAGAAAAAGATTAGTGATCATGAGATGGTATTTATTATCCGCAAAGTCTTTTGAGACTGGCATCATGCATGCAGGAACAGAAAAAAAAGATCTCGGCAATTCAAAGCCTGACGACTCGCGCACAGGCAATTTCCCAAAACAACGAGTAATAAAAAGTCTCATTCATTTCGCATTGCTGCTGCGTTGAATGACGGACTCCGTATTGAAAATAAAGAATAGTGACTCAGTATTTGCCAATGTTTCAGATGTCGACAACGATAGGTTAGTAAAATATTTCATGATGTCTTCAGACTCACATAGGTTACTCCTGATTTGCGATGAGTGGTCATTGATTAGCGATTTGTAAACCACCTATAACCATTACTTATAACATCTCACTATCCCTAAAATGCCAACCTAAACGATGGCTTCACAATAAATTTATAAACTCCCGGTCCATCCGTATCGGTCAGGCGCCAGGTGAAATCGATGCGTGAAATTTTGAAGATGTTTTCAATACCAAAACCTACTTCGTAATATCCTTTGTTCAGGGCTTTCAGATTTTCAGGGAAGAGGTAGATCGATTGATTGTTGGCAGCAGATATTCCACCCCAATAGGCGCGGGCGAAAATCAATTCGCGCCATTTCAATTTATTGATCAACGGAATGTGGTTGAAGAACAGTCCTTCGAAGTGATGCTGTACATGGAGTGATATGTATTTATCAGAAGCATATTCCAGGAAGTTCATCAAATTGAAGGCTACATCATCGTGTAGTACTAATTGATTGCCGAAGGGAATATTTAAGTAGGGATAAGGAACAGTCCCAAATGTCTTTCCAGCCTCTACGTTATATTGAAAGTATCCGAGTTTTTGTAGTCGCACTTTTTGCTTGAGCTGCATGGATAGCTTTTGAAAATTCAAGCCGCTAAAAAATACGTCCTTATCTGCCCATCGCCATTCAATACCGATGTCTGGGTATTTCCGGAACACGATTTTACGTTCTTCACGCGAGTAGAATTCGCCATTAACATCCCGATTCTGCCAACTGTATTTTAATGTAACCGCAATGCCATTGGCTAAGAAACCCTCCTGCTGCACTATGCTTCCGTTGTCATTGACTTTGAATGTCTCATTGTTGGTGGGTGATACCTTGTTATTGAAATAGCTTAATCGCGTGATAAATCCGGGTACCCACATGTTTTCAGCATAGATTTTAAAATCAGTTTTGTAAATGCGGGAGGTAACATCTCCATACTGAATGAAAGAAGTCAATACATTATCAATTTCAATCTGGTTATAACTTCGTCCGAGTTGTTCAATGTCGTAGCGGTAGGAGATGCCCAGACGTTTTGGATTTTTCTTCTTCCCGATATCCCATTCGGCAGCACCGCCATATTTCCATTTCTCGTCAAAAGTTCCATACGCCACATACGCATTGAACTTAACTGGGAAGGCAATATCTTTATTTGTGCGAAATCCAAACTTCACACGGGAATGTTCAATGATGTTGTAAGCGTAGAACGTATAGAAGTTTCCGATATCAAAGTTTTTGCCAACGGGTAAATAACCGGTGAGGAAAGTGACTACGGCTTTCTTCCGAATAAGAAACGCTGGATCCTGCTCAATCCGTTCTACCATGTTGAATACCTTGTCTTCTTCAGGAGTTAGTTCAAGGTGTCGCGCATTTTTCCAGTACGCATCATTTCGGATGGTGGCACTATCATTTTCAATGACAATTTCTGATCCTTTAAAAACTGCAGAAGGCAATTCCGTATTGATTGTGTAATTTTTATAGCTCGAATTTTTTCGTCCAAAGAAGCCGGTCATCTCGGACGAATTTTCCACGACAGTGAAATCGCCCAATACTTGTGACGAGATGGGCATCCAGTCTTTATCATTTACCTGTGCGTAACTTTGGCTCACCCAATAGCTGCGTACAAAGTTTACGTTGGCCATGATGTCGAAACGCAATTCGATTTGTTTGATTGCGTGGCTTTCTGCATGTACAAACATTTCACCTGTAAAGGCCAGTTCCCGTTTGTATTTGGGTTGAAAATTGATGCGATAGTATTTTACATTTTCGATCATTACGCTGTCTTCCATCAGCGTATATTCATAGTGCAATTTAAAATTGTCGTTTATCGGGCTTGGAAAACTCTTGTCGAGCATCACCACATAATTGTCGTAGATGTTGGGTGTAAGGTAGAGGTCATCGACAAACTTCATGATCTTCGGGCCTTTCAATCCTGTGGTGTTTATACCTTTTACATAATCGCGGACTCTTTTTGGATTGCGTTGGTAGTAGTGATTAATCTGTTTCTCAACGAAGAGAACAGGTAAATATGTAACACCATCGGAAGTCGTGTCTACATTTTCCCAAATGAAATCAAAAGGACGAACCATGATGTTCTTCTTGATTTTCTCTGTGAAGTTGTTGAGATCGAAGCGGATCTTTGCATATTCTTCACAACTGTAATTATTCTTGAGCTCAGGGTTATTTACTT
>JBDTTT010000050.1:0-37678 GCA_039930485.1 Chryseolinea sp.
ATAGCACTGACTCATTGGCGGAAGTTGTTTCTATTCCCTTTACAGCAAATGTTATCCAAAATATTTTGCCCGAACTCTTCAATGTGTACGACACGACCATGGTTGCCGGACAAACCTTGTCTCTTACTTTTTCAGCAACGGATGTTGATGATGATCTGGTGTCCGTCACCGATTTTAATGTTCATTCTGGTAATCCATGGAATTACCACCTTGAAACTGCTTCGGGTAATGGTTATGTAACCTATGACTTTGTCGCGCCCGAAACCCCAATCGATAGTTACTTTACCGGAATGATTCTGGCACGCGATGCTCGGGGTGGAATCGTTTCGAAGTTTTTATCCATTCATGTATTGGGTCACAATGAAAATGATTTTGCGCTCACCAATTTTAAAACGAATGTTGCGGTGGCAACGTTTACCGACACAGTTGTGGTTGACATCGCGCGCCCGGATATTGACAAGCTGACCATTCAATTTAAACCGGTCAGCAGTTACAAAGAATCTCCGGAAGCTCCCATGGAAATACACATTGGCCCTCCAACGAATGTTCAGTTTATCCTGGATGGTAATGCCATAAATGTAGACCGATCCAGTCCATATTATATCAATTCATGGGAAGTGCCGAAGCTGAGTCAGGGTGATCATATCTTACTTGCCATTGCCAATTATGATGGAGAGGGACAATCTGCTGTGTCCACCAGACGCGTCATCGTCCACGTTATTAATTCCACTGCGATTACGGATTTTGATGTTGTGGATTCAGAGGGAGTAAAACTAATGGATTTGGTTGACGGATCGGTTATTGATTTGAGCCAGCCTGGATTCGATCATTTTAATATTATTGCCAATCCCTCTATCACTTCCATACGCAGCGTAAAATTTGTATTGAATAATGTTACAGCACGCATCGACAACAGTGCTCCCTATGCTTTGGGTGGCAATCCGATTAGTGGCGATACATTCTGGAAAGCAAAACCAGGTCAGTATACCCTCACAGCCATTCCATATATGAAATATTTTGCATGGGGTCCGAGTGGCACCCCTTTGACTATTCATTTTCAAGTAGTAAATGGAACAATTCCATTTACAGCTACTGCACGCATTGCGAACGCAACCCCAAGCGATACTCAACAGAGCGAAGAAACATTTGATATGGAAAATGTTTTATCAATTTATCCGGTACCTGTCAAAGATGAACTTCACATTGAGTTGCATGAATCAGTAAAAGGCAATGTTGTTGTGAACATCATGAGTGTTCAAGGTAAATCAATGCACATTAGCACAGGTGATGCAAATGAATTCAGAAAATATTCAATCAGCGCTGAGCAGCTTGGAATGAGTAGTGGAATTTATTTTGTGATGGTGACGCAGGCAAATGGAAAACGCGTTGCGAAGAAATTCATAAAAGAGTGATTTTACGAAGTAACAGGAGAGATAAACCTCTTCTGTTACTTTATCTATTCAAACCGTTAGTACTAAAATCGCCTCATGTCCCAACATCTATAGTACCGATAGAGTTTTTAATTTTTAATTAACTCATAAAGATTGACTTTGGTTAAGGTAAGGCATACCTTTAGTTTGTTGCTTATAGTTTTAGTTTGTCGCTACTTTAATCTTTAGCTGAAATGAAAAAAATCTCTACCCTCGTAGTGAGTATTATCGTGCTCACAAGTTTTTTCTTTGTTAATCACGTACATGCTCAAACCGGCCCCATTGCAAAACTTCACCTTTGGACGGATTCTACGAACACGCTACTTGACTTTGATTCTTCGTTCTTTGCAACTGACCAGTGGCCCAATGGATCACCGCAATCCGATCTCAATGGTTTTAATTTTGCGAATGTTGGAGATGAGCCCCTTGTTTTTACGATTTCTACTTCCAATCCTGATTTCATTTGTGATTACGGTACATATACATCGCCTGGAGATAATAATGAGTTTTATATGGTCTTTCGACCATCGAAAACTGGGCTCTCTACTGGTGTAATCACCATAACAACCAATGATCCGAATCAGGAAGAGATCACGTTTAACGTTAAAGGTTACGGAATGGAACCTCCTGTCGATACTCGTGCCGAGCAATTTGATTTAGTGGTTGGAACAAGCGTTACCAGGCAGATGGTAGTGCGAAATACTACTCCGAATAGAGGAAAATTTCGAATCGAGAGTCATTCTCCTGATTACCCAATCGCATTAATTATTTCAAAGGATGGTGATGTTTTAGAAGGGTATGATGATTTTATTTTAGAACCCGGAGACTCTGCCCTGATTGATCTTCTTTTTGAATGTTTAGACATTACAGAAGATCCTTATAAACCCATATTTATAAGATATGAACCTTTTCATGATGATGGAGGAGGTCACACATTGAACGTGTATAAAATCTTTATCGTAAATGGAATAACTCCTGTTGCCGGTATTAGTGTTTCAGAAGATACGATTCATCGTGAGGTACGGGCCGCTACAATGAGTTCAACTTCTTTTGCAATCCAAAATTTGGGTGACCTGGAACTTAATTATTCCATTGAAATGGATTCATTGCTGAATGAAAACGGAGGCAATACTGGATTATATCATACCGGCTTTGAAGACTTTAGTCTTGGCAATATTGATAACCAGAAAGGATGGTTGATAAATTCCGGAAACCCTGGAAACTTCACTATCGAAAGCTCTAATCCATTTGAAGGATCCAAACATATCAGTTACTATGCAGATGGATCAAATACGAGATCTCTTCTGTATTCTCCCAGGGCACCATTGGGAGATGATGACATTACTGTTGCGAGAATGAAGTTGGACGTTGATTTAGGGGTTACATGGGGAATAACTCTTGTGTCGGGAACTGTACCAACAACCGTTACATCTTTCGGGGTTTCTCCAGAGGGTAATTTATTTGCATACGTTCGGGATGGCGACAATGCCATTCTTCAAATGATACCGGGCACACTTCCGGATACTGGATACTTCGATTTTAGAATTAAAGTAAAAGCCAGTACTCAGGAATTTACAATATATGTTAACAATAAAGCGATCTTCACAGGTCAAGGAAGAACTGGCAAATTTCAATATGTAGATTTCTATACCTATAATGAAAAATTGGGTCCTCGTTTAGTTATTGATGAATTCTCTATTTATAGTGAACCGAATGAGACGCCATGGTTAGCAGTTGAACCACAATCAGGAAATATTTCTTCTGGCGCATCAGCGAATGTAAATGTTTTATTCGATGCAACGAATATTGAACCAGGCACCTATAACAAGATTCTGAAAATTTCCACTGACAATATTTTAATACCAACTTTAACTATTCCCGTTACGCTTGTTGTTATTCCAAATCGTCCTCCAGTATTATCATCTGTTACCAACAAGAGTGTTCGTGCACAAGACGTGTTGAATCTTCAGTTTACCGCCACTGATCCAGACGATTCAGTTGTTTCGGTAAGTATAAGTAATGCCCCATCATTTGTAACACTAACTAATTCAGGCAATGGTTCGGCTCAATATTCTGTAAAGCCTTTGATTGGTGATGTGGGTAACTATGAAATTATAGTGACGGCTACAGATCAGCTGGGAGGTATAGCGACTGAAACCTTCAATCTTGAAGTAAAACCATTCTATGGGGTTCAGGACTTCAGTCTTATCTATTTTAAAACAGGAGCAGTTGTTCGCAATTTTGAAGACACCATAATATTAGATGTTGCAGATCCTGAAATTGAAAAATATACGATCAGAGCAAACACAAATCCTGAAACGGTTGGAAGCGTTAAGTTTGCGCTGGATGGTACTGTCGCAAATACAGATAATTCAAGGCAATATGCTATCAACAATTGGTTGCTACCGGTACTCGGTGGAGGAAACCATTCCATAACAGCTCAAGCCTTCACGAAGACAAATGGAAGTGGTGAGGCCGGTCATATGAAATCGGGTACTATCAAAATGATTAACTCTGCATCCATAACAGACTTTGATGTTGTCAATGGAAATGGGGTTAAGTTACTTGACCTTGTTGATGGAGGAATTATCAATATTAGTCAGCCTGGTTTTAATATGATCAACCTTGTCGCCAATACAAGTATTAGCTCAGTTCGCAGCGTTAAGTTTACATTAAATGGACCAACTGCGCGAATTGATAATGTTGCACCATTTGCGTTGAAAGGAAATGCCAATGGTAGTGATACCTTCTGGCCAACGAAGCCCGGCTTTTATACATTGACGGCTATTCCATATATGAAAAGTTATGCATGGGGCCCTGAAGGAACTCCACTTACAATTCATTTCCAGGTTGTGAATGGTGCAGGAGCAAATTTGTCTGCTGGTCGTATTGCAAATTCAACTGACGATAGCCAACAGACTATTGAAACATTCGATCAGGAAAATATTCTATCTCTCTATCCTGTGCCAGTTGTTGACGAATTGAATTTCGAATTACATGAATCAGTGACAGGCAATGTCGCAGTCAATATCATGAATGCACAAGGTCAGTCAGTTCATTCAAAAACAGGTAATGCAGATGAATTCAGAAAATATTCCATTAGTACTGTTCAACTTGGAATTGGCCAGGGAATTTACTTTGTAATAGTAAATCAGGAAAATGGAGGAAGGATCGCAAAGAAATTTATTAAAGAATGATTTTAATATGTAAGGCAAATCTTTTGCCTTACATTCATTGCCGTTAGTGTAAATGCAACAATTGCATTTTCTTATTCTGAAAGTTGCATTAAGTTCAATACCTTCAAAATCCGGCATTCAAACGGTTTAACTTCATTTGTTGCAACAAGAATAATTCAGTTGCGAAAACCGATCGCAGAATTCTAAAATTTATTTAACCCAATATGGAGTAGATCAAATTAATTTTGACTTACTTCATTTTGTGATTCGATTGTTGCGTTTGATTTAATCCACCAGGAAATATCGAATCCCACTCCTTCTGATTTTGTTTTGTGTGATGTGATTGATTTGTGTTAGGAAAATTCAGAAGTACTGCTTGTCAAATTTTGTTTAACCTAAATAACCCCCTCTGCATGAAGTACATCTACGTGTCCTTACAGCGATCAGCTTTGCTCTGTCTGATCGTGTTGTGGTTGGTAGCCCTCGCTTCCAACCCGGTCTTTGCCCAACAAAAAACGGGCTATGAAAGTGGCGTTGTTCGCATCAAAGTAAAAGAGTCGTTGGCTCTTCAACTTGAGAATGCACGAATAACAAAAAGCCCCAATAACATTCTTGTTACGGGCATTCAATCCATCGACAGGTTAAGTCTTCAATACAAGGCAACCGGAATCAAACGTGTGTTTCGGCCTGCTGGTAAATTTGAAGCCAAACACAGAAAGTATGGATTGCATCTTTGGTTCGAGATTCAACTGGACAAAGCTGCTCCTATATTAACTGTGCTCGATGCCTATAAGTCAATCGAACAGGTTGAACTTGTTCAGCCTCTATATAAGAAGGCGATTATTGGTTCTGATCGATTAGATTATGGCCCCAGAAAAATAGATGTGAGTCCAGAACCAATATTGTTGGGCGCTCCCAACGATCCAATGTTTGCTCAACAATGGCATTATAATAACACAGGGCAAGCAGGTGGTACACCTGGTTCTGACATCAGCCTTCTTCAGGCGTGGGGAATTACAACAGGAAGTACCAATGTGATTGTTGCTGTAACAGATGGTGGTGCGCAAGTTAATCACCCTGATTTAGCGGCAAGCATGTGGGTGAACGAAGATGAAATTCCTGGCAATGGATTAGATGATGATAACAATGGATATGTTGATGACATCAATGGATATGGTTTCGGTGATGGCACAGGAGAAATTGCTCCCGATGATCACGGTTCACATACAAGTGGAACCATTGGAGCAACAACCAATAATGGTATTGGTGTAGCAGGTATTGCTGGTGGATCAGGTACTGGTGATGGAGTAAGGCTAATGTCTTGCGCTGCATTCGGAGCAGTTGGTACTGGTGGTTTTGAGGATACCTATGTATATGGAGCAGACAATGGTGCTGTAATTTCACAAAACAGCTGGGGCTATACCAGTCCGGGAGTATTTGATCAATCTGTATTAGACGCCATCGATTATTTTATTGCAGAAGCAGGTAAGGATGAATTTGGAAATCAAACTGGTCCGATGAAAGGTGGTATTGTAATTTTTGCTGCCGGTAATGATGATAACGATGGTCCACATTATCCTGGATTTTATGAACCAACACTTTCTGTAGGTGCAGTGAATAACCAGGATAAAAAAGCATGGTATTCAAATTTTGGAACATGGGTTGACATCGCTGCTCCAGGTGGAGAAACATTTGTGAACAATGATCCACATGGTGTATTGAGCACAATATCAGGAGGACAATATGCTTTCTTCCAGGGAACTTCAATGGCTACTCCACATGTATCAGGTGTAGCAGCATTGATTGTTTCAAAATTTGGTGGCCCAGGATTTACTCCTGAAATGTTACGTGGACGATTGACTCAATTGACAGATAACATTGATGCAGCCGATCCTGATTTTGCCGGTCTATTAGGTTCGGGAAGATTAAATGCCTTTTCAGCACTTCAGGAAAATGATGGAGATGCTCCAGATGCAATTAATGATTTGTCGGCCTCTTCAGTTGCGATAACCGATATAACACTAACGTGGACTTCACCACTTGATTCCGGAAATGGTTCTGCTTCTGTTTATGACATTCGTTATTCAACTTCACCGATCACAGAGGAAAATTTTGGTGACGCAACATCCTATCTCAACCCTCCTATACCTAAAGCTGCAGGAGAAACGGAGAACTTAACCATATCCGGATTGTTGCCAGGAACGGTATATTACTTTGCTATTAAGTCTGCCGATTTCTTCGGAAATTTTTCAAGTGTATCAAACATTTTGCAGCAGGCTACAAATTTTGCACCTGTGATAACGTTGTCGGCAACGTCATTGACGCAAAACTTACAGACTGCCGGGACGGGTTCGCAAATACTGACTATCACTAATACCGGTTTAGGTGAATTGGATTTTGCCTTTACGGGATTGGGTGGTTTCGCATCACCTTCCCCTTTAACAGATACACTGGCACCAGGTGCAAGCCGTGATGTCGTTATTACTTTTGATGCTCATAATTTATTGGCTGGTGTTTATCATCAGGATCTTGGTATTGTGCACAACGATCCTTTGCAAGACAGTACGGTCGTTCATCTTACATTGAATGTAACAAATAACGGTTCTCCGATTGCATCAATATGGCCTGACTCACTGAATTTTGGAAATGTATTTGAAACTGATTCTACAAGCCGATTTGTATATGTGCATAATGCAGGATCCGAACCATTAACGATTACGGGTATTGCTTCTGATAATACAGACTATACTACTCAAGCCGACACTTTGTTGGTTGTGCCGTTTGGCACTGCGGCTGTAAAAGTTACTTACACAGCGTCTTCATTGGGTTTGTCTTCTGGTACAGTAACCATTTCCACAAATGACGCAGCACATCCAGCGTTTACCGTTTCAGTAAGAGGAACAGGGGTGATTGCACCGGATATCGAAGTATCTCCGGATTCATTGATTGCATCACTTAACACCGATAAAACTTCTACGCAGTCACTCACTATTCAAAACACTGGTGGAAGTGATCTTACATTTTCTGTAGCCGTTACATCAGCCGCAGCATCAAGTGTAGCTTCGGTTCAAACGGTTTCAGTTCCTTCTAAGTCGGGAGCGTCATCAAATGGACAAAAACAAACAGCATCTTCAGCAGGAAAATATTCCAATCAGATAAAATTAAAATCGGTTGGTAAATCTTCAGTAGCAGCAAAGCTTCTCATTGTTTCTCCGGATGATGATGTATCTGATCTAGCTTTTATCCTTAATAGCTTTGATGATATTCAGGCAACAGTTCTTTCGGGAGATTCATTACCTCTTCTTTCATTGAATATACTACAGCAATATGACGTAGTACTGACTACTAACAATACTCAATGGTTGGCATCTGGAGGAATCGATCCTGAAACCATCGGAGATTTACTTGCTGATTACGTTGATGCAGGTGGTAAAGTAATTGTAAACCAATTTGCTTACTCATACGATGCATGGCAAATGGCCGGACGCTTTATTAATGATGGATATGGTCCATTCGTACCATCCACTACAGATGGTGTTGTCGATGTTGAATTAGGAACCATTCTTTCTCCAGGTCATCCACTACTAAAGGGTGTAAGTTCATTAATCTACAGTGGCTATGTTCAAAACGTAGCGCTTGCTCCGGGAGCAACACCAATTGCTGAGTGGAGTGATGGCGAGTTATTCCTTGCAGCTAACAGTAATGTTGTTGCATTGAACATGTTGCCAAGCTTGGGCAATGGCGATCCACTACAATGGTCTGGTGATCTTCCTACCATTTTCCAAAATGCTGTGCATTACCTTGCTGGTGGTGGATCATTCGTAAGTGTTTCTCCTGACGAAGGTGTTGTAGCACCTGGAGCATCTGTCAACCTCGAAGTAACATTTGATGCTTCTGGATTAGATGCAGGCGCGTATGCAGCTTCAGTTGATATTGTCAACAATGCTCCTCACAAACAATTGGTTTCAATACCAGCACTACTAACCGTGCTAGGTCCTGAGTTTACAGTAAATCCAACTTCATTGTATGAAGAATTGGAAAATCAACAAACTTCTACCCGTACAATAGTAATAAGTAATAATGGTCCTGATGATCATTCTTTTACTGCGGCTGTTCAGGGTTCAGGATTCTCAACATCATCTGTAAAAATTACAAAACCAGTAGCTGCGGCAAGAGTTGCATCAGCAAATCCTGCGAAGCAAAAGCAACAAAAGTCAGCGCGTAAGAAAAATGATCGTGCTGATATTCATGCCATCTCCAATACCTCTGAGTTTGGAAGAAGTGCTGCACGTGTAGCAAACGTTTCACAAAGCTCAACTGGATTATACACCACCGATTTCGAAAGCCTTTCAATTGGAGATATCAATGGACAAGATGGATGGTTTGGTCAGTGGGGTAATTGGACTGTAGAAGCAGAAAATCCATATGGAGGTTCTCAACACTACAGAGGCTTAGCAGATGGATTTGGATTCTCAGCTTCTATTTCTCCATCTGTACCGATCGGAACTGATCCGATCTCTTCTGTATCAATGAAAGTAAATCTTCAAGGTTCTAATGTAAGTTGGCAAATCGCTCCTCAATCACCTTCAGCAGGATTCGTTGTTACGCGAATTGGCTTTGAAGCCGATGGTAGCATGACAGCTTTAGTCAGTGATGGTGCGGGAGGTGGTTTCTTTGAGACAATTGCACCAAGTGTTCCTTCTGGCTATTTTGATTTAACAATATCAGCCAACCGAGATTCGGCAACCTTTGATGTGTTCATTGATGATGCTAAAATTTTTAGTGGCCTGGGCTTTGCCGGAAACATTGAAGAAGTAGCTATTCTTTCCTGGATGGAAGAAGCAGGTCCGATATTGGATATTGATGACTTTCAACTCATCGATGGTCCAAAAGAAGCAGCACCAACTTTCGTAACCATTTCGCCACTTTCCGGAAATCTTCCTTCGGGAGCTACTGCTGAGATTACCGTAAATTTTGTATCGGATGATCTTACGTTCGGATTGTATACGACTAACATTAATATTGATATAGATGGGTCGAAATTAACAGTGCCTACAGCGTTGCGAGTAGTGGGTGATGAGGCTATCGATGTTAATCCAACCGTTCTTCAGACAACAGTTGACTATAAAGGTGACACGACTCAGTTTATTCATATTGCCAATACAGGAGGTCGACCTCTTAGCTATGGAATTCAAGTAATCGGTGCAAGTACAGACATGGCCAAATTGCCAAAGAACCCGGTTAATAAATTTGCAAATTGGTCAACGGATAAACGTATTGTCGACAAAAAAGCGAAAGATGACAATTCATCAAAATTAGTTATTGCAAAATCAGCACGCGTTGAAGTGCTTGCCGGAAGTTTTCTTCTCGAAGAAAACTTTGATGATGGAACTTTCCCACCAACTGGATGGAGCACAACGGATAATGCTGGAGAAGGTGTGGCTTGGGGATTTGCAGCTGATGTTGGTGAAGGAAATTATTCAGGTGTTGGAGAAGCGGCAACCATCAGCAGTGATGCTTTCGGATCAGCAGAGTTTGATGCAGATTTAATCTCACCTTCAGTGAGCACAGCAGGATTAAAAAACATCGCTGTTCAGTATAATGTAAACTATGCAAACTACGCTAATCTTGATTTTCTCGACCTTGATATTCAGGTTGATGGAGGTGCGTGGACAAATGTTTTAAGCTGGAATGAAGATCACGGTACTTTCCGTGGAACTCCAGGAGAATTTGTTTCGGCATCGCTTGATTCATATTTAACAGGTGCATCATCATTCCGTCTGCGCTGGCATTATTATGATCCAAATGCAGGTGATTGGGATTGGTATGCGCAAGTTGATGACGTTGTAATTTTGGGAGATGCGCGAACTTGGTTAACAGTAGAGCCATCATCTGGAATAGTTCCTGTTGGAGAGGGCGTTGATGTAGCAGCCAAATTTGATGCGTCAGATCTTGATCCAGGATTCTATGTAGCCGGTATTCTGGTGAGCAGTAATGCTGTTGAAGATCCATTAGTAGGTGTTGTTGCTTCATTAACCGTGCGTGACCCTGCAATGATTTCAGTTAATCCAGATTCAGTTTATGTTGAGTTGCCAGATGCGTTAACTACTCAAAGAACATTGACAATCGCCAACTCTGGAGAAAGTGTATTGAGATATTCTATAACAGATGCACCAATTCCAACAGCAACAGGTATTGTTCAGGTAAGAAGGGAATCTTCACAAAAACGAACTACACCTTCTGTTCAAACCATTGGCACGCTGGATACGAAAGCCATTCAATCATCTGCCGTGAAACGTGCCGGAGCCTCGCTTTACAGCACAGGCTTTGAAGAGTTTGCTCCTGGAGATATTGATGGTCAGGAAAATTGGGAAGGTCAGTTTTCAAACTGGACTATCGAAAGTTTTAATCCATCCGCAGGGCTACAACACTTTAGTGGTTTAGCTGACGGATTGGGTCAATCACTTGCATTCTCTCCGTTAGTACCAGTTGGAGGTGATGACGTTTCAACAATAAGCATGAAGCTTGATCTTGACCTTGGTGTTACCTGGCAGATCATTCCTCAATCGCCAACGGCTTCACTTGTTAATACACGTTTTCAAATTTCTCCCGATGGAAGTTTAAGTGCACTTGTGCAAGATAGTGTTGGTAGTGTATTCTATCAGGCCATACCAGGAACACTTCCAAGTGGATATTTTGATTTCCGTCTTGAAATAAAAGCAAGTACGTTAGAGTTTACGGTCTATATTAATGATGCGCCAATCTTCACAGGAAATGGTTTTGCTGGTGACATTGAACAAGTTGTTATTTTCTCTTTGATGGAAGATGCAGGACAATATTTAGATATTGATAACTTCTCTATTCTTGATGGTCCTGCTCAAGCACCATGGCTAACGATCGAACCAAAATCCGGTGCAGTAACTCCTGGAAGTTCTTCAATTGTGAATCTACTTTTTGATGCAACGGATGTTGAGCCAGGAACCTATACGAAGACACTGAATATTTCAAGCAATGATCCGGCAACACCGAATGTATCGGTTCCGGTTACGCTTGTTATTATTCCAAATCTTCCTCCGGTTTTATTACCTATTAGCGATAAGAGTGTAAGAGAATTGAATACGTTGAATCTTACTTTTACAGCAACGGATCCAGATGATTCATTAGTTCAGGTGGCGATCACCAATGCCCCTGCATTTGTTACACAAACTAATTCAGGGAATGGTACTTCTAGTTATTCCGTAAAACCATTAATTGGTGATGCTGGTAACTATGAGATTCAAGTAGCAGCTACAGATCCAAGAGGAGGTATTACTACTCAAACATTTAATCTAACCGTTATACCTTATGGTGTTCAGAATTTTAGCCTTATCTATTTCAAAACCGGAGCCCTTGTTCGGAATTTTGAAGACACTGTAACCTTGGATATTGCGGATCCTGAAATCGAAAAGTATACGATCCGGGCAAACACAAATCCAGGAACAGTTGGAAGCGTTAAGTTTGCACTTGATGGTAATGCTGCAAACACAGATAATTCAAGAGCATATACAATTAATAACTGGTTGTTACCAGTATTAAGTGGAGGAGATCATTCTATCGCTGCTCAAGCTTTCACAAGAAGTAACGGAAATGGTGAAGCGGGTCAGGTGAAATGGGGCACTATTAAAATGATTAACTCAGCATCTGTAACTGACTTTGACGTTGTCAATAGAAATGGTGTTAAGTTGATGGATATTCAGGATGGTGGTGTAATCGATATCAGTCAGCCTGGATTTAGCATGATCAATCTTGTTGCCAATACAAGTGTAAATACAATTCGCAGTGTTAAGTTTATTTTAAATGGACCAACTGCCCGAATTGATAATGTTGCACCTTTTGCACTGAAAGGAAATGCGAATGGCAGCGATACCTACTGGACACCAAAACCAGGATACTACACCATGACCGCTGTTCCGTATATGAAGAGTTATGCCTGGGGTCCTGAAGGAACTCCGCTTACTATTCATTTCCAGGTTATTAATGGTGTTGGCCCAACAGTTGCAAATGCGCGAGTAGGAAATGAAGATGAAAGTGAAGAAATATTTAAAGAGGAAACTGGAGAACCAGTTTGGAAAGTTTACCCTGTGCCTGTAAAAGACGAACTTCATATTACGCTTGAGGGCAAGGTTGAAGGAAACGTATCGTTGAATATTATTAATCTTCAGGGACAATCCGTTCACGCAAAAGAAGGAACAGCTGATACATTCCGTGACTACACCGTGAGTACAGTGAATCTGGGACTAAAAGCAGGATTTTATGTAATTCAAATTCAGCAGGCCAATGGTAAACGTGTTGTTCAGAAGTTTGTGAAAGAGTAATTACTAAAACTAAAAATGTATTTCAAAGGTGAGGTTTAACGACCTCACCTTTTTTATTTGGTTGATCCATCGTTAAGACTTCTAGGATCATGTTATCGTTGCCGGAAATTTGTAATTTTCTGTTCACTATCTTTAGCGAAAATTGGTTGTTAGATGAAGAATGTTCGGCTTGTATTGGGTAGTGGAGGTGCACGAGGTATGGCGCATATAGGTGTTATTGAAGAATTGGAGAAGGAGGGGTTTATAATTAAGGAAGTTGTTGGATGCTCGATGGGAGCAGTTGTGGGCGGTATTTATAGTGCTGGGTATTTACAGGAATATAAGCACTGGCTTATTGGGTTGTCGCGATTAGATGTATTTCGCCTTCTCGATTTTACATTTTCATCGCAAGGTTTTGTAAAGGGAGAACGCGTTTTTAAAGAGATAGAAAAGTTAATCGGTGATCACCAAATTGAAGATTTAAAAATTCCATTCATCGCTCTTGCTGCCGATGTGATTAAGAAGCGCGAAGTTCGCTATACATCCGGAAGTTTATTTAAAGCTTTGCGCGCATCGATAGCCATCCCCACAGTTTTTACACCTGTAATAGAAGGACGATCGCAACTTGTTGATGGTGGTGTACTCAATCCATTGCCGTTGAATGTAATTCATCCTGAACCAGGAGATATTATCGTTGCAGTAAACCTCAATGCTAATGTTCCGATTGTCATCAATAATATTGTGATGGAGCAAAATAAAGAAATGGCTGCGTATCAAAAAATGATGAATGCATTTCGGGCGCAGTTCTTAAATAATGATAGTAAGGTAGAAGAGAAAATCGAACAGTTTGGCTTCTTTGATTTACTCAATAAATCATTTGATATGACGCAGGATCGTCTTACCGAATTGATGATTGATGTTCACAAGCCTGATATTGTAGTGGATATATCCCGTGAAGCGTGCGGAGTATTTGAATTCTATCGCGCCAACGAAATAATTGAAGAAGGTAGAAAAGCTTTTCGGAAAGCTTACAACAAGGCATAGTTAATTTACTCATTCTTTGTGACCCTTTGTGTCTTAGTGACTTTGTGGCAAAGAAGAGAGGAAGGTTCACTATGAGTGTTGTGAATAAAAAACCACATACTATCTTAGCGTAAACAATAAGCAGATGAAAAAAAAAATAAGATGGGGTATTTTAGGTTGCGGGAAAATTGCGAACAAGTTTGCGGCCGATCTTAAATTGATTGACGATGCTGAATTGGTGGCCGTTGCTTCTCGTGATGTACAGAAGGGCGCCACTTTCGCAAAGCAATTTAACGCGCACTTGAATTTTAATACCTATGAAGCACTAGTGTCATGTAGTGAAGTGGATGTGATTTACATTGCCACTCCGCACGGATTTCATCATGAGCATACGTTGCTTTGTCTTCAGCATAACAAAGCCGTGTTATGTGAAAAACCGTTGGCGATCAATTTGAAACAAGTAAAAGAAATGATTGAGTTTTCACGAAAACAGAAAGTGTTTTTGATGGAAGCTTTCTGGACCAAATTCTTGCCTCAATATCAAAAAGTAACAGAGCTGGTTAAGAATGGTGAAATCGGATCTATAAAAATGATGGAAGCTGATTTTGGATTCAAGGCAGGTACTCCAACACCTCAACGTATGTATGATCCTGCACTTGGTGGTGGTGCACTTTTGGATGTTGGTCTTTACCCTGTATTTCTTGCAATCTCTTTATTGGGAAAACCGCTTGATGTTCACGCGCTCATGTCTCCTTACGATACTGGTGTGGATGAACAAATTTCAATGACTTTAAAATTTGACAATGGTGCATTGGCTGTATTAAACGCAAGCTTTGCCGCAGATACGCCTGTGGAAGCCACTATCGTTGGAACGGAGGGCTACATACGCATGACGAATCGTTTTCATAATGCCACTTCTAAAGTTGAATTAATAAAAGATAAACAACCACCTGTTGAGATTGAGGTTCATCGCGAAGAGGGTTACGGCTATCAATTTGAAGCGCGCCATGTTGGCGAGTGTTTGAGAAAGGGATTGATTGAAAGCCCTACCATGAGCCATACAGATTCCCTGCTTCTCATTGAAACACTTGATCGTTTGAGAGCAAGTTGTGGAATTAACTATGAAGTAGATTGATTGATATTAATGAGGAATGGATATTTTTTTATCCTCAATTTTATCTAACTCTTTAATAGACTTCACTACAGCTTCAGCCAAACCTGAGACTTGCGTCAGGTCCTGATCCCAGAAGGAAGTGTTAGCTAATGTTTCGAGCACTGCTTTTTCTGCGTCATTATGTTTCCAGACGTTAGAGAAGAAGGCAAGTACCTCGTTTGTATCCTGTAATGCAATTTGATCTCCTTTCCATTCGCCTTTGTAAAACCGGATCAATGAAGCAAGTGAAAGAATCAAGCGCTCAGGAAGTTGTTTTTTGATTTCGATGTATCGAAGCAATGATGGCAATACCCTTACTTTAAATTTAGAAATGGAGTTTAAAGCAATGCTCATTAACTCATGGCGAATAAATGGATTTTGAAAACGTTCCATCACATCGTTTGCAAATTGATTAAGTTCATCTTTTGGCAAGTCGAGCGTTGGAATAATTTCTTCAACAATGGTTTTGCGAATAAAATCTCCTACATAAGAATCATCCACAGACTCTCTCACAGTTCGTAGTCCATACAAGTATGCAACCGGTACTAAAGCAGTATGTGCACCATTTAATATTCTTACTTTTCTTGTTCGATAAGGCGTGAGGTCATTTACAAACTTTACTTGAAGTCCAGCTTTTTCAGTTGGAAAAGAAAGTTTTACCGATTCAGGTGCTTCAATAACCCAAAGATGAAAGGGTTCAGCCATAACAACAAGATTGTCTTCAAAACCTGTTGCCTTTTGAATTTCTTTAATGTTGTCTTTTGGAAAGCCAGGAACGATGCGATCGACTAATGTATTGCAGAAAATAGTGTGCTGCTCAACCCAGTTTTTGAAACCAACAGGTAAATTCCAATGTGTAATATATTGAAGGATAGCGTTTTTTAGATTCTCTCCATTTTTTTCAATTAACTCACATGGCATTATTGTCAATCCTTTACCTGAAGCACCATCAAAGAATTTGTATCGATGATGAAGAAGTACTGTAAGTTTTCCAGGGAAAGTTTCTGGAAGAGTTTTGGGATTTGTATCGTTAGCATTGAAGGTTATGCCGGCTTCGGTTGTGTTCGATAGAACAAACTTTAGATCTGGATTTTCAGCACATTGTAAGTACTGTTGAAAATTTTCAAACGGATTAATCATGCCAACAACACTGGTGATGAGCCTTGTTTCCTGAAATGACTTTCCATTTTGAATTCCATTTAATACAACATGATATAGACCATCCTGATCATTCCCCATTTTACCCATCTTGTTATGGATAGGCTGGATGATTTGAATAGCTCCATTAAAATCAGTCTTCTCATTGAGCACATCAATCATCCAATCCGCAAAAGCCCGAAGAAAGTTACCCCCACCAAACTGCAATACTTTTACCGGACGAGAGTTTTCTCCGGAAGCTGTTTCCCGGTTTAATTTTTTAAGCATATTGAAAGTATAAAGAATTAGAAATTGAAATAAGCTTTTGCATTATGATAACAAATGTCGGACACGATTTTGCCGAGCCACTTTTCATCTGCAGGCAGTTCTCCATTTTCAACATCACGACCGATTATATTACAGAGTATCCTTCTGAAGTATTCGTGACGTGGAAAGGATAAGAAACTTCGTGAATCCGTTAACATACCAATGAAGCAACTCAACAAACCAAGGTTGGATAGTGCATTGATTTGTTTTTCCATTCCATCTTTTTGATCAAGGAACCACCATGCGGAACCAAACTGGATTTTTCCTTTTACAGAACCATCATTGAAATTTCCAATCATGGTGCCCATCACCTCATTGTCGGCTGGATTGAGATTGTATAGAATGGTTTTGGCAAGTTGGTTGGTACTGTCCAGTGCATTCAAAAATTTAGCAAGGGTTCTGCTTTGTGAAAAATCACCGATGGAATCAAAACCTGTATCAGGCCCAAGTGTCTTCAACATCCTTTCGTTTGTATTGCGCAGCGCACCAATGTGATATTGTTGAGTCCAGCCTTTCTTGTGATACAACCTTCCCAGTTCGATTAATACATGATATTTGAAATAATAAATTTCTTCTTTGCCTAACTTTTCATGTTTCCTGATTTTCGAAAACAACTGTTCGATTGTTAAAGAAATTTCTTGTTCAGGGAAATAGAGTTGCTCTAATCCATGATCAGAAAGTTTACATCCTTGTGCGTGAAAAAAATCAATTCGTTTTTCAAGTGCAAGAATTAAATCTGAAAAGCGATTGATTTCAACACCTGAAGCTTGTGCAAGTTTTTCTAAGTAAGCAATGTAGATTTGTGAATTTTCTATCGTGTAGGCTTTATCCGGTCTAAACGTAGGGAGTATTTGTGTAGTAAAATTTTCACGGTTAATTTTTTGATGATGCTCTAATGAATCAATTGGATCATCCGTTGTGCACACTACCTCTACTTTCATTTTGGTAAGTATCCCCCGGGTATGATAGGAAGGATCTCTGAGCTTGTTGGAGCAAGTCTTGTAGATTTCAGATCCGGTTTCAGGAGTTAACACCTCATCAATATCAAAGTGTCGTTTTAATTCGAGATGGGTCCAGTGATATAGTGGATTGCGAACGGTGTATGGAACAGTTTGTGCCCACCTGGTAAACTTATCTTCATCGGATGCAGAACCAGTAATATATTTTTCATCGATTCCCAATGTGCGCATGGCACGCCATTTATAATGATCTCCTTCTAACCAAATCTTTGTAAGATTTTCAAATTGTCTGTTGCTCGAAATATCTTGAGGGGAAAGATGACAATGGTAATCGATGATCGGTAAGTCCTTTGCGTATTGGTGAAAAAGTGTTTTGGCGAAGGAATTGGTCAGGAGAAAATCTTCGGTAATAAATTTCATGTCTTGAAAAATGGATAGAGGATTTTTATTTTTTTCTAAGCGATGATTGGCGGATGATTAGTTCAGGCTTCAGTACAATTTTTTGCGGAATAAACTTTGTGTTGTCGTCCGAGATTTCTTCCAGGAATATTTCTGCGGCAGCATTGCCAATGCGTTTACTATGTTGCTCAATTGTACTCAATGTCGGATCGGTAAACGATGTAAATATCTCATTACTAAATCCAACAATAGCAATTTGTTCTGGTACTTTTATTCCTTTCTCTTTTGAAACTTGTAACGCGCCAACGGCACCAAATGCACTGGCAGAGAAAACGCCATCGGGCATGTCGCGCATTTTTAATAGTTGAAGCATGCTGTTGCGCCCATCTTCTAATTGTAAATTACTTTCAACTACGAGGGACTCATCATAGATCAAGCCATTGGCGAGTAATGCCTCACGGTATCCGCGGAGGCGATCCTTATAAATACTAATCTTTCGCGTGTTAGTGAAATGAGCAATGCGTTTACAACCTTGTTGAATTAAATGCTCGGTTGCTTTGTATCCACCCAAAAAATCATCAATCACTACATGACTCACTTCCAGTTCATCATTGGATCGATCAAAGAAAATTAAAGGAATACCACGATCTTTTATTTTTGAAAAGTGACTAAAGTCTTGTGTCTCTTTTGCGAATGATGCGATAACTCCATCTACACGTGCATTGAGCAAGGCTTGAACAGTAGCCACTTCCTTCTCATAGTTATCATACGTTTGACAGATCATTACATTGTAACGTGCGGTAGTTGCGATTTCTTCAATGCCCCGTACAACCGATGAGAAAAAACTTCTATCGGCTGTTGGAACGATGATACCCAAGATATTACTTTTGCCATTCCGCAATGCCGCGGCAATATTGTTAGGCTGATAACCGAGCTTCTGAGCTGTTTTCTGTACGGTCTTTTTTGTGGCTTCACTAATGCGTGGATGATCATTTAATGCCCGCGAAACAGTTGAAGCTGTAATATTTAGTTTCTTCGCTATATCGTGTATGGTAGCTCTTTCTTTCTTCATGGTGCGAGGCAAAGTTGCCTGAATAACACTGTGTCCAATTTAGACTTCATTAACGGGTTTTCCAATGGTAGCCAATATACCAACATCAACGTAAATAATTTGTTCGTTGATCAAATCCCTTTCGGATGAAGCAAGAAATATAGTCGTGTTCAAAAGATTAGCCATGTTACAGCAGTTCACTGGGCTTTACAGCATCCATATCGCTGTAGTCTAAATTTTCACCAGACATTCCCCAAATAAAAGAATAGTTGCTTGTTCCTGCTCCGCTATGAATAGACCATGGTGGTGAAATAACAGCTTGATGATTTTTCATCCAAATGTGACGGGTCTCCTGCGGTTGTCCAATGAAATGACAAACCATTTGGTTTTCCGGAACGTCAAAATAAAAATACGCTTCCATTCGCCTATCATGTATGTGCGGTGGCATGGTGTTCCATACGCTTCCTGTTTTTAATTCGGTTAAACCCATTTGCAATTGACAGGTATCGACCACAGTATTTACAATGAGTTTTCGTATTACTCTGTGATTGGATGTTTGAATCGATCCTAATTCTACAGTCTCCGCTTCTTCATTGGAAATCTTTTTTGTAGGACAAACTGCATGGGCTGGAGCTGAGTTAAGATAGAAGTAAGGTAATGAGCCACCTTCACCAGCGAGAAAGTTCACATCTTTTGTGCCTCTACCAATGTAAAGTGCCTCCTTGTTGTGTAGTGTATAGGTAATTCCATCCGCTACTATTTTCCCCGTTCCACCAACATTAATAATTCCCAGCTCTCTTCGCTCTAAAAAGAAATTGGCTTTGAGAGCATCGATGCTATTTAATTTTAAAGAAGAAGTCGATGGCAATGCCCCACCAACAATAAGTCTATCGTAGTGGGAGTACACCATTTTGATTTTATCAGCCTCAAAAAGTTCTTCTGCAAGGAATGCAGCGCGGAGCTGCTCAGTTTGCATGCTTTTAAACTCGTTTGGATGTACTGCGTATCGCGTTGAAAATGTCATAGTTTGCGTAATCGGTTGCGCAATATATGTCAAAAAAATCGTATTAATGACTTGAAAGCTCCGAATTTTTAGAAGGAGACAATCGATTGACCTCCATAGTTTATAAGCACATTATGCCTTTTTTATTGATTTAGTAGTGCTTTAGAACATTTTTTTAGAATATATTTTGGTGGATTCAAAAATCCTTCCTAAAATGCAATCGATTGCGCATAGAACTCGATTGCAATCGAATTTATAAAGCATTAATAGAACTCAAACCATCTAAATTATGAAGAAGGATTTACCCCTAAAATTCCCTCCAGCTACAGGTGCTCATGGCACACGCCTGTATTTGAAAGCATTGTGCCTGACTATCATTATTGGATTTGCATTGTCCCTTCAGGTGCATGGACAGGATCTGATTATCACAGGAAAAATTTCGGGAGCTGATGATGGAGCACCACTTCCTGGTGTAACCGTTTTGCAAAAAGGTACCAACAATGGTACAAGTGCAGACTCCGATGGCCAGTATAGTATTAAAGTAAACGATCCTAATGGTACGCTGGTGTTTACTTTCATTGGCTACGCTGCGGAAGAAGTTTTGATCAATGGCAGAACAACAGTTGATGTTAGTTTAACACCTGACATAAAGGAGCTTTCTGAAATTGTAGTGGTTGGATATGGAACGGTTAAGAAAAAGGACCTTACGGGTTCAGTTGGGTTGGTCGACAGTGAACAACTAACAAAGAGGGGAGCCTTAAATCCTATGGAGGCCATGCAAGGTCAGATTGCAGGTGTGGATATCAGTAATACAAATGGTCGTGCAGGTTCAGGGTTTAATATTCAAATCAGAGGTGTGCAATCTATTGCTGGAGGTCAGCCTCTGTATGTAGTTGATGGTGTAATTGTACCAGAAGGAATTGGTTTTTTAAATCCACAAGACATTGAGAGAATTGACGTGCTGAAGGATGCTTCTTCTACTGCTATTTATGGTTCGAGAGGAGCTTATGGAGTTGTTTTAGTAACCACTAAAAGCGGAGCCAGTGTAAATCAAAAAGCGGTAATATCCTATGATGGCTATGTCGGTGTTCGTAAAGCCGCTCGCTTACCGGAATTTATGGATGGTACAAAGTGGTGGAACTGGCGCCAGGATTCTTTTATTAGTGATGCGCTCGTTAAAGGACAGGCTGTACCTGCTAATCCTGGATATAACGGTACAGGTGGAGAACTTCAAAGAAGATTAGATGAAAAGGATTTTACTGACTGGCCATCTTTAATGATACAAGATGGAAAACAATCTAACCATTGGGTATCCTTATCCGGCAGGGGTGATAAGATGGGATACACTTTTGGGGTAGGTTATCAGGAAGAAGAAGGAAATATATCGAAGGAAAAATACAGACGTTACAATTTTAAAGTAAGTATTGATCATAAATTAAATGATCATTGGAGCGGTGGCGCAGGTATGAACCTCTCCCTTGCTCAGCAAGACAAGGGTTCACCAAGTGCGATGCTTGATGCGTTCCGAATGAATCCAATTATGAGTCCTTATGATACTGAAACAGGACAACTCATTGTACTTCCTGGTAAAGACGAGATTGCTGCCCAGCCTGGTAAATATCATGTTGATTTTACAAGTTCAGTGAATCCTATCATCGATCAGAAGAATGCATTTCAGGAATCGTCAACTACCTATGCAATTGGTAATGTGTATCTGCAGTATGCACCCATCACATGGCTGACGTTCAAAACTACATTTGCACCACGCTTTACGATGAAACGTGAAGGACAATTTTTAGGTAGAGATTCTGAAGGTCGTGTTGGAGGTCAACCATATGCTCAATTACAAAACAACGAAGCATTCTCTTATGTATGGGACAATCAGGTTACGGCCAACAAAACATTTGGTCAGCATAACTTTAACTTGATGGGATTGTATTCAACAAACTTATTTGTGAATGATCAAAGTTTTATATCGCAGGATAAAATGGACATAAGCGCCAAGAGTTATTACAACATTGGTACTGCAGGTGATCTGACTCAAGTAAAAAGTAGTTCAGACTACAGCAAGGAAACAATTCTGTCGTTTGCAACTCGATTAAATTATTCTTTTAAAGACAAATATTTAGTGACATTAACGAGTCGCTGGGATGGAGCGTCCGTTCTTGCTGAAGGCAAGAAATGGGAAAGCTTTCCCTCAGCAGCAATTGGATGGAAAATTTCGCAAGAATCTTTCCTTTCTAGCGCAAAATTTGTAAACGATCTTAAGCTAAGATTGAGTTATGGTTTTACCGGAAACAAAGTAGTTTCTCCATACAGCACGCAAGCTACGGCAAGCACAGGTACATATTATGATTTTGGTGGTGCAGGTGCAAATGGTATCAGGCCGGATGGAATTGCAAACAAAGATTTAACATGGGAACGCACGGGTGAACTCGATTTAGGTCTTGACTTTTCACTATTTGAAGCACGTGTTTTTGGGTCGGTTGATCTCTACAACAAAGTCTCAAAAGATTTGATCTTAGAGAGACAACTACCGCTTGAATCAGGATACACGAAAGTATTTCAAAATATTGGTGAGGTAACAAACAAGGGAGTAGAAGTTACACTCACCACGGTCAATGTAAGCACAGATGCCTTAACCTGGACAACATCATTTAATTTTGCGAAGAACAACAATGAAGTTACTTCACTCTATGGTGGCACCAATACTATTTATGAGCTTCGCAATGATGGCTACAATTCCGATGATGCAATTATAAAAGGAGAATCACTCGGAAGTTATTACAACTGGGTTGCGGATGGTGTTTGGCAAGCTGGTGATACAAAAGCAGCAACGTACAATCAACTGGAAGGGCAAGGTCGTGTAGTAGATTTTGATACTAATGGTAAAATTGAAGACAGTGATAAGCGCGTAATCGGATCAAGCTTGCCAAAATGGACTGGCGGTTTTAATTCGACATTAACTTATAAGGGTTTTGATTTATCCCTTGCCATTATTGCCAGGCAAGGTATGACCGTCTACAGTCCTTTCCATGCTGAGTTTACAAATCACGAAGATCGCGGAAGAGCTAAATTGGATATTGATTGGTACATGCAAGACAATGATGTTACCGAAACCAGAACAACTAACTTCTATCCTCAACCAAAGAATGCGGGTGTGTATTGGAGAAGCTACTCAGTGGGTTACTATCGTGATGCTAGTTTTGTTAAAGTAAAGAATATAACGTTAGGGTATACGATTCCTTCATCGATCATTTCGAAAACAGGAATTACCAACCTGCGTGTTTATGCCAATGTTATAAATCCATTTGTCTTTACAGATTATGATGGATTCGATCCGGAATGGGCATCGTCTACTTTCGCCAATGGAGGCATGAGTTTTACAACGTATCAATTTGGAGTAAATCTTAAATTCTAAACTCTAAAATGAATTTATTTATGAAGAAAATATTAATAGCAGTTTCGGTAATCGTGTTGTTATCAAACTGCTCCGACTATCTCAAAGAAGATAACAAGACCGATGTATTGGTTGATGATTTGTATCGCACAGTATCTGGGTTTGAAAACTTAGTAAATGCTTCCTACAATTCCTTGCGTGCAGTGCACTCAGCACCATTCATGTTTGAATCAGGTACTGACATCTGTGTAGATGGAAGAAACCCAGGGCCTGTTGGATTATCAGAGTATGCATCATTATCTCCAGGTGAAGTTGCAGTTAAAACCTTTTATCAGACAACATATCAGGCCATACAGGTTTGCAACACCGGTGTGTATTATGCTGCATTAACAGAACAAACAAGCACGCTACCTTCTCGAACCGGAGAATTAAAATTTATTCGTGCTTATTATTATTTCTTGTTAGCTCAATCCTTTGGTGGTGTGAGTCTGGTTACAGATGTGATTACAACAGCTCAAACAAGTTTTGAGCGAAATTCAGAGGAAGAAATTTATGATTTTATTGTTTCTGAACTGAATGAATCCGTGGTATTGGTGGATGAAAACCCGGTGTTTGGAAGAGTTGGTAAAAGAGCAGTGAAACATTTGCTTGCTAAAGTACATCTTACCAGAGGGTATACAGACTTTGCTGCTTCCGATGATTTTACAAAAGCAGCGACATTAGCGGATGAAGCAATTAACGGATACGATTTATCCTCTATAACCTTTAAAGATTTGTTCTGGCCTGGAAAGGAGAAAAACAATGAAGTGTTGTTCTCTATTCAATATACAAGCACATCTCTTCCGAATACGACTTCAGGCTCAACTCAAAGTGGTTATTTTGGTCCGTATCATGGTGGAGAGGGTCTTGCAAAGGGATATCCCTGGAGAAGTTATAATTTGATTGCCACTTCTTATTTCTACGATCTCTTTAATGCAAATGATGTTCGTTGGGAAGGCACTTTCATGAATGTTTTGTATGAGCGCTATTTTGATTTTTATGATAAGGCTGATAAGTCAGCTGTGAAGATTGCCCGCTATTATCCTCAAGCGTGGGAAGTTGCTGACACTGCCGTATGGCGAGCAGCCGATGTTACTAACAGAGCGAAGACAAGAATTTTGCCGTATGAAATTAAATCAATCGATCCGGTTGTAAATGGCTGGGAGCAACCTGCACAATATTTAGACAACGGTATTCCTGCCGTTAGAAAATTTGATGATCCAACGGCTGGAGCTTTTGGTTTGGGAACGAGCAATCGTGATGTTTATATCGCACGATTGGCCGAAACATATTTGATTGCTGCAGAGGCTTATTTGATGAAAGGTGATAAAGCTACTGCTATGGACAGAATAAATAAGGTTAAGGCGCGTGCAGAAAGAATTCCGGGAACACTTGTATTGATCGATCAGAATGATGTTACGATTGACGAAATTCTGGATGAGCGTGCGCGTGAACTTTTTGGTGAGTACCACCGCTGGTTCGATTTGAAACGCACAGGTAAACTTATTGAACGTGTAATGTTATACAATAAAGATGTTCGGGATGTTGCAACTGCGTTTGATGGTAATAACGGGGAGAAGAAAATTCTGCGACCAATACCGAAAGACGCATTGGATTTGAATTCAAATAAAAGTTTTCCGCAAAATCCTGCATATTAGAATTAATCATTTCTTGGGTTAAGAAAAGATTTCCCGCAGTAGCCATGTGGCGCTGTGGGTTTTCTCTATTTTAAATATGAAACAATCAATGAAACGCACGATACAACAAATTTTACTAGTTCTTTCTTTATCGGTGCTCAGTGCATTTGGTTTTGTTGAGACGAAACCCAGAGTTTTTCTGATCGGTGATTCCACTACAGCCAATAAAAAACAGGAAGCATTTCCGGAAACCGGATGGGGAATGATTTTTTCGAAATACATTAATCTTGAAGTACAGAATCATGCCGTGAATGGTCGAAGCACGAGAAGTTTTCGAACACTTGGTCATTGGGAAAAAGTGGAAGAACTACTTTAGGCTGGCGATTGGGTCTTCATTCAATTCGGTCATAACGATTCGAAGGAATCAGACACATCTCGATATGCTGCTGCTCAAACCGATTATCGACAAAATTTAATCCGTTACATTACTGAAATCAGAGCGAAAGGGGCGAAGCCTTTACTGATCACCCCGGTAATGAGGAGAAAGTTTGATGACAAAGGAAATTTTGTGGATCAGCATGGAGATTATCCATCAGTAGTAAAAGAAGTAGGTAAACAATTGAATGTTCCTGTTCTTGATCTTCAGGCATCAAGCAAAGAAGTAATTGTTCAACATGGTGTAGAAGATTCGAAACGTTTGTTTTTAAATTTAGAGAAAGGCGCTTGGAAGAATTTCCCAGAAGGGAAGGAGGATAACACACATTTCACACCATACGGAGCTGCACAAATGGCAGCGTTGGTTGCAGATGGAATTCGCAAATTGAATATTGAGATTGCTCAATACCTTATTCCATTATCTGTCGGTGGAAAGTATGTTTATGAACTTCCAAAAGTAATGGAAGGGTCTTTTAAAAAGGATACGTTTAACATTGTCGCATATGGTGCAAAGCCTGATGGCATCACACTTAATTCGAAATTAATTCAACAAGCAATAGATGTGTGTAGTCAATCGGGTGGAGGCACTGTTCTTATCCCGAAAGGATTTTGGCTTACTGGCCCGATTATATTAAAGAGTAATGTGAATCTTCATTTAGCAAAGAATGCTATTCTTCAGTTTAGCAATAACACAGATGATTATCAGCTTGTGAAAACAAACTGGGAAGGTCTTGAAGCTATTCGGTGTGAATCGCCCATCTTTGCAAAGGATGTTGAAAATATTGCTATCACGGGTGATGGAATTTTAGATGGTGCTGGTGAGGCTTGGCGTCCGGTTAAGAAAAGTAAAGTTACTTCTCCTGAGTGGAATCAATTAATAAAATCAGGTGGTGTATTGAATGAGAAACAAGATACATGGCATCCGACAGAACGATCTTTGAAAGGTTCGTTGGCTAAGCGCCCGGGAGTTGTGGCCGAAGGATATGATTTAACGAAAGCAGAAGAGGTAAAAGAATTTCTTCGTCCCAACATGGTGAGCATTACGAATTGTAAACGCGTGTTGTTGGAAGGTGTAACGTTTCAAAACTCTCCAGCATGGTGTTTGCATCCGATGCTAACACAACATTTAACAATACGAAATCTTACCGTGCGCAATCCATGGAACGCACAAAATGGCGATGGCATTGATATTGAATCGTGCCGCTATGTATTAGTAGAGAATAGTACGTTCGATGTGGGCGATGATGGAATTTGTATTAAGTCGGGCAGGGATGAAGAGGGACGTAAGCGTAATGTTGCAACCGAAGATGTGATCGTACGCAACTGCACAGTGTTTCATGGTCATGGTGGATTTGTTATTGGAAGTGAGATGAGTGGTGGTGCACGAAATATTTACGTATCCGATTGTAATTTTTTAGGAACGGATGTTGGTCTTCGTTTTAAGACTACACGCGGTAGAGGTGGTGTCGTTGAGAAAATTTATATGAATAACATTCGCATGAATAATATTGGCGGAGCAGCTATATTATTCGATATGTATTACATGGCGAAGGATCCACTGGCTATTTTTTCTGGAGAAGAAAAGCCAGCAATTGAATTTCTTCCGGTCACTGAAGCTACCCCACAGTTCAAAGATTTCTTTATTAAGGATGTCGTGTGCAAAGGAGCGGAGACTGCCATTTTTGTGCGCGGACTTCCTGAAATGAATATTCATGATATCACTATAGAAAACATAGAAATACAAAGCAAACAAGGTTTTGTTTGTACGGAAGGCAGTAACATTACTCTTCGTAATGCTACCTTGTATACAGAAAGTACAACAGTAGTTGAAATTCAAGATAGCAAGAATATTACTATAGACCACATCAATACAAAACCAAGTGAGGTGTTGATTCGGATTAATGGTAATCGTTCAAAGGATATTCAACTACTGAATACAGAGAGTTCAAAAGCAAAGAAAGAGTTTGAATTGGGTGATGGTATATCGGCCGAAGTGGTATTGAAGAAAAAGAAATAAAGTGGTGAGATTGAAAATGATGACAAAAGGAAAGATCATATTATCCGTAATCCTTCTTACTGCAATTGGATGCAGTGAAGCGCAGCAAAAATCGTGGGGAGAACGAATAGCAGAGACTGTAATGCTATCACATCCCGACTCAATTGTTGTTAAGAAATATGTAACACATGGGAATGAAAAGGCAGAGAAGAAGGTCGCGACCAGTCCTGCAATGTGGGATTATGAGCAAGGTGTAGTATTGAAAGGGTTTGATCGTTTATGGAAGCATACTCACAACAAAGCGTATTTTCAATACATGAAAAAAATTATGGATCGATTTGTTCAACCAGATGGGAGCATTCGAACCTACGATCTCCTGGATTATAACATTGATGATGTTACACCCGGGCAAATTATGTTGGCACTTTATACTGAAACGAAAGAAGAGAAGTATAAAAAGGCAGCGGCCCTTCTTCGTGAACAATTGACGTGGCAGCCACGGACAAAAGAAGGAGGCTTCTGGCATAAGCATCGTTATCCTTATCAAATGTGGTTGGATGGTTTGTATATGGCCGAACCATTTTATGCAGAGTATTCAATGCTATTTAATCAAGCCAAAGATTTTGATGATGTGGCCAATCAATTCATCTGGATGGAAAACCATTCACGTGATTCGAAAACCGGATTACTCTATCATGCATGGGACGAAAGTAAAAAGCAACGCTGGGCTAATCCTGTAACAGGAAAGTCACCAGAATTTTGGAGTCGCGCCATGGGATGGTATATGATGGCGCTCGTTGATGTATTAGATTATATTCCTCAAAACCATCCAAAGCGAGATGAACTCATTACCATTTTCCAACGCATTTCAACTGCAGTAAAAAATTATCAACACTCACAGTCATATGTATGGTATCAGGTAACGGATAAGGCAAGTATAAAAGGAAATTATCCGGAAGCATCCGCTTCATGCATGTTTGTATATGCGATAGCGAAAGGCGTACGCATGAAATATATTGATAAAAGTTTTTCGATGGTTGCCAGAAATGGATTTGGTGGTATTCTGAAGAATTTTATTGAGACGGATACAAATGGAAACATTCATCTTACCAATGCCTGTAGTGGTGCCGGCTTGGGTGGCTACCCTTATCGTGATGGTAGCTATGAGTATTATATAAAAGAGCCGGTACGAAAAGATGACTTAAAAGGAATCGGTCCTTTCATTCAGGCGAGTGTTGAAATTGAATTGATGACAAAACCATAATTTATGATTCGAATATTTTTATCAATCGCGTATTTACTCTTTTCGATATGTGCAGTTTCTCAATCCATAACTCAGAATTTTCCATTGTCATTTACAGTACAGGTTTCCAATCCTCTGAATGCTTCTCGCGATAACGTATTGATCTTTATTTCGAATGATCAGCTAAAGAAGAAAGTAAACGGATTTAACTCAAATGCTTTTGTGGTAATGGATGGAGCAAAGGAAATTCCAAGCCAGTTTAATTCACATGACAACGACTATCCAGGAATTGTTTTCGTTTTGGATGCGCTTGCTGCAAAGGAATCTAAGTCGATCTTAGTGCGATACAATTCAACAGGTTTAGTTAAACATAATTATACCAAACGAACACAGGCAGAACTCGCCCATAAGGAAGGCGGAAAATTTGAGAATAGAGAATACATAGGAGGTACATTTAAGAATGTGGATTTTCTGCGCGTACCACCAGAGCATAAAGATCATTCATGGTTTATTCGGTATGAAGGTCCTGGTTGGGAGTCTGATAAAGTTGGGTATCGTTTCTATCTGGATCAACGAAATGCTACCGATGTATTCGGAAAAAAAATAAGCGAGATGGTGTTACAGAATGTTGGCTTGGACGGTTTTGATTCTTATCACAATCTACAACCGTGGGGCATGGATGTGATGAAGGTGGGTAAGTCATTAGGAGTAGGTTCAATTGGTTCAGTTGTGAATGGTACAGCTGTGCGGGTAGAAAAGACAGACAGTGTTAATTGCCGCATTGTTGAGAATGGTAATGTGTACTCTTCGATTCTCACCAATTATTATGGATGGCAAATCAACAATCAAAAGAGTGATCTTCATTCAAGAATATCCATTCACGCTGGCACAAGATTATCTCATCAACAAATAACAGTAAGTGGTAATCCAGAAAACATCAGTACAGGTTTGGTGAAAGACAAAGCAGTGCCGCTGCAGACGAATAAAGGCAATGACAAGCAGTGGGCATTTATGGCTACTTATGGAAAGCAAAGTTTAAATACTGATGGACTGGGTTTAGCGGTTTTATTTAATCCGAAAGATGTAATTGAATTTATGAATGATGAGAATAGCCACATTGTAAAATTGAAACCAACAAAAGGTAAGCTCGAATATTATTTTCTGGCCGCTTGGGTTGGTGAACCGGGAGGTATTCAGGATGAGAAACAATTTATGGAATACTTGAATACTGTGGCAATGGAATTGTCAAATCCTGTAAAGGTCGAAATTCAAAAGACGAAATAAAAGCTTGAGCAAATCTCTTGATCTTCAAATTCCATTCACTAATCATTTTTAATGATCCGATATTATCTATTTATTTTCATTCTGTCTTTGAATGGTCATTGTCAATCTACTCCTGAGTCGGAAAAAAAATCAATATCATTTCCTGGAGCGGATGGATTTGGGAAATATACAACCGGAGGAAGAGGAGGGAAGGTGTATTTTGTTTCAAATCTTAATGATGATGGCCATGGAAGTTTGCGTGATGCTATCAACAAAAATGAATCGCGTATTATTCTCTTTACCATATCTGGTAATATTGATTTAAAATCTCCACTCATTATTAAGTATGGGAATGTGACGATCGCTGGTCAGTCTGCTCCAGGCGATGGTATATGCATTCGGAATTATCCTTTCGTTGTAAATACTGATAATGTTGTTATTCGTTTTTTGCGTTTTCGTCTTGGCGATGTTTCAAGACTCGAGGCGGATGCATTGGGCGGTATAAAAGGAAATGAAAACATCATTATTGATCATTGCTCTATTTGTTGGGCAACTGACGAGTGCTCTTCCTTTTATCACAATAAGAATTTCACACTTCAATGGTGTATCATTTCAGAGAGCCTCAATCAATCAGTTCACTCCAAAGGTGAACACGGTTATGGTGCAATTTGGGGAGGAGAGAATGCATCCTTTCATCACAACCTTTTAGCAAGTCATAAAAGTCGTATGCCGCGATTTAGTGGTTCAGCGACTACACCAAACTCAAAGGAGGAGTTAGTTGACTTTCGAAATAATGTAATTTATAACTGGGTCGACAATAATGTATATGGTGGTGAGAGAGGCCGTTATAATATGGTTGGTAATTTTTACAAGCCTGGTCCTGCTACAAAATCAAAAAAGATATGGATGGTCAATCCATGGCAACCGTACGGTAAATTTTTCATTGGTGGAAATTTTATGCATGGAAACGAGGCGATGTCGAATGATAATATTCTGGGTATTCAGGCTGACCACAAAGATTCAGTTCAAGTTGATCAACCTTTTCTCTTCGAGATGACAACGAATCACACAGCACAAGAAGCATTTGATCTTGTTATTAAAAATGTAGGAGCGAGTATAAAAAGAGATGTTGTGGATTCAAGAATCGTAGAAGAAGTGAAAAACGGAAATTCCATTTTTGGTAAAAACAAGAATGGCATCATTGATTCTCAGCGAGAAGTTGGAGGATGGCCAGAGTTAAAGTCGATGAATGTTTTGAAGGATGAGGACCAGGATGGAATTCCAGATGATTGGGAAAGACAACATGGACTAAATCCCATTGATTCATCAGACGGAAATAAACAAACTCTTCTTGCCGGATATGATAACATTGAAGTTTACGTGAACGAGTTGGTTCTATCAATTATAAAATGATAATCAATCACAACATCATATTACTTTTACTGACGATCACACCTCAATTGATCTGTGCACAACCTTTATACAATTTTGTTGTTGCTGCTGATGGTTCTGGAAATTTCAAAACGGTTCAGGAAGCGATTAACGCTGTTCCTGATTTCAGAAAAAATCAAACTACCATTTTTATTAAGAAAGGAATTTATAAAGAGAAGATTACACTTCCTGGATCGAAGACAAACGTGAAGCTTATTGGTGAAGATGTACAGACTACGATTCTTACATATGATGATTACGCTACGAAGAAAAATCGTTTTGGTGAAGAGATGGGTACCACAGGGTCTTCAAGCGTTTATCTTTTTGCCGATGACTTTTATGCAGAGAACATAACATTTGAAAATTCTTCAGGTTCTGTTGGACAAGCCGTAGCCGTTCGTGTTGATGGAGATCGTACCACCTTTCGCAATTGTCGATTCCTAGGATTTCAGGATACGCTTTATCCGCATGGCGAAAAGAGCAGGCAATATTATAAGGATTGTTACATCGAAGGTACTGTCGATTTTATTTTTGGTTGGTCAACCGCAGTGTTTGACAGCTGCACTATTTTTTGCAAGAAGAGCGGCTATGTCACAGCAGCATCAACATTAGAGACCACACCATATGGGTTTGTGTTTTTGAATTGTACCATCACGGGTGATGCACCCGAAAATTCTTTTTATCTCGGCAGACCCTGGAGGCCATTTGCCAAAACAGTTTTCATCAACTGCTATCTTGACAAACACATTAAGCCAGAAGGTTGGCACAACTGGAATAAACCAGATGCAGAGAAAACTTCTTTTTATGGAGAGTATAATTCACTTGGACCTGGCGCAAATGCATTGAAGCGCGCATCATGGTCTCATCAGTTGAGTGATGAGGAAGTAAAGCAATATACACTTGAAAAAATTTTTGGTGATTGGAAGATTCAATAGTATTTTGAAGCTACAATGAAACTCCGCGCTTCCACGGAATGAAATCATCCTGGTGAAGATCAACAGCTTTCGCGGTAATTCTACCACTGGCAATTTCAATAATGAAATCAAGAATGTCTTCACCTTCTTGCTCGATTGTTTTTTCTCCAGAGATAATAGAGCCTGTATTATAATCGATGATGTCAGGCATCTTCTGCGCAAGCTTTGTATTGGTAGAAAGTTTAATCACTTGCGATACCGGATTACCCGTTGGTGTTCCTAATCCTGTTGTGAATAAAATAATCTGCGCGCCAGACCCAGTCGTTCCTGTTGTGCTTTCAACATCATTGCCGGGAGTACATAATAAATTGAGTCCGGGTTTTTTAATGTACTCTGCATATTGCAATACATCTGCAACGGGAGCGGTGCCACCTTTCTTGGCTGCGCCCGCTGATTTTATAGCATCGGTAATCAATCCATCCTTTATGTTTCCTGGAGATGGATTCATATCAAAGCCAGAACCTACTGCTTCAGCTGCCGATGAATAAGTGCGCATGAGTTTAATAAAGAGTTCGCCTGCACTATCCTCTTCACAGCGATTAATTAATTCTTGCTCTACACCACACAACTCTGGAAATTCAGAAAGGATGGTGCTACCACCAAGTCCAACTAAAATATCGGAGGTATGTCCAATAGCAGGATTTGCAGAAATGCCAGAGAAGCCGTCTGATCCGCCACACTTTAAACCAACAACCAGTTTACTTAAAGGTGCCGGCTTGCGTTCTATTTTATTGGCTTCGATTAATGCTAAAAAAGTTTTTTGAATGGCGCGACTGAGTAAGTCTTGTTCCGTTCCGGTTTGTTGTTGATCAAGAATGATCACTGGTTTAGAACCTGAAGGATCAAGGGTCTTAAGTCTTTCCTCCAATGTTTTTACTTCAGCATTCTGACAACCCAGGCTGAGCACAGTAGCTCCTGCGACATTTGGATTGTGAATGTATCCCGCTAAAAGTTTGCACAGCGTTTGAGAATCCTGGCGCGTGCCGCCACAACCTCCTTGATGGGTGAGGAACTTAATACCATCAATATTTTTGAATATGCGCGAGCTGCTTGTTTCAAGACTCGGTTGAAATGAAATAGACTCTAACTGATCAACCTTACCTTCCTGGTAGTGTTTCACCAAATCATGAACATAACTCTTGAAAGCATCTGGCTTACTAAAGCCCAACTCGGTTATAAAAGCCTGACTGATTACTTCAACGTTTCTATTTTCACAAAACACCAGGGGTATTACGAGCCAATAGTTTGCCGTACCAACTTGTCCATCGGCACGGTGATACCCTTTAAAAGTTTTGTTTTTGAATTTTGAAACGTCAGGAGGCGTCCATTGATAGGACTTTGTTCTTCCGGAGAATGGAGCCGCTTTATGTTTCAGGTTGTGTGTGCCAATTACTCCACCCGCTTTGATCGGTAAAATTGCCTTACCCACTAATGTTCCATACATAAGTACTTCATCATCGGGCTGAAGCTCATTTTCGGTGAATTTATGCTTCGCTGGGATATCATCAACGAGTGTAATGGATGATCCTCCGTTAAGAGAAAGCCTCTCGCCAGCTTTAAGATCGGTCAATGCTACATAGACATTGTCTGCTGGATGAATTTTTAAAAATCGGTTTGACATATTGATAAATCAGCTATATTGCGCAATCGATTGCGCAATATATTTAAAATTATTTTGATATTGTTTATCGATCGACACTTTTCGTGTTAGAAATTTTAAAGACAAAAAGTGATTGATCATCATGCAATAATAGGAAGTAGATATGAAAAGTATTGTAACATTTGGAGAAATCATGATGCGATTATCTGCACCAGGCTTTGCCCGCCTTGTGCAAACGAATCAATTTAATGCCCTCTATGCCGGCTCGGAAGCAAACGTAGCCGTATCCCTCAGCAACTTTGGTTTGAAAGCCGCGCATGTCACCCGCTTTCCGGATAGTGATCTTGGCAAAGCGGCCACACAAAGTTTGCAACGATATGGTGTTGATACATCGCATATTCTTTTCGGAGAAGAGCGAATCGGAATTTATTTCTTGGAAAATGGCGCCATGCAACGAGCCTCCAAAATAATTTACGATCGTTTTGATTCAGCCTTTGCTCACATCAAACCCGGCATGATCGATTGGGATAATGTGATGAAAGGTATTTCATGGTTTCATTGGACAGGCATCACCCCAGCAATTTCACAAGGCGCAGCCGATGTATGTATGGAAGCAATTATTGCTGCGCGAAAACAAGGAGCCACTATTTCAGGTGACATTAATTATAGAAGGAACTTGTGGCAGTATGGAAAATCGGCTCGCGATGTAATGCCTGGTCTTATTGAACTCACTGATCGAATAGTTGGAGGAGTAACCGATTTTGAAAATTGTTTGGGTATTACTGGTGATACGTATGAGTCGGCATGCGCGAAAGTGATGAAGGCAGCGCCAAACGTAAAAGCAATTGCATCGACACATCGGGAGTCGATAAGTTCATCACACAATAAAATTTCGGGAATGCTTTGGAATGGAAAAGAGCTTTTGCATTCTGTTGAATATGACCTAACGCATATTGTTGATCGCGTAGGTTCTGGTGATGCCTTCATGGCGGGTTTAATTTATGGTTGGCTAAATCAGAAAAAAGATATTGATACACTTGCATTTGCTACCGCGGCCTGCGCTTTAAAGCACAGCACGGAAGGTGACGTAAACCTTGCCACTGTTAACGAAGTGGAAGCATTAGTCAAAGGAGAAAACATTGGAAAACTTTTGCGATAAACGAAATGAAATTTACAAAAGAACAAATTCTTGATACGATGAAGGGTACTGGTCTCGTCCCTCTCTTTACACATGACGACCCAATCGCAGCAACGCAGGTTTTGGAAGCTGCCTATCGCGGTGGTGTTCGCGCGTTTGAGTTTACCAATCGCAGAAAAAATTCATTCGAAGTTTTTACTGCATTGGTAGAAGTGGCAAAAAAATATCCTGACCTGATGTTGGGCATCGGAACGATTATGGATGGTGCCACCACAAAGAAATTTATTGATGCCGGAGCACACTTTATTATATCTCCCATTTTAAAATTAGAGATGGCGGAAGTTTGTCATGCGTATAATGCACTTTGGATTCCGGGTTGTGCTACTTTAACTGAAATTGTCACCGCAAAAGAGAACGGAGCAGGAGTAATAAAAATATTTCCAGGCTCTGTATTAGGCCCAGGTTTTGTTTCGTCCATTATGCCCGTTGTACCAGATCTAAAGTTGATGATCACCGGGGGTGTAGAACCGAATGAGAAAAGTCTTTCATCATGGTTTAATGCAGGGGCAATGTGTGTCGGCTTGGGTTCACAATTGTTTACGAAAGAAATAATCGAAAATAAAGATTGGTCATTGCTGGAAGCTAACATTGCTTCAGCTCTTCAAATCATTAAAAAATTGAGAAATCCCACTCCTTTATAATAGAGCATGTTATATCTGAATACAAATAAGCTGCACAAAAAAATCAAAACCACTTAAACCAAAATCGTGAAGAACCTTCAAGACATAAACCGATCTGTTGGTAAGTATCGATGGACCATTTGCTCCTTGATTTTTTTTGCCACCACTATCAACTATCTTGATCGAACGGTTATTGCTTTTCTCAGACCTTATCTCGCGGTGGCATTTGAATGGACCCCTGTAGAAGAGGTAGCGAACTATGCCAATATCGAAATGGCGTTTAAGGTTTCGTATGCATTTGGTTTTCTTTTTGCCGGAAGAATAATTGACAAACTCGGAACAAAGCTCGGGTACGCTTTGGCCACTACTTTATGGAGTATTGCCGCTGTGAGTCACGCGTTTGCTACAAATACATTGGGATTTGGTATTGCTCGCGTATTCCTGGGTGTTTCCGAGGCGGGTAATTTTCCTGCAGCGATAAAAGCTACTGCAGAATGGTTTCCAAAAAAAGAAAGAGCGCTTGCTACTGGTATTTTTAATTCTGGCTCAAACATTGGCGCTATAGCAGTTCCTTTTACAATACCCTACTTAGCGGAAAATTATGGATGGAAAATGGCCTTCATCGTTACCGGAGCGATTGGTTTTATCTGGCTTATATTATGGTTTATATTTTATGAGATACCGAGTAAACAAAAAAGATTAACAACTGAAGAATTACAATACATCATCAGTGACAAAGATGAAGAACCTGTTGCGGCAGGACAACCCAGAGTTACCTGGACCAAATTATTAACCTTTAGACAAACGTGGGCTTTTGCCTTAGGGAAATTTATCTCTGATCCGATCTGGTGGTTTTACATTTTCTGGCTTCCGGATTTTTTACGTAAGGAGTATAATCTCGACTCATATGAAATTATCTGGCCTTCTGCCGTGCCACTCATTCTTGCAGGTTTTGGAAGTGTGGGTGGAGGTTGGCTCCCCATGAAATTTATCAATAGTGGTTGGCCCGTTTTCAAAGCGCGAAAAATAAGTATGCTGATCTATGCCTTTTCGGTTCTGCCCATTCTTTTTGTTCAATACTTAGGAACGTTCAATATGTGGATTGCCGTTTCTATTGTTGGTCTGGCAATGGCAGCACATCAGGCATGGAGTGCTAATATTTTCACAACGGTTTCGGATATGTTCCCTAAAAACGCAACAGCATCCGTCACCGGAATTGGCGGTCTCTTTGGGGGGGTAGGAGGGCTTTTACTTACTGCGCTTGTGCAGAAAAGAATGTTTGTTTATTACGAAAGCATACATGAAATTAAAACAGGGTATTTCATTATGTTCCTGATTTGCGGATCAGCGTATCTTTTGGCCTGGTCAGTCATGCATTTCCTTGTACCACGCATGGAACGCATTAAATTATAACACAGTGAAATGCATTGTGCTGATTTTGCTTAACCGCACACATGGACCTTCGTCTCGTTAGCAATTTAGGTAAGCAATAATTTTTCTTTTCGTTGCCATAGGATTATCCTTGTAGATCAATCTACTTTGATTATGCCCAGTAAAATCCTTTTATGGATATTGATTTCTTTTGTGCTTGGGCAGGCACATGCACAAAGCGAGCAATACAAGTTTTTAAAACTAGACGTCAACAAAGGTCTTTCACACAATCAACCCAATTGCTTCTTAAAGGATAGAAAAGGTTTTATTTGGATTGGTACCAATTCCGGACTGAATCGATTTGATGGTTACTCTGTTAAAACCTTCCTCAATGATCAGCGCGATACATCCAGCATTAGCATAAGTTATGTTAATTCGCTTAGTGAAGATCCGGACGGTCGCATCTGGGCAAGCACAACG
>JBDTTT010000051.1:0-36684 GCA_039930485.1 Chryseolinea sp.
CAAATCCGTTGACGTAATAATTTGTTTGAACGACAGCTACTTTTGTGCAAAGCAATGCATAGTGCGCAGCTGAGTCGAGTTGATTCAATTCAAGAAACGCAAATGAAATGTTATTCAAGCTCCGTGCCTGCATGACAGGATCATTAATTTTTTTGCCTACGTGATATGCTTTATGGAAATACTCAATAGCAATGCTGAATTGTTTTTGTTCATAGTTTATGGCAGCAATGCCAATCCAGCAACGTGCAATAGCAGCTTCATCGTTCAGTTCCTGACTAACGTGCAATGCTTTTGTAGATTGCTCAAAGGCATTTATGTAATCGCCTCTTCGATACTGAATCCACCCCAAATTTTCATGGGCCAGTCCAAGTCCCTTTTTGTATTGAAGTTTTTCTGCAAGCTTAACATTTTTGATAGCAAATGGAAGTACACGATTGTTATCTCTGTCCCGTAAATCGCTAACGAACTTATTAACCAAAGTTACTTTAGCGGTATCGTCAGCATGATTTCGGATAATGTTTTCAATGCTATCAACTTCATTTTTCTGTGCGAGTGAAAAATGCGATAGCAGTAAAAAAATTGCCGCAAAACGAAATGCAACAGGCATAGTTAAAAAATGAATAATCTTTATGATTACTCCCTGCAACTTCGTCAAGTGCTGTTAAAGTTTCCCCGCAAAGTGGTTTAAAAACCTACATATTGAACGCAATATAAAATTTCAATAATTAGCTCAATTTCAGATAATTGAGCTGTTAAAGAGGCTTTATTGAGCGATTAAATTGCACTAAAAAGCAAACACAATCTCGACTAAACGTAAAAATATTACTCAATCGATGCGGGTCGATGGATCAGTTTGAGCCACAAAAGTCTTGTTCCCCTGCACCAATTGGTTGTCCAGGAGGAGCAATAAGTGATGGCTCCTCATGATATTCAAGGGGATTTTCCTGGAAGTTTTCGATTTGCGAAAAGGCATAAGTATAGTGCGCTTTCCAGGTTTCATCCATTGTTACTTTACTTTTTGCAATCAACCAACTTTTCAATTGATCCAACTTATGATAAGCAATACCTTTCACCTGGCTCGAAGCATTCGCATTCGTAGCAAGCTTGATTAAGTTGCTTAATAGAACTTCATCAACGGTTATCTGGATAGCACCTTCATACCCATTCTTTGCAGGTGATTTGTAAGTTTCTTGAATAACTTTATCGATGATGCTTTCAAGACTTGGTTGTTTAACATCACGTGCGTGATATTCTGTCAGACGGCCAGCTCTTGCCGGATGAAGTAACAAACTGAAGGTAAGTTCTGATGCACTTTCTGCCAAAGCGAGGGCATCAAAAGTTAAGTCGGTTCGGATTTTAATTACTTCACGATGACGATTATATCCGATTGGCCTTGGAGGAATACTCATCAATACATTTTCGGGCAGCATTAATGAAGAAGGAGAGATAGTTCTCAATAATGCATTGAGTGCCTTTTGTTGTTCTGCTGGTGAAATCATTTCAGTTATTGGTTGTCCATCACCACGAAGGGCATACCTGTAGTTTAGTCCACCAATCAGTTTTGAGGTAGCTTCGGTTTGATAACGATGAAAGAAATACATTGGCACTAATGCCTCTTCTAACAATGCCATAGGATAACCCGTCTTTATATTCTTTTCGCCAAAATTCTTTAATGCTACTGAACGAATTTCCAGGACTCGATTGAGTTCATCCGCTGCATTGCTACCGTTGTCCCATAGATGTGCGTAAGGATGAGATCCTCCCTGCGGTCTTGCGTCCTGATCAGAGAGAAAGGTAAGTCCAGCCTTAAGTGAATTTTGAATGATTGTATTCAGTGCGTCCTCTTCATTTGTGCCGGATGGAAAATCCTGATAACCGAATGCGATAGAAACTTTATCCCATGCACCAATCTTGGTATCATATGCATTGCTCAAGTCGATTTTGCCATTAACAAGCTGCACATTTGGATGCGGATAATCCATGACGGAGGCAAAATTTTCTGAGCTTGAAGAGTATGCATGTGCCAAGCCCAATGTGTGTCCAACTTCGTGAGCGGAAAGTTGTCGCAGTCTTGCAAGCGCCATCTTTTCCATTTCTGGCGGAACAGCTTTGCCACTTTCATATGGAGCAAGTAATCCTTCAGCAATAAGGAAATCCTGTCGTACTCGCAGTGAACCTAGTGTAACATGACCTTTGATTATTTCTCCTGTGCGGGGATCTGTTACAGTAGCACCGTATGACCAACCACGTGTTGAGCGATGAACCCATTGAATAAGGTTGTATCGCACATCCATCGGATCAGCGTCTTCCGGTAGCATCTCCACGCGAAAAGCATCTTTATATCCGGCAGCTTCAAAAGCCTGATTCCACCAACGTGCTCCATCCAATAAAGCAGAGCGAATGGGTTCTGGTGTTCCACGATCGAGATAATAAACGATCGGCTCTACCGGTTCACTTAATGCCGCTGAAGGATCCTTCTTTTCTAATCGATGCCTCGTGATAAACCGTTTCTCAATCGGTTCTTGAATGGGTGTGGCATAATCATAATACGAAATGTTAAAGTATCCGGCACGTGGATCAAATTTTCTTGGTTTGAAATTAGCATCGGGCAATTGTACAAACGAATGATGTTGACGTACGGTCACACTGGAAGGTGTGGGGGTAACACTTCGAATGTAGTTTCCGGTAGGCTGACCTGTGAACGTTAAGGTAACTTCAAACTCTGAATTTTCCGGAAAGCTCTTAATGCGTGGCAAATAAAAAGCAGATCGCGACTTGTCCAAATTATAATTTCCTTGCTGTGTTGATTTAAGAGTTCCGATAACATCATGAGCATCTTGTAAAAAGAAATCAGAGGCATCCACTAATACTTTTCCACCTTCTTCCGCTACTACAGCAAATCCCCACAATACAGATTGGGCGAAAGCTTCTTGTACAGCTCTGCGTTCGTCAGCATTATCCGTTATCGCGCGATACCGATAGTTTGGCTCAACCATTAATACCTTTGGTCCACGCTTTTCAAATTTAACAATACGTTCGCCAGCAAGTTGGCCGCGATCTAATCCGATGTCGTTGGAGCCAATGCCTGCGGGTAAAGAAACAACATAGAGAAATTCTATATCGAACTTGTCAATGATGAGGAAAATCTTGTCTTGCTTATTATCGTAATAAAATTCGGTGTAACCGGTAAATTTTTGCATTCCGGCAACTTTACTTTCAATTGGGTTTGTCTGGGGAACAATATTTTCGGATTGTTTCTTTTTGTTTTGTGCAAATGAAACAGAAGCGAAAAGTAAAAAGAACAGGAGGTATAGATTCAGCTTCATGCAGTTTAGGTTAGAAGCCTAAGCTAATGAGGAATACTGAAATCTGAATGGAAATTTTATAAACGGAAAAACAGGTTTGCCGAGCGGAGTGAGATTTTAGGAGCTTGGTCTTTTAGATGTATTGGATAGCGAGTTGAAATAAGAGAATATTTGATCAAGATGATCTTCGTTCTTGACCGATAAACCGTTTTCATTTATAAAGGCGTTAACCTTGTCTGCATCTTTCTTAAAGATTGAAAGCATTTTCTTTTTGGAGCTGGGTAGAAGCAGAACCTGGTCGCCTTGTCCATAATAATACACGACCTTCTTCAATATTTTATCATCGCGACTGCCAGTATTCAGTGCCACATTATAGTCGGCTTTCTTTAAAATTAAATTTACCTTTTTGAATAAGGGAGTTGCCCCATCTGCGCGCACTTCAAAAAAACCATTAAGCACGGTCTCATTATAATGATATTCTTTCGCGTTGATAAAAAATGAAGACTTACCCGTTTGGGAATCCATCCATACAAAGCTTTTCACTTTAGTACCCGAGAGAGCTTTGATTCCATTTGATGTTTCAATGTCCAATTCGTTTGTTTGAATATCGTAGCGTGCTGAGTATCCTTCAATTAATTTATCAGCATCATAAAGTAAGATGGTCGCCTTTCTCCATTCTAAATTTAAATAGGTATCACCAATAACCTTACCTTCAGGAAAGGGTATGCCATACATCATTTCATTTGTCCCTAATCCATTGGAATCAGTAAGTCGTTCAATTGTGTTCACCGCCCTTATGTTTGGTGGTAAGGCGCTGCCTTGCTGTGCAGACGCATACAATGCAAAAAATGTAAATAGAAGCAGGATAACCGCTCCCTTCCTGTACATCGAGTTGAGGATTAATATTCGATTCATACGTGTTTTATTAATTGTTGAAATTAAAACCGCCCTCTTAAATCAAGAGGGCGGTAAGACAACTATTTGAAAAATACAGATTATAATTTTTCTAAAGTGTATGAGCCTTTCGCAGGATTAGCGGGTGTTGCAGCATCCACTCTTTCGTATGACCAAGTGATGCTAATCGTACCATCGCCATTCTGTGTGCCATCAATTGTAAATTTTCGCAACGGCCCTGGTGCAGCACCGGCAGTAACCGATCCTTCATGACCTGCAATAGTAGGATTGCAGAAATCTACTTTAAGTTCCGGATTGGCCCTTCCGCTATAGTACACAGGCCAGCATCCTCCTGTTACTTCATTCATTGTATATAAACCGGGACGATCCTTTGTAATGGAAACTACAATTTCATCAACGCCTCCATCAGCTTTCAGATCATCAAGCGTATAGGTACCTCCACCATCAATGTTACCGCTTGCTTCTGTCACATGATACAGACCTTCTTCCAGATCTTGCGACACACAGCTTACCAGGTTACTTGGAACGGTGAGCGTAGTAGTTTTTGCTTTGGATTCCCCATGTTCATCTGTCTGGCTATCCGTTACACTAATGACCAGATTCAGCGCACGATCGGATTCATCGGGTAATAAAGCACTTGGTGTGAAGGTGAATTTGAATTCTCCTGCTTCTTTCCCTACAAGGGCTGATACACTGGCATTGTCTAGTGTAACACTACCAAAATCAGGAACAGAAGCGACAGCAGAAACCGAGGCTACTTTACCAGGAGCATCGATAACGGATACTGTAAATTCAATTGGAGCATCATACTGTAAGTAAGTGCTGTACATATTTTGAAACTGATTAACAGGAGTCGTAATGATGACTTGATTACTTCCCGAGCTACTAATACGAAACGTTGGGGCATCGAACTGTACAGGCGGATTTGCATCGGTATAATCATCCACACACGAAATGACGCTGCATACCATCAGGATCATCAATATGGGTTTAAAAAAGTTTCTCATAAATTTTAATCTGTTAAGATGGTTAGATTGGCTTTTTAACAAAGCGAACAGAAGCAAAGATGTCGTTGTTTGTTTCGTGCCAGTTAAGAACGAATTCAGTTTGAGGTGTACTCAAATCAATTACAGGTGGCAGGAAATTCGGATCGGATGGATCAACGAAATTAACAACAGCACCAAAGGATCGTGCGGGTTGTAAAATGGATTGTCCACAGATATCATAAAAGTCAGCCTGATATTGCGTGCCTGCGAAAGGTAGATACAACTCAACAGTATGATCGGTTACTCGATAACGGAAAGGTTCAGGACCCACAAAAGTTACCGTTACATCAACCGTATCCGAAATGGCGAGATCAAAGTTGTTGTACTCCATAATGGACCAGTATTCTCCGGCTATTTCTGTTTGTGGAGAAGGGCATCCGACAAACACAACAAACTGTGTTGTAAAGCTGGCTGCTCCGCCACCAGTAATACTTGCCGCAGAATTGCTGGCATCAATGATTCTTCCGTCTGTTAATTTTGCAGCTGTAGTAAAGGTAATTTGATCGCCACCTTCAAAATAATCTTTACCTCCCGGAAGATTCAACGCAGTAGCAAGTTCCTCTGCTGTTATTTCTAACTCTGTTGCTTTTCCGTTTACGAAGGCGCTAGCCGGAACGGTTATCGCTGCAACAGAAGGAAAAACAGTGTTGGGTGAACTTGCTTCTACAAACGTTGCGGTGTAAACAATCTCATCCAGATCTTTATTTTCGGAATAAACATCGAATGCTATTGAAGCATTATCCAAATCAGAAAAATTAATGAATGACCGGTCTGGATATAAAATGAGACGAGCATTAACACCGGTAATTAAATTTGGAAACCGCACGACACTTTCATCACGACACGAAATCGTAAGAACTATGGCAAGTGCTGCGAAAATTATATTTCTAGAAATATTTTTCATATCAAGTAGTGATTTAGTGTTAGTCAACATCCCAGAATACTTTGTCCGTTGCCGGATCGCGTTGTGGATCTGCATTTGGATTGATTCGCAGATCGTCAATGAAGTACGGAATTGAAACCGGGTAGACACGATTCAAAATAGTGAATGGATTTCCATCGGTGTTTGGATCGAACATTACAGGGAAGCTCGTTCTGCGATAATCGGTGTAAGCATCAATTGAAAATCCAAAGCTGGCGATCCATTTTTCTGTAAGAATCAATTCAAGTTTTCCTTGTGCAGAATCAGCATCATATAGTGCCAACACAGCATTTACATATGCATCAACACCTGGAACCGGAAGGGCAGCCAATTGATTTACTTCATCGAACGATGCGCGCATGGCGTCTTCAAAAAGTGTGCGATCATTTCCGGGTGCACCTTTGGTTAAGGAGAGTTCTGCACGCGTATAGAGATGTGCCAGGTATGGATACAGTCGAGTATAACCTGCTCCACCTAAACCTGCGTGCTGACCTTCTGCAACACCAGCTCTTCCACCAGCGCCATCATCAAACGCACCACCACATGGATATTGTCCAACCACGGTTTGATATTGCGCCTGATCAAATCCTTCATTTGGATCGATTTGGAAAGAGGCAAACCAGATGGAAAGGAAATCACCAAATCGTGCTGACGTAAATGGATTTACCGGTTCGTTACCTGCTAACTGATTGTAGAAGTAGTAAGGTACACGTGGATCAGCAATACCATCTAAGATTGGATTAAAAGAGGGTAAGGAAGGATCACCCTTCATGATCAGGTAAAAATATGGATCAATATAATTTGCTCCATTGTCTGCATAATCTTGCTTGAACATTGGATGCCTGTTCTCTGGATTGTTTGCGGTACCGTATAGTAACTTGAATCCATCGGTTACGCTGCCCATTATCTCATCGTTGTTAATAATATCAGCTACAGCCGTAGCATCATACAGCGTTGTAAGCCTTACCTGATTATAGAGCTTTAGCTTCAATGAATTCGCAAGCTTAATCCACTTAGCTCTGTTGCCGTTAAAAATTAAATCATCTGCCGCTGGAGTTTCGGCTGCAGTCTTAGCGAGGTTGGTTGTTGCATCGTTCAGCAATGTTATTAACTGCGGATAAATCTCTTCACCATTGTCAAAAGCTGGAAAAGGATTTTCTGTTCCTTTGCCAAATTCGGTAAATACGGCCTTACCCCACATATCTACCATGATACTATAGGTATATGCTTTTAATATTTGCGCAATACCTAGGTAATGCCACGATTGACGATCGTTGGCTTTGGCGATCATAACATCCATATCTTTCAGCCCGCTGGAATAAAGATTTGGCCATGCCGTTGCAATATTGAATTCATTGCCAGAAAAGAAATAGAAGTTTGTCTGACCACGTTGCACAGTATGATGTACATATTGAGAAGTAAGGTCAGACATACCACCCGATCCATTTCCAAGTGCTTCAAAAATTACGGTTTGCACTGACGGAAGTATCTGACTCAATTTTGAATCAAGCGGATTATTTGGATCGGTATTGATGTCGAGAAAATCACTGCATCCGGTAGCCGTCATCAAAATGATGGACAATGCCAGCAATGCTTTTGAAAAATATTGTATTAAGTTCTTCATACAAAAATTCGTTAGGAGTTAAAATGTAAATCGCAGGTTAACGCCATAGCGTCTAACAGAAGGAACATTGTCAAACTCGAAGCCCTGTGCGTTAGATGTTCCGAATGTGCTGGTTTCAGGATCGAACTTGGAGTACTTCGGAAAATTCGGAGCCTTGTACCAGAGATTTCTGCCAGTGATGCTAAGTGAAACAGAACCGAAAGGTGTTTTAGCTAGCATGCTTTTTGGTAAAGTGTAGCCCAGAATAACTTCCCGTAAGCGGAAGGTCGTGCCATCAAACATACTCCACTCATCGGCTGACCCGGTACCAAAACTCTCACCGAAATACAAGTCGTTTGCTTCGATCATGATGTTGTTCGGAATTTTATTCCCTTCTGCATCGAGCACGGGTTCATTTGTATTAGCATCACCAATCACACCAGGAATAATATAATTGATCTCCCGGTTTTCAGTGTCGCGTGTAACACCACGTCCTAATTGTTGATTAATCGTGGTTGAATAAATATCACCACCTTGTCTCCAGTCAAACAGCACAGAAAGTCGAATACCTTTGTAGCCAAATGTATTCGTCATACCGGCAATAAAATCGGGATTGGGATTTCCAACAATAGCAGGGTTTCTTGATCGTAATAGCTGTCCAGTGGCTGGATCGATAAGAAGATTACCTTCGTCATCGCGAGCGTCAACGGAGCCTCGCATGATTCCGTACTCCTCACCAGCCCTTAGCACAGGTGTAATACCGCCACCAAATAAATTTTGAATTACAATTTCATCAACACCGGGTGCTAATTTCTTAACCACATTTCGGTTGTGCGTAAAATTGAGGTTGACATCCCACGTAAAGCTATTGGGAAGACTTACTGGTGTTACATTTAAACCAATTTCAATTCCCTTATTGCTTACATCACCAAAGTTGGTAAGGTAGCTAGTATACCCTGAAACAGAAGGATAGGATTGTTGAGCGATTCCATTTGTTGTTAATGAACTGTACACTGACAGGTCGAGCGAAGCACGACTATTAAAAAACTGTAACTGTGTTCCAATTTCAAGTGTGTTCGTAAACTCCGGTGTTAAATTTGGATCGGTTGTTACATCACCCAATGTTGTACCTGGAATTCCTTGAAAAGGAAACTGAACACTTTGAGATACAAACTGCGGATTGAGTGTATAGGTATTGTTAAGGAGATAGGGTGCGGCATCATTACCAACCCGTGCATAACTTACTCTGATCTTACCCATTGACAGAACGTTGGTAGGTAAGTTTAGCGCTTCACTAAAGATGAAGGAAGTTGATACGGCTGGATAAAAGAAACTTCGGTTTGCCTTTGGCAAGGTTGATGACCAGTCGTTTCTTCCGTTGAGCGTAAAAAATAAATAATCTTTATACTGCAATTGAAACTCACCCAGCACGCCCACTAATCTTCTTTGAGTATAGATACCTCCGTTGTTCAGAACACTGGTGGTATTATCAATATCAATAATATCGAAATCGATTAATCCTGTTCCAATGTAAGATTGCTGGTTGCGTGTGCGTTGATTTATATTGTGAGCAACAAACGCTTTTAGGGTAAGATCGTTTCCAAGTTGTTTGTTAAAATTCAACATTAGGAAAGATTCAATTTCGGTTGAAGAAACGTAATCATCTGTTACTTGACCAACACCACCTACAGCTCGACCACCGGGTCTGAACCACTCCTGATTTTTTTGATCAAAATGTGTAAGACCGATTCGATAGGAAAGATTCAACCAATCTGTAAAGTCATAGTTCACATTAAGGTTTCCGATGGTGCGGCTTTCTTTGGTTTCAAAGCCATCATACTTCGCTGACCAATAGGGATTAGTTGCCGTTGTACGCGCTACAAAGAAAATACTTTCTCTTGTTAGCGGATCTTCGAAGGGCTGCCCTTGCATATCCCAGTTTCTGCCCAGGTATAATGTTCGTGCGAAAGCAGATCCATTACCAATGGCGTTGCTGGCTCCCCCTGGAGGGCCATGCTGATCGCGGACATTGTATGACATGGTTCCTCCAATGGTTAGCTTATTAGCCAATACTGTATTTGCACCAATGCTTATGTTGGTTCTTTTAAAACCAGATTCAGGAACGATTCCTGTTTGATCTGTATTTGAGATGGTTGTTGTAAAAGTTGATTTTTCATTACCTCCTGATAGCGTAATTGAATTTTCCCAAAGTGTCCCTTTGTTGAAGAAATCTTTTACGTTGTTGGGATACGCACGATAGGGCACCGTTGCGGGATGATCGGGGAATGCTATTGCATATTCATTCCAATAGGGCTGTGTAGTTATAGTAGGGTAGGCAACAGTGCCTGGGAACGGAGCACCCCACGAACCATTTGATTGAGCAAATGTAAAACCAGTACCTGTTCCATATTTATTTTGATACTCTGGTAGTCCTGAAATTTCTTCAACCGAGTAACTCGAGTTAACAGATACCTCAAGGCCTTTGCGTGATGCTCTAGAAGCCCCCGTTTTAGTTGTAATAATGATTACGCCATTTGCTGCACGCACACCATACAACGCAGCGCCTGCTCCACCGGGAGGGAGTATGTTCATCGTTTCAATATTATTCGGATCAATTGCTGCCAGACCGCTTCCATACGCACCACCTCCTACCAATTGATTGGATGTGTTTGTTTGCGTGTTATCAAAAGGAATACCATCCACCACAATAAGAGGTTGGTTATTTCCTAAGAGTGAGCGGTTTCCTCGCATTGTAATTCGTGTAGAACTACCCGGTACACCACTCGATCCGATGATATTAACACCGGCTACTTTTCCTTGCAATGCTCGAAGAGGATCTGCTTCTGAAACTTGTTGCAGCTTATTACCTCCAACGCTTTCTAACCTGTAGCCGATTGATTTTTTGTCACGCTCAATATTGGCTCCCGTTACTACAACTTCTCCAAGTTGTGTTGCATCGGGCTCCATCGTAACATCAACCACAGATCGTGTGCTGATTTCCGTTTCCTGTGTGCTAAGACCAATGAAGGAGAACATCAAAATACCACCAGAAGCGGGAACGGATAAAACAAATGCTCCATTGGCATCTGTAACGGTTCCGGTTGTTGTTCCTTTCAGCACAACGTTTACACCGGGTAATGCAGATCCATCTTCTGAAGAGGTAACTTTTCCAGAGATACTTCGCTGTTGTGCCAATACCCAGGGCAGGCAGAACAAGCAAAAGAAACTTGCGAGTAAAAACTTTCTCATACGTTTAGGTTTAAGATTCGTAAAAAGACAACTCCATCTTCCTGTAATGATCTGAAGATGTTAACCAAAACTCGCGAATGCGTGAGCTAAAAAAATGACTTGATATCCGGTATATTAGACGATATGATATAACCCCGGAAGCGTTAGAGAGAGTAATAATTGAGCCAAAATTGAAGGGCATAAAAAAGCCCCTCGTCCAGGGGCTAGAGTCCTTCTTAGAATTTTTCATTAACCTAAACTTATTGAAGAAATTTCTATTGTATACTGAAAGACTCCTCAACAAAGGTGAACGAAACGTATGTTTTTCAAATACCCCAAAGAATATGATTTTATTAAGAAGAAACTACCGAACCGTATCAAGTTTACCTTTAAATCAGTTTTTCCAGGTTAGCTTTGGCAATAGCTTCTGATTTACTATTTACCTGAAGCTTAGAGTAGATATTCTTGATGTGAGTCTTCGATGTTTCTTTCGAAATAAAAAGTTCTTCCGAAATTTGAGTATAGGTCTTTCCTTCCGATATTAATTGTAAAATTTCGGTTTCACGTTTTGTTAATGGGGAATTGGGGTTAACGTGAAAATTGTCGATAACCATTCGTGCAATGCGACTACTCATAGGTGCTCCTCCTTTCATGATTTCTTCTAAAGCGGATAATAATTCCATATAGTTTGAGCTTTTGGTAATGTATCCGGAAGCACCGGCTTTCAATGCTTCAAATACGAGCTCACTATCTTCGTATACTGATACCATGATGATATCGATATGCGGACTTTTATCTTTTATAATTTTTGTTCCTTGAATTCCATTCATACCCGGCAACTCAATATCCATCAAAACAATTTCAGGTTTGTCTCGATTAAGGTTATCAAGTGCGTCTTCGCAATTGCTATACGCGTTTACAGCCATGAATTTTTGTGAGCTGTTAACAATCAATGTAAAGCTGTTGCGGATCTCCTGATCGTCTTCTACAATCATAACTCTTTTTTTAAAGGGCAAGGCCATATTTTAATGTTTTAGTGAGTGTGAATACCAATACTATTTTGGTTCCATGGTTCTTTATACTGGTTATACGTACAACGCTATTAATTCGGTCTGCTCTTTCGCGAATATTCTTCAGTCCATTTAATTTGTCGATGTCACCCGTATAGAATCCAACGCCATCATCCTCTAACGTTAATTGAAATGAGCCTTGTTCAGCTCGTTCTAGTCGAAGTGTAATATTTTTGGCTTCAGAATATTTGAAAGCGTTGGTCATCGCTTCCTTAAAAATCAAATTAGCTTCACGACTAAAACCATACGGGAGTTTTATGTTTTCCTTTATCTCATTGAATGCCCGGAAGCTCATGTTTTTTTCTTCAAAGAGTTTATCACCAAAATCACGGATGTAAATAAAGAGTTTTGAAAGTTCATCATTCACCGGATCGATGGCCCAAATAAAATCGCGGGTACCTGAGTATAAATATTTTGCTGAGTCTTCTACTTTGGTGTATAGGTCGTTATGATTTCCACCATTTCCATTGGAGTGGCCGTTTGTACCATTTAACTTTAGCAAGCTTACATAATTAATGATGCGTGTTAACTGATTACCCATCTCATCGTGAAAGTCACGGGAGATTTCTTTTCGAAGCATCTCTTGTTCTCTTACACGAATGCGCTCTGTTGTAATTACCCGGTTAACTCTTGCTTTTACACGAGCATATAAAACAAGAATGACGAGTCCAATAAAGCTGGCCATTACACCAATGATAAAAGAAGCAGTTTGATAGAAGGGTGCCTGAATAGTGAAGGGATAAATAATTTCAGAGGGTGACCAGCTTCCCTGCTTGTTAGTGCTCTTTACATGGAATATATAGTCGCCTGGTGGAAGATTACTATAGGTAACTTCATTTGAGGAAGAAGGTGGCGACCAGTCCTTTTCAAAATTCTCAAGAAAATATTGGAACCTCACTGATTTGGGATAACGTTTATCTACCCGATTGAATTGAAATGTAATGTGATTTTTATCAGGCGGAAGAATTGGGTTATAAGGAATGTTATAAAATCCTTGTGTACTGTCTGTATAATCATGAAGATCGAATTCTCCGAATAGAAGTTGCACATCTGTAAAATGAAGATCAAAGGATTCTTTGTTTTGCTTTTCTACATTATTAAATTGATATAGACCATCAATCAATCCAAAATATTTCTCATCACCCTTCACATAAAATGCATTTTGATTTGACTCAACACCGGTTAAGCCGTTTTCAAATCCGAAATGTAAATTCTCTGCAATATCAAATTTATCGTTAAGCCGAATGCGGGTTATCCCTTTTTCTGTTCCGATCCAAAAAACGTCTGTAGAATCGGGTGCTATAAAATAGATAAAATCAGAAATGAGTCCATCGCGAGTGGTTAGTAATCGTCTGGATTTTGTGATGGGATTGAACACGACTATTCCAGAACCCCCCGTTCCGATTAATAATAATGAATCGCGAAAAGGCTGAATAGAGAGTACAGTAGCATTCTCTATTCCTGCAATGGAAACCGGTATTGCTTTTCCTTTGTTGAAAATATTCAGACCAAATTCATTTCCGAGAAATACTTTTTTATGATAACGAGAATACTTTAGGGCCATTATTGAATTAGAAGTAAGGCCATTTTTCATTGTGAAGTAGGTAAACTTTTTTCCATCATAATAATTCAACCCACCACCAAACGTCCCAATCCACAAACCACCTAAATCATCCGATTCAAGATTGAGAATAGTAGCGTTTGATAATCCATCTTCACGGGTAAACCATTGAAATGAATCGCTCGCTTTGTTGTACTTCCCTAATCCATACATAGTTCCTACCCACACATTACCATCTTTTGTTTCAGTGATGGTGTTGATCGCATTTCTGCTGGGTTCTTCTTTACTGGGATAAGAAGAAATTTTGCCTTTGTGAATTTTCCATAGGCCTTTGGTTTGTGATCCTAACCATGTTGCACCTTCATGATCTTTAAAGATGGCCATAACGGCTCGAAGGTTGTCGGAACTACATCGATCAAAATCCTGAACAAAATATTTATATAATCCCATGCCATTGGTAGCAAACCAAGTATTCCCTTCATCATCAAGAAAAACCTGGTTGACTTCAGTATCAATTAAGACGGTATCGACTTTGTGTTTTGTTTCAGTGATGGATTCTTTTAATAAATTATTACCCTGCCTTGTCCAAAAAATATTTGCTGTGCTATCGTACAGTACAATATGATTTTTTATATCGAGGTTGCGCTGAATGAATTTTCGTTCTTTGAAATCAATGAAAAAATATCCTTTGTCTGTTGTTATCCATACCTCGCCTTTATAGTTGAAAATATTTTTCAGGTTGTTAAAGCTTTCTTTATGACTTAATTGGTAGTCACCATTTTTGCCGCGTATGATAAATGAGCTGTCATTCATACAAAGTAATATTTCACAAGAAGGCATCTTGTGAAAGAAGGAAATAAACAGTTCTTTATTTTTAGTAATGGGTCGCGACCAATAGTAAATTGAATCATTATATATTTTTCCCATCTGCCCCATTCCTATTGTGAAAAACAATGAGTCCTTGTGCTCGAATATTCTTTTTATACGCTTGGCATTCGCAGGGTCTCCAGGCTGCTGAAACTTTGTGAATGTGTGCCCATCAAATTTGGTTATGCCACGAGGATGAATGATCCATAAATTTTGTTTGCTATCAAGTTTGAGGAAGCTGATGATGTTGCTTTGTAGTCCATCGAGCGTTGTGTACACTTTAAACTGATGGCCATCAAAACGCGCTAAACCTCCACCATAAGTTCCAATCCACAAATAGCCGTTAGCATCTTCTAATAAAATGTTGACTTGCGACTGTGGAAGACCGTCAACTGCTTTATAGTTGCGCAGTGAATACTGAGATGGCTGAGCAATTCCAGTCATCACTAAGAATAACAAAAAAGAGAATGAAATGAGAAAAGCCTTCATACACACAGCATTCGCAAATTAATGTATCTACCTCACTTATGTAATACCCCGCATTGCGGCATATGCCTTCCAAATATTGCTGTTTTGCTTAATGGACACGGCAAATGAAAGACTTACACTTATCAGAAATTCCTGGTACGCTTTCTTAGTGAAGTTACTGAATTAATTGTGGATCGTTTCAGCAGAATGGTTACTCACCTGAAACCATTTGAAAGATGGGTTTCTTTTCAAAGGTTTGATTTGGATCAATCTCTTTGAGGAATTTATTATGTTGATCCAGGAATCTATTGTAGTGAAGTGTGATGATATCATATTCTTCCCTGTAGGAATCAACACGCTGATCTGCCGAACGGATATCATCAGCAAGTTTTTGTAACGTGGTATTGTAGGTAAATTCAGTTCGCGATTCTGCCAGACTGATTAATTCGCTCACCAGTGAGTTCGAAGCGAAATCGTACTCTTCCACAACATCAGGATTGGCCATCGATTTTTGTGTGTACCGTAAGTGTTTGAGTTGTTCCAGTCGCTCTTCGTATGAGGTTAGAATATCCTTGTCTGTAAAATTAGTAATCATTAGTTCGTGCACCAGATTGTGCATGGCAAGTATTTTCTCGTTGTCATCGTGGGTCATCATGTTCCAGGCTTGCAGCATGCTATCCTGAATGGCGAGATAGTAATCGGTAAGGGAATCAACCTTCGTAAAGGTAGTGTCTTGAGTTGGTGCCTTCTTTTCGCCACAGCTTATCATCATTACACTAAAGAGTACAGCACTGGCAGAAATAAGGATCTTCATAGGTTAAAACTTGGACTTCAGGGTTCAGAACGATGCAAAGAAAGAAAATGTTAGTGGTGTTTTGTTCAATTTGTAAGATATGTAAGGTTTTTGAACAATTATAATGGTTTAAACTGCTCGAAAGCCTCTCGGCAGTCTAAGCAGTAGTGGATAGACCGGCATAAGGTAGGCCCAAAGGGCGTTTTCATTTCTGTATTGATTCCATCACAACGCGGGCATTGGGCATATTCCAGGATTTCCAGCTCGGTGAAAACATGATTTGATGGTGGCGGAGCAAGCCCAAATTTTTTTAAAGCCTGTTTTCCTTTGACCGAAATTTTGTCAGACGACCAGGCATCGCGAAAGCTCACCACAATGCTTACCTTTTCGACACCCTTGTTTTTAAGGACAGATACAATTTCTTCCTTCATAATATCCAATGCAGGACATCCCACAAAAGTTGGTGTCATTTCGATGTGAACAACATCTCCAACAATAATCACTTCTGTAATTACCCCTAGATCCACTAATGACAATACCGGTATCTCCGGATCTTTCACCTCCTCAAGCCACTCATAAATTGTATTGACTGTTAGTGTTTTCATTTTTAGGAGTATACAATATCAAATGATCCCGGAATGATTTGGTTAAGATGATGTTTCAAATGTCGAACATAATCTTCCGCCAAAAATTGAAGTGAATAGAGTTTAATTTCTGTCTTGCCTACGTTGGATACATTGGCATAATTTGACTCGTTCATCTGTAGTAATACAGTAGCGATTTGTTTATTCATCAATACCCAAAGTTGAATCACATCTTCTTTACTAATGTGCTGATAGTTATTAGCAGCTACCCAGAAATCCTGATCGTAAGCTATTTTCGATGGCGTTGTTTCATATTGTCCACAAATAAACCTGCGAAGATTATTGTGTGCTGAATCGATCAAGTGTCCTAACACTTCTTTCTTGCTCCATTTATTTGGTAAAGGTTTCGTTGCAAATTCAGCATCTGAAAACGCACTGATCTTCACCTTGAATTGATTAATGATTTGCTCTAACTCCTGAACTGTATTTTTCATTGTTGTTGTTAACCTTGAACTTTAAACCTTGAACTACCATTCAGCAGCAGGATCTATTCGAAACACTTCCGACATTTCATCAACAAGAGGTTGAAGATGCTCACTGTGTTTTCCTGTTCGTCCACCTAAAACAGGTGTAATAATTTTCCAATCGGGTAATGAGAGATTGGTTTGCTGAATAATTTCTTCCACCTTTCTCATCCAGCGCTTCTGTAATTCTTTTTCGCCTTCAAAAATACCTGCTTCTATTATTTCTTTTTCAAATGGTGATTCTTCAAAAATGCCAAGAGCGTAGGGGAGAGCTTCGTTTAATGATTTTTGCAAACGAGAAATACTTTCTTCTGTTGCTGACCCTAATTGCTTAACCCATGTATTGGCGTGCAGCGTGTGATACCGTAACTCTCCTCTGATTTTCCTTGCCAACTCAGCCAGAGGTTGGTACGAAGAATGACCAAGCATTTCAAATCGAAGGGCCTCTGCAGTATCAAAAAGAAAATGACGGATTAAGCTAAAGTCATATTCTCCATTAGGAAATTCCACAAGAATACAATTATGAAATTGATTTGCAGGACGCATGAAGGCCAATGTATCCGGCACTTGTTCCCCCAATTGATGAAGTATAGAATAGATTGCCTGACTATGTCCAACTTTATCTTGCGCCATAGAAGAAAACGCAATGTCCTCTTCTAACAAGGGACCAAAGCCTGTCCACTCAGAATTACGATGACCGAGTATGAGTTGATCATCGGCTATTTTATAGAGAAGTTCTTTTAATGCTAGATTAGACATGAGTATGTAGACATTAGTATTGAGAGACTAGACATGAGACTCCTTGCCTCTTCGTTCTAAAAATGATGTGAGCTTTTCACCTCCCTTATAATCTGCGGCATCACGAAATTTCTTTTCAGGTAAAGTAAGCCAGAGTTCTTTTTCTTCAGGTAAAGTAAATCGAATATCACTTGATGCAATGGCCCAAATGTTAAATACCTTCCCAGTGTTGAATTGCTGTTTGGCAATTGAGATTGCCTCTTCAGGTGATGAAGCATTCACAGACCCAACATGTATATGTTGCTTACCGCGCTTCTGCAAATGGTAGATTTCAAAAACTCTCTTCTCATTTGTAGAACTGGAAACATTGTCGATCAAATCATATGCGTTTCGATCAGCTTCGGTAATGGGTGATACATAAACATTTCTTGTATCCACCACATAAAGCGATGTGCAGGTGAATCGCCTTGTAAAAGTTTCTTTGGCCAATATGTAAGCCATTTCAAGATTGGGAGAATGCACAGCGCCTTCATGCTGAAAGGCTTTTCCTTCTTTGGCCTGAACAAAAACTTCAAAGGTTCCAAATTGATCCAACGCAGCCTTTGGACTAATTAGTCCTTCTGTTCCAATTTCCGGAAGGCGATTTACTCTGGGATCCAGTGATTTCACGTAGGTAGAATATTGAAAATGTTTAGTTACTTATGCAAGCGGAGTAACATAAGCAGTTTTCGGAGTCTTTAATGCTTCACGCACCCATCGACCTCTTTCTTCGGCAATCCGTCTTACTTCCAGCCGTTCCTTATTACAAGGACCTCCACCATTAATTACTTTTTTAAATTCTTCCCAGTCGGGTTCAGTATATTCCCATTTTCCGGTTTCGGAATTTTTTTTGAGTTTCTCATCGGGTATTGTAAAACCAAGCTCCCAGATTTTAGGAACATACATATCCAGAAACTGATTGCGCGTATCATCATTAGTTGACATCTTCACTTTCCATTTCATCAATACCTCAGTGTGCGCTGAAATTTTATCGGCAGGGCCGAAGAAGTGCATCATAGGAGCCCACCATCGGTTGATGGCTTCCTGAAACATGTCGCGTTGTTTTTGAGTGCCTGCTGCGAGATAGATTACGCAATGATGGCCATACTTTAAATGGAAAGATTCCTCCGCACAAATTCTTTCTAGTGCTCGACAATACGGACCATAACTACCTTTAGCATTTGCTAACTGATTAACGATAGCCCCAGCATCAACCAGCCAGGAAATGAAACAGCAATCTGCCCAGGTAAAGGTGGGGTAATTAAAGATGTTTGAATATTTTGATTTGCCTGTGATCAGGTCCTGAATCATTTGTTCGCGTGATTTGCCAAGGGTTTCGGCAGCACTATATAATAATTGAGCATGGCCTACCTCGTCTTGAACTTTGGCCATAAGTGCGAGCTTGCGTTTAAAGCCTGGCGCTCTCGTAATCCAGGTGCCCTCCGGAAGCGCACCAATAATTTCGCTGTGACCATGCTGCTCGATCATGCGAATCAACTGCTTGCGGTAAAGCTCTGGCATCCAATCGGCAGGTTCTATCTTCTCACCTCGCTCTATTCGTGCCTCAAAAGCAGCGAGCAAGACTGGATCTTCCTTCACTAAACTATCCGTTTGGATTCCTTCAAATGTATTTCCACCACCGTACATAATGCTTACGATTTAAAATTCGGGATACGATATAACAATAAAAGGCATGATCGCATTCGATTTCGAAGCGATTTACAATTTTATAACGTTTGAACCAAACGATTGTTAGCAGGAGAGGTCAGGATTGCTTTTTCAACCCATTTACAAGCATATCAGCCAATTGAAAGCCAAGTGCTGTAGGATCGATGGCAGAATCCGGATCGTACCACATTGGCATCCAGTTCAGGGAAGAGAACAGGGTCATTACGGCCAGTTTCGTGTCGATGGTATTTTTGAACTCGCCTGATTTTACTCCTGATTCGATGATGGCTTTAAACCGGTTAATGTAATTGATGCGCAATAAAAGGAAGTCGCGTAAATAAGGCTGACTTAAGTGGCGATGCTCATTCATAAAGACAGCTGAAGCGGTAAGATCCTTAGCCATTACCTGTATGTGAGCGATGATACCGTTGCGTAGTTTATCAATAGAAGATACATTTTGTTTTTCTACTTCTTCCAGCGATTTTCTGAATTCAGTGGCCATATCAAAGCAAAGGCTTTGAAGGATTTCTTCTTTGGATTTAATGTGTGAGTACAAGCTCGCGGCTTCAATGCCTAATAGCTGTGCCAGATCGCGCATGGATGCAGCGGCATAGCCTTTGTCTTTAAACAATTCGGCAGCCTTGCGGATGACTTGTTCCTTTCTCGTTAAGTTGGTTGTAGGTTCCGACATAGATGTTAAATAGCTAAAGATAAAGAATTAATCTGAGAGGAGGGTTCGGTATGACTAAAATCATTAGCCAATACCATTCAGCTTAAATCAAAGTGTATCCTAAATCGATTCCATTTTTTAGCGTACAAATGTTAGCTATCAATTTATTGATTTAAAGCCTGATCATTTCTGTAAAGATCGTCTGCTTTCTATTCTTTTTTTCAGTAGGGGATAAAGTGCAACAGCCAACAGAATGATGCACGTGCCGACATAAAAATTTAAACCCATCTTTTCTTTTTCTTTAAAGATGATAACGGCCATGATAATGCCATACACCGGCTCCAGGTTTAAGGTAAGTTGAATTAAAAATACACTCAGTTTCTTCATTAACTCTACTGCCTGTGAATAGGCATAAACAGAACACCCGCCAGCCAGCAATACAAGGTAGATCCAATCATTGAACGAAGGAGAAAGTTGTAATACATGACCCACTGCCCAAGTGTTTTTATAAATGGGCATAAACAGAGCAAGTCCAATGAATACACCAATCATTTCATAAAAGGTAATGGTATACGAATCGACCGTCTTTATCATTTTTGCATTGAACACAGAGAAGAGTGCCCCTGTAAAACCAGCGCAGATCCCAATGAGCAGTCCTAGTTTGTATTGAAAATCAAACGAGAAAATAATATACAATCCAAAGAGCACAACGAGGCCAAGGAATAATTCAAATTTCTTAATGCGACTTCTGTTAAACAAGGGCTCAAGCAATGCGGCCCACAACGAGTTCGTTGCAAACCCTACAAGACTCACTGAAACATTTGAAACACGACCAGAGCCAAAGAACGCAACCCAATGCAGGGCGACAACAAAACCAATGAGAATAAGTTTGATTAGTTCAATACCGTTTACCTTGAAATTTCCACGAACAACCAAAATTAAGATAGCCATCCCAGCAACGGCCAGTATCGAACGAAAAAATACCATCTCGATCGCGGGTAATAAAATCAACTTTCCAAGAATGGACGAAAAGCCCCAAAGAAAAACGATGAAGTGTAATTTAAAGTAATCGTTTCGTGTGGCCATCAACGCGGAACGTATTTATACATGAGAACTGTGATAATACCGAAGGTAATGTTCGGAATCCAAACGGAAATCTGTGGAGGTAAGGCTCCATTTTCGGCAAATGTCCGGAACAATGTGAAGAAGATGATGAAGATAAACGATAAAGCAAATCCCAATGCAATTTGAAGTCCGGTGCCTCCACGGCTTTTGCGTGATGAAACAATGGCACCCATAAACACCAGAATGAAAATAGAAAAGGGAGAACTGAAGCGGGTATACTTCTCCACTTCATACAATTCGATTCCAGTTGATCCACGCTCTCGCAAAGTGTCAATGTAATCATCAAGCTCACCAATAGTCATACCATCGTACTTGCGATAATCACTTTCAAATTCTTTGGGGTGTATAACAAGGGTTGTATCCATGGTGACACCTTTTCTTGTTGAATCACCATGAAGAATGACTCGTTTGCTTGTGTTTTCAAAGGCAATGGATTCTGGACCACCAGCCGATTCAAAAATGGAGTTGATCTTTTTTATTTTCCAATCGCGTAATTTCCATTTTTGCGTTGCCGTATCCCACTCAATACGATTGGCGGTTAGCTTCTCCATCAACTTGTTATTTTCAAACCGTTCCATGCTAAAATGGTAACCGGTTTGATTGCTGTTGTTATAACTCTGCATGTAGAGATACACGTTGGGTGCTACCTGAATATGAATATTCTTTTTATCGAAGTAATACTTCGTTTTCAGATATTGTACTTCAAATGCCAATCGTGATTTCGTTGCATTGGGAATGAGCCAGCCAGTTAAAAAGAAACTGGCAATAGCAATAATGAGTGCTCCAATAAAGAAAGGAAAAAGAATGCGCCTGAAGCTGACACCACTACTCAGTATGGCAATGATCTCGGTATGTCCTGCCATCCTGGAACAAACATAAACAGTGGAAATGAAAAGCGTGATAGGCGTTACTAATGCACCAATCCATGGAATATAATCCAAATAATATCCTATAATTTCGAAAGCACCAAGATTGGCCTTCGCGAAGTTATCCATCTTATCGGTCATGTCGATCATGGTGATCACCGCTAATAAGATCAGCACCACAAAGAAGAATGTAGTGAGGAACGATTTGAGAATATATTTATCGAGAAGCTTCATTCTTTAAAGTCGCTGTGATACCTGCTTCACCATTTTGTTTTTCCATTCCACGAAAGTGCCTTCTTGAATTTTAATACGTGCCTGCTTAACCAACCAAAGGTAGAAGGTTAGGTTGTGTATAGAAGCAATTTGCGCACCTAAAATTTCCTTGCTGATAATCAGATGCCTTAAGTATGCTTTTGAGTAGAAGGTGCTGGCATATCCGCCAAGGTTTGAATCAATTGCAGATAGGTCATCTTTCCACTTTTCATTACGGATGTTGATGATACCTTCGGTGGTGAACAACATTCCATTGCGCGCGTTGCGTGTGGGCATCACGCAATCAAACATATCAATTCCTAAGGCGATACATTCCAAAATATTTTCAGGCGTGCCAACACCCATGAGGTAGCGAGGTTTGTCTGCAGGAAGAATGTTACACACCAAATCGGTCATTGCATACATGTCTTCATGTGGTTCACCAACCGATAGACCACCAATGGCATTACCCCATTGATTTTGTGCAGCGATAAACTCAGCCGACTGTTGACGCAAATCTTTGTATACACTCCCTTGAACAATAGGAAAGAGGGCCTGCTCATATCCATACATTGATTCAGTTGATTTTATCCGATCTATGCATCTTGTTAGCCAGCGATGCGTCATGTGCATCGAGTCTTTAGCATACTGATATTCGCAAGGGTAGGGAGTGCACTCATCAAACGCCATAACGATATCAGCGCCAATGGTTCGCTGAATGTCCATCACCCGTTCAGGAGTGAAGGAGTGCTTTGATCCATCAATGTGCGATTTGAAGATGACACCTTCTTCTGTAATTTTTCGGTTGGCACCTAATGAATAAACCTGATAACCACCGCTATCAGTAAGAATAGGTCTGTTCCATCCATTGAATTTATGGAGTCCTCCGGCTTGTTGAAGCAGCTCAATGCCTGGTCTTAAGTACAGGTGATAAGTATTTCCTAAAATGATTTCTGCTTTAATGTCTTCGGCCAGTTCGCGCTGATGGACTGCCTTTACCGATCCAGCTGTTCCAACAGGCATAAAAATAGGCGTGTGGATGTCTCCGTGATCGGTATGGAGAATGCCTGCCCGGGCTGATGATTGAGGATCCTTGGAGGTAAGTTCGAATTTCATAATGCGGGGCAAAAATACCGTTCTGCCACCAGAATTCCTGAAGATTGTTTTGGCTCAATCAAGTATGACCTGAGATGGATGAAAGAGAAGGCTTGATAAAATGAATCTCTAACTGAACAGATAAATGTTCTTTTATCCTTCCAAACCTCTTCTATATTTGTGATTTTTAAACGAAGCTCTTTTGCAAATTCTGGAAATTGTATTTTTTGTCGCGATTGCAATTCAGGTAATTTACTTCATCGTATTTCTTGTCGCTTTTTCAGGGAAGCGGACGATCAATCCTCCAGACAAATCGGTACCAGTATCCATCATTGTTTGTGCACACGATGAGGATACTAATCTTAAAGAATTAATCCCCTTACTTCTGGCTCAGGATTACCAGGATTTTGAGGTTATCATTGTTGACGATCGCTCTAACGACTCAACCTTTGACTTCCTTTTAGACGAAACGAAAAAGAACCATCGCCTGCGGATGGTGCATGTTAACCGAACACCTCCCCACGCAAATGGGAAGAAATACGCTTTAACACTGGGTATCAAAGCCGCTCAATACGATTGGATTTTATTGACGGATGCCGACTGTCGTCCACATAACCAAAATTGGGTTAAGTCGATGAGTGTCCATATGAAGGATGAAACACAATTTGTCCTTGGCTACTCACCGTACATGAAGCAACCCGGATTTTTGAACCTCTTCATTCGGTTTGAAGCCTTAATTACAACTGTTCAATATTTTTCTTTTGCCCTTTTAGGTAAACCCTATATGGGTGTTGGCAGAAATCTGGCCTACAGAAAGTCGATGTTTTTAGAAGCGAAGGGTTTTCATGAGTTTCTTCATGTTATGGGGGGAGATGATGACTTGTTTGTAAACCAACATGCTAAAGCGAAGACCACAGAAGTTTGCATAGGAGAGGAGTCGTTGATGTATTCTGTTCCGAAAAACACGTGGAAGGATTTTTTCTTTCAGAAGATAAGGCACCTATCGGTGGGTAAATTGTATAAGGGAGGTAATCGATTTTGGCTCGCGCTCTTTTCCATTAGTTGGTTGACTTGCTGGTTTGTGGGTGTGCCCATGCTTTTTGTATCAGAAATTCCATATATACTGCTCGGTGCTTTGGCATTTCGTGTCATACTCCTTACTATTACCGTTCATGTTGCTGTGAAGCACCTTGGCCACAAGTTTGAGTCGGGGATCACCTTGGTCTTAGATTTTATTTACGCCTTTTATTATCTTGTCACCGGCCTTGTTGCGTTACTGTCAAAAAAAGTACGATGGAAGAGGAATTAGAAGAAAGTAGATTTTCGACAAAAGCATTAGAAGATTTTAGGTTGATCGACCTGGCAGTAGGTGGCGATGATAAAGCTTACGCAAAGTTATTGTCCCGATACAAGCGTCCGGTTTACCACATGATTTTGAAAATGGTGCGCAATGTTGATGATGCAGAAGACCTTACCATTGAGTCGTTTGCCAAAGCGTTTAGAAGCCTCCATCGGTTTAAAAAAGATTTTACCTTCAGCACCTGGTTGTTCCGGATTGCCACCAATAACACCATCGATTACATTCGAAAGAAGAAACTCAATACCATGAGTATTGAAAACTCCTATACCGATGATGACGGCCAATCCGTTTCCATTGACGTGGAAGACGAGAACCTTAATCCCCAGGAAGAAACAATAAAGGCACAAAAGGTAGAGCTCATTCAAATATTTGTGGATAAGCTCCCTCCTAAATATCAACGATTGGTTCGTCTTCGCTACTTCGATGAACTTTCATACGAAGAAATTGCGGATAAACTTCCAGCACCTTTAGGAACTGTAAAAGCTCAATTGCACCGCGCCCGGGAACTCATGTTCGAGATGGTAAAAAATAAGAGGGATCATATCTAGGATTCTCAGTATCTTCATATTGGTATTAAGCTCATCGCCATGATTATTAAAATCAAAAAACCACTAACAAAAGCAAAGCTTGATCAAGCTGAAAAGCTTATGACTGAGAAGCGTGGTAAAGTAAAAGGTTTTAATGCTAAGAAATTTTCAGGTAAGCTAAAGGGAGTTTTTGGAGATCCATTGGAATACCAAAAGAAAGTTAGAAATGAATGGACGTAATTATCTTGTTGACACAAACGTCTTGATTCATTTAGGCAATGGAGACGAGATAATAACTGATTTTTTGCAAGAGAAAGTAATCTTCCTGTCCTTCATCTCTGAAATGGAATTGTTAAGCAAACCAGGTCTTACTGCTGAAAGTATTAAGTTGTTGCAAGCTATGATCAGTGGATGTGTTTTGGTTGAATTTAATCATGAGATAAAATCTGAAGCGATTAAATTAAGACGAACTCATCGACTAAAATTGCCTGATGCTATTGTTGCTGCTTCTGCTAAATATTTACGATTACCGCTACTCACTGCAGACAAGGATTTTCAAAAATCAGTGATTTAGAATTGCTTTTTATCGACATATAGAATTCCTCGCAAAGTGCAAACTCCCGAAATCATATTTCACTATTTCCCTGATCTTACTTCACTCCAAAAGGATCAGTTTTCAAAGCTCTATTCTTTATATGAAGAGTGGAACAGTAAAATCAATGTTATTTCCCGAAAGGATATTGAGAATCTGTATGTCAATCACGTTTTGCATTCATTAGGCATTGCAAAAGTGACTGCGTTTAAACCCGGAGCAAAAATTTTAGATGTGGGTACAGGTGGAGGTTTTCCTGGTATTCCCCTTGCCATTCTTTTTCCTGAAACGAATTTCCATCTGGTTGATTCCATTGGAAAAAAGATCACGGTTGTTCAGAATGTCGCAAATGGTTTAGGGCTAAAGAATATTAAAGCCGAACAAATTCGGGCAGAGCAAATTAAAGATGAGTATGACTTTATAGTGAGTCGTGCCGTTACCCGCTTTAAGGAATTTTATGGTTGGGTAAATCGCAAAGTGAAGAAACAATCTATGCATGATCTGTATAATGGGATACTCTACTTAAAGGGAGGAGATCTTACGGAGGAGTTAGCTGAATTGAAAAAACCTCACCAGATTTTTGACCTCACTGATTACTTTAAAGAAGAGTTTTTCGAAACCAAAAAAGTGGTTTACGTACCTTTATAGGTAATTTTTTAGCCTGAATTGATTCAATACATCGTTTCTAAAATCCAGGCTTCTTTGATATTTTATTTTTTTTTAATACCTATGCTTAGAATTTTCGCCTGATTTGAAAAAGCTAATTGCCATATTTCTAGTCTGTCTCCTGCTCTTTAATGCGCTGGGGTTCGTTGGCTTGTTTATGGGTTTGCACTACAAAACCAGCCAGGATTTAGTGCAACGACTCGATAATCGTGATTATTCTGATAGTGAAACGGTGACATTAAAGGTTCCCATGGCTATTCCCTATCACATCGATTCTGAAGAGTTTGAGCGTGTGGATGGGGAGATTGAGCATCAGGGCGAGTTTTATCGTTTAGTGAAACAGAAATTGGTGAAGGATACACTTTACATTGTGTGTATTAAAGACATGGCAAGTAAACGTCTCAAGCAAGCTCTTGCTGATTATGTAAAGACCTTTACCGATAAGCCATCTAATTCGAATCATCAGAGCATCAATATTACCTCTACTTTTATTAAAGATTATATTGCTCAGTCTTTTAGTGTTGAGTTCTCATCAGCAGGATGGACTCAGGAAGTTGCCGTTAGCAGCAGACCCGTTGTATTGTTAAGTTCATTTTCAGCATCCATCGTTCACCCTCCGGAACGAGGTTAATCCTTTCCTTCAGATGAATCCCACATGACGTGGGGTGCATTTGGTCTGACTGTATTTATACAGTTTCAGACTCCATCAAATTTCAATTCATTTTCAGAAAAATCCAGCAGGTAATTTTACTTGCTACGCGCAAGTTGGAGACTTGCGTAACACCAGAAAGAAACATTTAAATTTTTATATAACCCTAAATTAAACCTATGAAGAAAATCTACTTCTTATTTCTGGTGGGACTAATTCCAGTTCTCACTTCGGCTCAAACTACCACGGATGGTTTGATGATGCCGAAAAAAAATTTTTGTACCGGGTTCATGTATACCCATGATAAATGGACCAACTATTGGGAGGGAAATCTCAAGCGTGAAAATGGAAATATCGGTTCAATCACAACGCAATCCATCATGTGGTTTGGTAATTATGGTATTACCGATAAGATAAATGTAATGGCCATGGTTCCCTATGTAATGACAAAAGCAAGTCAGGGAACATTGCATCCAATGGAAGGAGTTCAAGACTTATCAGTATCAGTGAAGTATAATTTCTTTAAAAAAGATTTTGGCGATAATACTTTTAAGACATTTGTTGTAGGTTCATTCTCTACTCCACTTACAGATTACACTCCTGATTTTCTCCCACTATCAATCGGTATGGCCAGCACAACATTGTCAGGTCGACTCACAGCCAATTACAGATTTCTCAAACGATGGTTTGTAAACGGATCAACAGGATACACCTTTAGAAGTAATGTAAAACTAGATAGACCATCTTACTATACTAATGACCAACTCTACTTAACAAATGAAGTGGAAATGCCTAATGTATTTGATTACTTCATTAGTGCTGGTTATCTCTATAATGGACTACAAGTAGAACTTAATTTAATGCAACAGAATACGCTGGGAGGTGATGACATCCGTAGACAAGACATGCCATTCGTTTCAAATAAAATGAACTATGTAAAAGCAGGAATTTTAGCGATGTACTATTTGCCAAAGCCTAAAGGATTTGCTGTTCGGGGATCAGTAATGACTACTCTTTCAGGACGCAATGTTGGGCAGTCTACTACGTTCATGGGCGGGTTGCTCTACACATTTAAATTCATCAAGAACTAATAATACCACTGAATATGAAAGCAAAATTTCACTTCACCATAATTGCTTGCCTTGCAGCGCTGATTGTAATTCCAACCAGCTGTGATAAGGAAGTAGAGAGTACAGAAATTCTTACGCCACTAGAACCAGCCGATCTGGATGAAGATGCTGCAACATGGACAAACATTTTGTTAACCACACCTGATCAAATAGCCGTGCCCGCACCAAAGGATATTACTGATCCAGCATACCTTGCAGAATTAGCATCCATAAAAGATATTCAAAGTAAATTAACGAACGGTCAGCGGAAAGCAATTGAATATTGGAGTGGAGGAGGAGTGTTGCGTTGGAATCAGTTTTTCCGTGAGTTGGTAGCACAGTATAACCTTCCACCTGCACCACGAGCAGATGGATCATATCCAGCACCCGATGCAGAAAATCCATTTGCTGATCCTGGATTTCCTTTTTCAAATCCTCCTTATGCAGCACGAGCTTACAGCTATGTAAGTGCTACTGTTTATGACGCGTTAAAATCTGCGTGGCATTATAAATATCTGTATCAACGTGAGGCTCCATACAAAGTAGATTCTGGAATCAAGGCATTAATGCCAGAAACAGATTTGCCAGCGTATCCCTCTGAAGAAGCGGTGATGTCAGGTGCGGCAGCCGAAATGCTTAAACTTCTTTTCCCTGCGGCACTTGAAAAAATAACACTGAAAGCTGCTGAGCAACGCAACGCAGCGCTGTGGTCGGGCAAAGCATCATCATCGGATATTTCTGCTGGACTTGCATTAGGAAAATCTGTGGCTGCTTTATTTATCACTCGGGCCAAGGGGGATGGTATGGGTGCCGCCATTGGAACAAAAGCACAATGGGATGCGCTGGCTACAAATGCAACCAGCCGTGGCGATGTGGCATGGCATAGTTTAGAAACACCTCCTCGTCCTCCGATGCTTCCTTTCTTTAGCAACGTTAAGCCGTGGATAATGACCACTGCTGATATTGTGAATGATATCAGGCCCGAGGGGCCTCCGATCAGAGGCTCTTCTGAAATGAACACTGAAGTTGAAGAAGTGAAATATTACACGGATCACCTTACGCGCGAGCGTCTTGCTATTGTACACAAATGGGCTGATGGTGTAAATACCTACACACCTCCCGGCCATTGGAATGATATTGCTCTTGAGCATGTGCGCGATGCTAATTATAGTGAAGTTCGCGCTGCCCGTGCTTTTGCATTATTAAACATGACAATGCATAACGCTGCCTTAGCGTGTTGGGATGCAAAGTATTTTTATTTCAATGCACGTCCTAGTCAGTTGGATCCCTCTATTAAAACGGGTACTGGTGTTCCAAATTTCCCTGCATACGTTTCAGGACACTCCACGTTCTCTGCCTCTGCTGCTACATTTTTATCGTACCTCTTTCCTGCACAAGAAGGTGAATTTCATGCCATGGCAGAAGAAGCAGCGATGTCAAGATTATATGGTGGTATCCATTATCGCAAGGACTGCATGGTAGGTTTGGACGTGGGTAATGCTGTTGGAGAATTTACCGTTGAGCAATTTGCTAAGCTCGATGGGGCTGATGATTAATAAAATGACGAATACGGGAGTTTGGTATTCAGACGAAAGATCAATTAACTGTTCTGTGGCTTTAAAAATTTAGAAAATTTTGGGTTATACACACATCACACAAACACTCTCTCTATCTCTTATAACTGAAGGGTTAGTCAGTTTATAAGAGTTGAATTTTTGGGTTAGTAAGTAATTATCCGGAGCAGGTTTGCTGTCATACAAACCTCTCCGGATTTACTTTTTTAAGGGTATTGTAATTTCTTAACATTGTTCAGTAATGGATTTATCCGTCCGGTATCGGAATATTTTGTTGGACTAGTTGTTTGCATAACTCATTTCAGACAGGGATATGCATGAATTACAGTTGGCCAAATTGTTGAATGTTCAAATCGAAATTCTATCTTCGGTCGATGCCATTATTTCAATCCCGACTATTCTTGAGGATCATTTCTAAAAGTAAGGAAGTGTATCTGTTAAAAATTATTTCGCTGGCTATCGCTTTCGCCTGCTCTACATTGGTCATCTTATTTTCTTTGAACGAGTTTGGCTACGATCGATTTCATAAGAATTCAAATTCTGTTTTCAGAATACTTCAGCGAAACAACAGTGAGACCTTCAGTGGAAACCGACTGTCAAGTAAAATACCATCGGAAATTTTTGGCACACTTCTAGAACAGGATTCAGCAATGGTGTCTCGTGTAAAGGTGATGAATGAACTGAGCATTATCTCAGTCAATCAAACCTTTCATGATCAGAGAATATACATGGCGGACCCTTCGATTGTAGATATTTTTTCGTTTGAAGTGGTGGATGGTTCAATGAAGAAATTTCAGCAAAATAAAGGGACTGTTATTCTCTCTTCTTCTACTGCACAAAGATATTTTGGAACGGATCGGGTTAGTGGAAAGGAAATGAGTATGTATTCACTAGACGACACTTTACAAATTTCTATTGCTGCAGTTTATAAAGACTTTCCTCAGAATTCACATGGAGAATTTAACCTTTTCTTGCCCTATGATTCAATAGCAATTCAATCGCTTGGATTTTCCAGTAAGGATTCAGAAATATATGGAAGAGCGCTTTATGCTGATGCTAATGAGATCAACTTGCACATTGATCTGTTGGGAAATCAAAGTGAGTTGATTTACAAAATTCAACCCTTATCTGAAATTTACTTTGGGCCGAGGGTAATGGGAGAGGAGGCCAGACATGGAGATCAATACAGTATTGTAATTTTAATTTGTATAGCCTCATTGATTTTTTTCCTTGCACTCACCAGTTTTATAAATCTCACGACTCTTACATTACCTCATCGTTCGAAAGAATTAGCTATTAAAAAACTGGCAGGAACGAGCCAGCTCGATTTAATAATTACGTTTGCCAGAGAGTCTTTTGCCATTGTAGGCATTTCAATGTTGATTGGAATAGCATTGCTGTTTCTAACCTCTCATTTTCTGGAACCTATTCTTTTGATCAATTTAATTTCGCTTCTGATGAAAGGTGATGGGATGTTGATTCTTATTATAACATCATTATTCATTGTATCTGGAATTGCTCCATTGTTCATGACTTTCAAGTTTACACGCTCCACACCAACTCGCCTGCTCAGTACACAGACTATTACCTTTCCTCGCTTCAAAAGAGTCATTGCATTTTTGCAATTGGGAATAAGCATCTTTTTAATTGTTGCCTCAATCGTTATTAAGCGACAAGTAAATTATTCTCTATTAAAAGAACCCGGACGTAATCACGATCAAATTGTCTATGTCCGGTATCCAAAAGACCTTACGGATGAAGGACTTCGAAGCATGCGAGCTGCCTGGAAGATGATCAATCCGAACTTTGTTGACTTGATCGCCACATCTCAATTGCCCGATCGTATTGGCAGTAAAGAACTCAACTCTGATTTTTATTTTATTTCCGTTGATCCGGTCTTTAAAGAATTCTTCGATTTGAAGATGACTCAGGGTAATTGGTTTAAAGCAAACGATGGAGATTCGATTATCGTAGTGAACGAAAAGGGGGCGGAGTTGATGGATAAGGATAACAAAAATGTTATTGGTGTCGTCAGTAATCTTAGTGAACAATTTAATCAATCCGAAAGACCCATAAAGATTAATGTTGCTCCGTATTATAACTATAACTTTTTATGTCTTCGCATTCTGGAAGTTGACATTAGAAGAACTGTTCGCTTCCTGTCGAATCATTTTAAGGAAGGAGACGAGATGGCATCGGTTTCCTTTATGAATAAAGGATTTGAAGAGTGGCTTCGCTATCAGGATCGTCTCAATACATTGTCGGAGATATTGGCAATTATTTCAGGACTCTTATCCTGCTGTGCAGTGTATGGATTGAGCGTAAGTCTTGTGCGTGATAAATTAAAGCAGATTGCTATTCATAAAATGTGTGGAGCAACCACCGTTCACATTACGCGCATTCTTGTTTTGGAATTTGCCAAGCAGATGTTGATTGCCATATTGATCTTTGGCCCGTTAACGTATTTGTTCTTAAGGGAATTGCTCCGAAATTTCGTTTATGCTACTCACTTCAATTGGATGGATCCCGTTTTTCCACTTGTCTATTGCGTTAGTATAATTACCATTCTTTGTGGTTTTCAGGCGATAAGCTTGAACCGTGCTGACTTAACTTCAGCGTTGAAGGAGTAAATCTCTTTTTATTCCCTGGATAAAAAAGATTTTGATTCCTATTTATGTAGGTTTCGTAATATCATTTCCTTCATCACATCAAATGTTTTTTGTTTGAGTGCAGGCAGATCGGTGCTGGTTAATCCTACAATCGAAATCTCCTGACCTACATAAATTTTTATTACACCGGGTCTAAGATTTACCGTTCCGGGAGGCATAAGCTTACCTGCTCCTATAACCACCATTGGTAGAATGGGTTCTTGTGTATCAATAGCAAGACGAAAGGCTCCATCTTTGAAGGGTTGTAAAATTTCCTTTGTTCGGTTTTGTGTTCCCTCTGCAAATAGTAGAATAGAAATGCCATGAAGCAAAACATCTTTTAATTTATCAAGACTTTTCTTTTTGCTATCGCCACTGGATCGATCAACAATTACTGTAGCACCTCGGGCAATCCATCCGAACAAGGGAATCTTTAATAACTCCTTCTTCGCCATGGGTCTGAATTCACCAGGAATAATCATCCGAATACCGGGCAGATCTAAGAAAGAAGTATGATTGCTTACATAGATGTAAGCTTTGCCCTTTTTGAAATTCTCCTGACCATAAAACTCATACCGAATAAAAGTAAGCTTACTAAATACCCATGACCAGATCCAAAGAAAGGAATATCCAATCCAACTAAATCGCTTACCTAATACGAAAGGAATGGTTAATCCGGGTAGAAAGAGGATCATAAAAACCGTGAATACAAGAAAGACCCAGACGGTGTAAAGTTTTAATAGAAAGTTGGTGAGAAAAGCCAAAACGTTTTGGATTAAGGATGCAGCACTTTTTTCATTTCATTTGACATATTGAAACCGAAGTCAGACGAATTAAGACTGTAAGTTCTGAAAGTTTTGGGAAGATACAAGCTACTTTGATGTTAACACATTGGCATCAATCTTATTGCGGAAATACCGTTTTAAAATGGCGATCAACAACTTTGAGTCAAGCGGTTTTTGAAGATGCTCATTTATGCCGGCATCTTTTATTTCTAAGGTATGAGCAAGTGAACCATAACTGGTTAGTGCAAAGATGGGGATGTCGCGGTAGGCTTTATTTCGATCATCTCTAATCCAGCGGGCAGTGTCTAATCCGTCTTGTTCAGGCATATTGATATCCATCAATAAAAAATCGTATGTGGTGTTCTTTAATCTCATTAAGGCTTCAAAACCATTGTTAGCAATATCAGCCTCAATGCCCAATGCGTTGAGCACTTTTTTATTCAGAAACTGGACCAAATGATCATCATCAACAATTAAAGCCTTAAGATTCATATTGAACGATTTACGAACAACAACTATTTGACACGTTATGCAAAATAACAAAAAGAAGCGAAAACAAGTTTAGCACTTATGGAATCGGAAATTAAATATGAAAGGAATGTGCTGTTAATTTCAATTGAGCTGAAATAAGGTAACTCACTTCGTACCTTCAATAATTTCAATTTCAGTTCTACGATTGATCGCGCGACCCTCTTGTTCATCGTCATTAGAAACAATTGGGCGTTCTGACCCAAAACCTTTGGCAGATACTCGTGTTTGGGAGATGCCTTTTGATATTAAATAGGTAACAACTGAACTGGCGCGCTTGAGAGAGAGCGCTTTATTGCTGACAGCATTTCCGGTGTTATCCGTATGTCCATTGATTTGAACATTTAACTCAGGGTTGGCAACCAGGAGTTCGCGAAGTTTTTCAATTTCCGCAATCGATTCAAATTTGAGATCTGCTTTTCCGATATCGAAGAATACGTTTTTCAGTACCACCTTTGAACCAACTTCGGCCTTCACCATAATAATGTGTGTATCGATTTCCTGATACTCCGCAAACTGAGGTAGATTAAAGTTAATGGAGTTAAAAAGATAGCCTGCCCTTTCAGTAGCCACACCATAGTTACCCCCATGAGGGATTGTTAATTCAAAAAGTCCAGTAGAAGGATCGGAGTTGATCTTTGCAATTACTTTATGGGTTTGATTGTTTACTAATGAGATGGTTGCACTCAACGGGGCTGCCGTTGTTTCATCAATTACTTTTCCTTTTAGAACGGTTACAATTTTAAGGTCTTTATGAAATTGAATAATCGGATCTACAAAATCTTCAGTCTTCACTGCTTCTTTCGCTGGCTCTTTGATTTCTTTTGGAGGTTCAACAATAGCTACCACTTCTACTTTTGGCTCTTCTTTTTTTATCGGTACTTCTTTCACTGGTTCTTCTTTGACTATTACTGGAGGAGCAGGAGCACTCACAAATACCACTGGTTTTTCTTCTGGAAGTGGCTCTAGAAAAGTCACGGTATAAATATCCGCACTGCCCAATCCGTCCTGGCGTAATGTAGAGTAGTATCCTGTTTTCTTATCCGCTGATATGGTAAAGAAACCATCGTACTCAATGGAGTTTATGGGATATCCAAGATTAGTTGGCTTCTGCCATTTACCATTTTTAAAATCGCTTTTAAAAATATCGTTTCCACCCATAGTCGGATGTCCATCGGATGAAAAATACAGTGTAACACCATCGGGGTGCATGAAAGGTGAATCTTCATTTCCAAGTGTATTGATCGTGGAGCCCATGTTAGCTGCTTTGCCCCAATTACCTTTAGCGTCCAGTTCGCTCACATAAATGTCAAGCTCGCCTTTCCCTCCAGGACGATTACTTGAGAAGAATATTTTCTTTCCATCAGCCGATAGGCAGGCAGATGTTTCCCAAAAAAGTGGAGTGTTTATATTCTTGCTAAGGGGAACTGGTTTTGACCAATCTCCATCTGTTTTGGTTGAGATGTAAATGTCTCCACCTCCATCTTCATAGTATAATAGCAATGTATTTCCATCGGCCGAAAGAGAAGCAGCCGCATCATTGAATTTGATGTTTATGTTCGGACTGATTTTTTGTGGTTCATCCCATGAGTCGCCAATTTTATGTGTAATGTAGATGTCTTCGAAGTTGGTGCCACTCTTGATTTTATAATCATCGGTCGAGCGGTTCGAAGTAAAGATCATGGTTTTGCCATCCGCTGAAAGAAGAGGGGAGTATTCATGAAAGCTAGAGTTCACGGCTCCACCGGCATTTTCAATTAATACATGAACCGGTTTTTTGGAAAGCGAATCGGCAATAGTACACGCTTGTATTTTTTCATTGGCAACGTTGGCCAATTTTTTATTGTTCTTTTTGAATTGTTCGTAATGTACTATTGCCTTCGAATATTCATGATTTTGCTGATACGCCATACCCATATGGTAATCAATATCAAGATCAACCTTTGGATCAAGACGATACGCTTTCTCCAAATAAATTGCGGCCTTCCACTTGGTTTCGGAATAGAGGTAGCACATACCTACTTTTAAATTAAGAAGGGCATCGTCACCTTTAGTATCACACGCAGGCAGATACAATTGCAAGGCGCCTCCATAATCTTTCTTGGCATACAAGCGATCTCCTTTATCAATCAAGTCTTTCGAACTTTGACTGAAACCAGATGCTGTAATAAAGATGAAAAGAGCTCCTAATAATCGTTTATCCATACTGATGGATACTTTGAATTAAGTTTAAAAAGTTAAGGTAAATATCGAAAAATAATCGAGATAAACGTAATGGTTTCAGGGTAATCCAAAGTGCCCTCAAACCTCTTGAAGAATCATTTAGCTCGGTAGCCTGGCCCTCTCACAACTCTTCCCGGTTTGGCTGAGGTATGTTCTCCGTTGTTCAGCACTTGAACACCATTTACGAACACATGTGTCATGCCGATTGCATATTGCTTTGGCTTTTCGAAGGTAGCCAGATCTCGAATGGAATTGGCATCGAAAATGGCCAGGTCTGCATAATACCCAACCTTCAGACTTCCACGGTTTTTTATTTTCAAGTTCGAAGCAGGCAGGGAGGTTAATCGCCTGATGACTTCTTCTAATGAAACCAGTTTTTCATCGTGAACGTATTGACCCAATACACGGGCAAAAGTTCCGTAGGTACGGGGATGTGTCCCTTCTTCCATGTTGTCTTCTCGTATTGCTTCCGAGCCGGCATCTGAACCAAAACTGACATAGGGCAACTGAATAATTTTTTTGATGTTGTCTTCCGATTGCAAATAATAGATGGCTTCAATTCTGGATTTGTCACGAACGATGAGATCCACTACAGTTTCATCCGCATTCTTTCCATGAAGTCGTGCAACTTCATCCAGTCGTTTGCCTTTGTATAAAATATTCAGTGAGTCAAGTCGAAAGCCC
>JBDTTT010000052.1:0-36228 GCA_039930485.1 Chryseolinea sp.
AATAACTTCCGGGCTTGAGCAACACTTTAAACTTATCCAAAAAACGACTGCTGGTAAGTCTACGTTTGATATCGCGCTTGCGCGGACGAGGATCTGGAAACGTCAGCCAGATTTCATCCAACTCGCCAGGTCGAAAAAAGTTTTCAATCAACAATATAGGAGTGCGCAGAAAGGCCACATTGGTAAGCCCTTGTTCAACGGCCAAGGTACTGCCCTTCCAGATACGCTCACCTTTAATATCAACACCAATAAAATTCCGCTCCGGAAAAAGTTTTGCTAAACCGATTGTGTATTCTCCGCGACCACATGCCAGCTCTACCGTAATGGGATTATCATTCTTAAAATAAGCCGAACGCCAATTACCTTTTATGCTTTCGAAAACATCTTTCGATCGTTCAATTACATTATCACGCTCTTCAATAATTCTAAATCGCTCCTGCTTCCTCTTCATAAATTTTCAATTTCCGCTACCACAAAAGTGCTGCCGCCTATAAAGATCATATCATTGACAGCAGCGCTTTTTCTTGCTTCTTTAATTGCTTCGTTTACATCTCTAATAGCCACTCCATTCAATCCAACTACTTGTGCCTGCTCTTTCAGCAAACCTGCATCTAACGCCCGTGGAATTTTAGCCTCGCAAAAATAGTATTTGGCTTCTGTTGGCAAAAGCTTAAGAATCTCACTGATGTCTTTATCCTTCACCATCCCAATGATCATGTGAAGATTATCGTACTGCTGGGCTCGAATCTGCGTTACAATTTCCCTTATCCCATCCTGATTATGGCCAGTATCACAAATCATCAATGGCTTATCATTCAACTTCTGCCACCTTCCTTTTAATCCGGTTTGCTTTGCAACTTGATTAAGACCTTGTTGGATTGAGTCTATCGAAATGCGCCAGCCTTGAACCTGCATGAGTTCAATTGCCTTTAAAACCCCGGCTACATTTTTCTGCTGATAGAAACCCTGAAGCGGGAGCTTCAATCCTTTAAAAAGAAGTTCATGATTTTTTAAAATACGAAGAAGAACATCTCCATCCTTATCATATCGCTCAACCTGATAATCATCAACAGCAAAATATAGTGGAGCGTGTTCAGCAATAGCTTTGCTCTCAAATACCTTGTTAATAATCGTTTGCCTCTCGCTTATTACCACCGGAATATTTTTCTTGATTATACCGGCCTTTTCGAATGCAATCTTCTCAAGTGTATCACCCAAAATATCTTTATGGTCCCACCCAATATTGGTGATTACGGATAACTCGGGTGTAATTACGTTAGTTGAATCCAATCTCCCGCCAAGTCCGACTTCAATAATGGCGATATCCACCTTCTCTTTTACGAAGTATTCAAAGGCCATAGCCACTGTGGTCTCGAAGAAGGACGGTTCAACGGCTTCAATTGTGCTCTCCATTCGATTAACAAAGTCAATAATATAATCCGGCACAACCGGAACACCGTTTATTTTTATCCTTTCTGTAAAATCTTTTAAATGAGGAGAAGTGTACAATCCTGTCTTATAACCAGCCGATTGAAATACAGAAGCAAGCATATGCGAAGTGCTTCCTTTCCCATTTGTTCCCGCCACGTGAATTGACTTAAACTTTGTCTGCGGATTTCCAACCGCCTCGCAAAGACGCAAGGTATTGGTTAGATCAGCTTTATAGGCGCTCGATCCAATGCGCTGAAACATTGGTAGTCTGGTGTAAAGAAAATTAAGTGCCTCACTGTAGGTACTAACCATGGCGCGAAAATACAGGTTCTATCGACAATTATGTATCAAGTGGTGCCACGATTCTAAAGCGTGGCGCCACTAAAAAAAAGCACTTGCATAAGCTCATTGTTCCGTGTTAATTGCAAGTTGATTAACTCATGAATTGTGTTCTGGATCAGGGATTTTGGTGTTACGGAAATAATCTTTGTTGCTGTTTTCGCAGTGCTTTATGTGCTATATCTGGTGCGGATTATCCAGATCGCGAAAAAGTTAAACAGCTCCTATTCAAAAATCTTCATTAAACTGTTTTTACGCACAATTTATTTCGCCCTCTTCCTGGTTGCCATTTTAGGTCCTTCATTTGGAGGATCGAAGAAAGAAGTGAAATCAGTTGGAAAAGACATTGTGTTTTGCGTTGACCTTTCCAAGTCAATGGATGCATTTGATATTCAACCTACCCGGTTGGAAAAGGTTAAGTATGAGATGAAGAAGATCGTTGAAGCGTTTAATTCTGATCGCATTGGTGTGGTTATATTCTCATCAGAAGCCTTCATGCAATGCCCGCTTACCTATGATCAGAATGCATTAAACATTTTTATAGAATCCATGAGCTCCTCTCTTGTACCTGCATCTGGTACGGATTTTGGGCCACCTCTTCGTATGGCATTAAAGAAATTAGAAGAGAAAAGTGACGGATCACCAAACGAAACAAAGTCAAAAGTCATCATACTCATAAGTGATGGTGAAGATTTTGGTGAAGAAACGGATGATGTGACGCGCGAAATCCAGGACAGAGATATTAAACTCTTCACCTTGGGCGTTGGTACAGAGAAAGGTGGTAATATTTATGCCAACAATAGATTGAAAATCGATCGACAAGGAAACACGGTGGTAACAAAACTAAATCCTAAGGAACTGCGCCAATTGGCCAATGACACGGAGGGAGAATATTTTGAAATTAATGAAAGCCGGAACGATGTTTCACGTTTAATCAATACCATCACCAAAATTGAAGGTGAAGTACGGGATGCGCGACAGGTAGATGTAACGGCCAATAAATTTATTTACTTTCTATCAGCCGCGCTTGTTCTTCTTGTAATTGATATTTTAATTTCAATACCTACTGTTAAAATATGAAGTTTGTTTTTGGTTTTATGCTGTTGTTTTCATTGATAACCGATCCGGTCAAGATCGGAGAAATCAATCGTCTAAAAAAAGAAGCGAGGCTCGCATACACAACCAGAGACTACAAGAAAGCCATTGAGAAATATAAATACTTATCGGACTCGCTTCACGTTAATGAAGATGAAGTGATGCTAAATCTGGCAAATGCTTACTTCTTAACCAAAGATACAGCGGCTGCCTACCCCGGTTATCAGATGTTAACGAATAGCAAAGAGCCGCACATCAAATCAAAGGCACATCAACAATTGGGTATCCTCGATCATCAAAAAGGAAAATTTGAAGAAGCGCTTAATCAGTTCAAGCAAGCCGTTAAAGCCGATACGCAAAACAAAGACGCGCGATACAATTATGAAGCCCTGAAGCGCAAGCTGGATGAGAAGAAAAAACAAGACGAACAAAAGAAGAAAGACGAACAAAATAAAAAACAGGAACCTTCTGAGTACGCGAAGAAACTAAAAGCGCAGGCCGAAGCTTTAGCAGCACAATTCAAATTTACAGAGGCTCACAACCTGATGTTGGAAGGTGCAAAGAAAGATTCTTCCGTTATGTATTTCAAAGATTTCATCGATCGCTTAAATGATGTGGTCACCATTAACAAACAGAAATGAAAACGTTAATCATACTTTCTATACTCTGTATTGCATCGCTCGCGGGCTATGCACAAAATGCGCAAACGTATTTCAATAGCTCGGCAAGTTATTATGTAAAAGATAAGAAGGTAGAAGCCATGCAAACCATACGTGATGGACTGGCAAAATATCCAAATGATGAGAAGTTGAAGGCGCTCGCTGATAAAATGAAGCAGGAGAAGAAAGAACAAGACAAAAAAGAACAGGACAAAAAAGAGCAAGAAAAAAAGGAACAGGAAAAGAAAGACCAGCAACAAAAAGATCAGCAGAAGAAAGACGAGCAAAATAAAGATCAACAGAAAAAAGATCAGGAGAAGAAGGAACAGGAAAAGAAAGATCAGGAGGAGAAAGAGAAAAACAAAGACCAGCAACAGAAAGACGAAAAGAAAAATCCTGAAAAAGATAAGCAACAAAACGAGCAAGAGAAAAAGGATCAACAACAGAAACAAAACAATCAGGATATCTCCGACAAGCTGCAGAAGATGAACATCACTCCGGAAATGGCAAAGAAATTATTGGAGGCGATGAAGAATCAGGAAGTTCAATACCTGCAACAGAACAAACGAAAGGCCACTAAATCCAAAGATAAGAGTAAGCCGGATTGGTAGTTTCCGGTTTACTTCTCTTAAATATCGTTATATCGTTGTTTAAAAGAACCTCAGACCTTTGATGCTGCAATTATGGCTTGCGATATATCAGCAATAATATCACGTACATCTTCCAAGCCTACAGCAATTCGGATAAGGCCAGGTGTTATGCCCACTGCCTGTCTCTCTTCTTCTGTTAATTTGGAGTGCGTGGTCGATGCAGGATGGATAGCAATCGTTCTTGTATCACCGAGGTTCGGTGAATGAGAAATCATTTTCAATGAATTGAGAAATCTTCTTCCCTGATCCAATCCTCCTTTTATCTCGAACGTCACTAAGCCTCCACCAAGTTTCATTTGTTTTTTTGCTAATGCATGTTGAGGATGAGAAGGCAGAAAGGGGTATTTCACTCTTGCTACCTGAACATTTCCTTCTAACCATTTTGCAAGGGTCAGCGCATTCTCACAATGACGATCCATGCGTACTGCTAAAGTTTCTAAACTTTTAGAAAGTATCCATGCATTAAATGGTGACATAGACGGTCCGGTATGTCGTGTGAAGAACCGGATTTCTTTGATCAGTTCTTTTGTGCCCAAAATCACACCACCAATTACCCTACCCTGCCCGTCCATAAATTTCGTAGCCGAGTGCGTAACAATATGAGCACCCCACTTCGTTGGCTGCTGCAGATACGGAGTAGCAAAACAATTATCAACATTCAAAATGACATTGTGTTTTTTTGCAAGCTTACCCAACCATTCTAAATCAAGAATATCCAATGCTGGGTTTGATGGAGTCTCCACGAAAATCATCCGGGTGTTCGGTTGTATTTTCCCTTCCCAACCTTCGGGCTCAGTGATATCTGCATAGCTGTGCGAGATGCCAAACTTTGGAAATATGGTATTGAGAATTTGATGTGTCGATCCAAACACAGAGCGACAAGCCAACACATGATCACCTGACTTTAACAGTGCAGCCATGCTGCTATACATAGCCGCCATACCCGAAGCCGTAGCGATACCATCTTCGGTTCCTTCCATCAAACAAAGTTTTGCAATGAATTCATTTGTGTTGGGATTCGAATACCGACTATAAATATTGCCGGGGATTTCATCGGCAAACATTGCGCGTGCTTGTTCGGCATCATCAAATACAAAACTGGAGGTTAAGTATAACGGCACAGAATGTTCGCGAAAAGCGGAACGTTCATGTTGTTCACGAATAGCATCGGTTTCAAAGTGTCTTTCAGTTTCTTCGTTCATCTTTACAATCAATAAAAATTAATATTATAACTGTTTGGTCTTTCCCTCCTCTCCTCCGGAGAGGATCGAGGTGAGGCCCTCACTAAACTACACGGCATTAATGATTTCAAATGAGTGGGTAATCTTGGCCGTTTTCTCTATGGTCTTTGCCACGGAACAATATTTATCAATGGAAAGACTTATTGCTTTCTCTACTTTATCGGCATCCAGATTTCCGTAAAGCTTAAAATGTGCATGCACCTCTGTATATAAAGAAGGCTCAACATTCTTCTCACGTTCGCCCGTCATCGTGATTTTAATATCTTTTAGATCCTGGCGCTGTTTTTTCAAAATGCTAATAACATCAATCGAACTACATCCACCCATGGCAGCCAGCAATACTTGCATTGGACGCATGGCTGCATCACTCCCTCCCACATCAGGAGATCCATCCATTCGCAAAGAATTGCCCAGCTGGTTTGTCGCTTCCATCAGGAAAGCATCATTCAATCGATTTAACTCTATCTTAATCATACTATTTCTGTTTTCGTTGGCCACACCAAACTACCCATCACCATACCAACAAAGCTTACTAACGTTGCAGGCGCCAAACTTGGCCAAGATGTTTCATAAACTTCAAAGATAATCCAAGTAAGTATTCCAAGCACCATCGAAAGCAAAGCTCCTGCTGTGCTGGCGCGTTTCCAATACAAACCCATAACAAGGGGAACGAAAAGCGAAACCAAGCTTAAGATGGAAGACTCTCCTACCAGTTCATAAATATTAGAACGCATGCATGCCATAATTGTCGCGATGGAACTGAATAACAAAATAGCGAGACGTGTCATGACCAAGAGTTGATGATCCGTAATTTTATCTTTCATGAGTGGCTTCACGATGTTCTCTGAAAAAATAGCGGCTGGCGCAAGAATAGCCGAACTGGCTGTGCTCATAATGGCCGAAAGTAATGAACCAAAAAACAAAATTTGAATGGGAAGCGATGTATGTGCTAATACCATATTAGGTAATGCTAGTTGAGTATCGCCAACAGCGTAGTTGGGATATAAATACTTCGTGCATAAACTAATGAAGATGGGCAGCATGGCAATTGTTAAATAAAGAAAGGCAGCGAAGTAACACGACAACACGGCTGTCTTTGCTGAACCTGACGACATGGATCGTTGGAAAACATCTTGTGAAGGAACAGATCCCAAACCCAACACTGACCACGCAGCTATATACGTAACAACTTCCTTAAAATTCAAGGATGGAAAAAATTTGAAATCTTCAGCAGGTAAAGCATTCAATACTGTGCTTACTCCTCCTGCCTTTTCAGCCATAATAAAAGCCAGCACCAGAAGTCCTAAAATAATAATGATACTTTGAACAAAATCAGTAATCGAGATAGCCCACATGCCGCCAACATAAGTATATAGAGTAACCACCAATGAACTAATTACAACACCTTGCCAGATAGGCAATCCAGTAACAACATTAAGTATTAAACCCATCGCTACCAATTGTGCTGCGATGTAACCGAGATAAGGAGGTGCTAAAAAAATACTGGCTGTTAACTCAGTCTTTCTTCCATAACGCACTTTAAAAAAATCACCCAATGTAATCAGGTTCATGTTGTATAGCTTGCGGGCGAAGAAAATGCCGAAAAGCAAAAGGCATAATGCAGCTCCAAAGGGGTCTTCAATAACAGCATATAAACCTCCCTTCAAAAATTGAGATGATGCACCAAAGACAGTCTCTGATCCAAACCATGTTGCAAATAAAGCAGCAGAACTTAACATGATAGGAAGGCTTCTTCCCGCCAGCATAAAATCACCTGATGTTTTTACCTTTCGCGATGCCCAAAAACCTACAAGGATGGTGAGGATGAGGTAGGTAATAATGGAGAATAATAACAATTCGTTCTTCGGTTATAGGATTGAGCGCCTAAATGTAAAAAACAGAATGTTTATTTCAACACGAATTAAAAAACTGCCTATTTTTTTTTCTTGAGTTGAAAGGTTCTTGTTACGTTAAATCCTAAATGAATATCGCCAGCAAAAAAATTGTCTTTTGTCTCCGTTAAGTAAGCACGCTCATTTAAACCAAAGGCATTCGTGAGGAGTAACTGAAATACGTGGCCACCCGTTTCGATATCAATTCCAAAAGAAACTGCGTCTTGATAAGGCTTATATATAGGGTCGTTGGTAACCGGAGCATACGCATCCACATACTGGCCTTTATTGAAATTCGCATAATATTCACCCGTAAGAGCAATACTTCTTGAAACTTTCAATCTTCCACCAAAACCTAAAGCAAATTGATTGTGTTCAGCTGTCTCAACAGCAAAGTCGATTGAATTTTTATGAACAAAAGTAGGCATCAGTTGAAACGAAAAGTTACGTGAGAATTTTCGCGCAATAAGTAGTTGTGATGTGTACGAAAGTCTATCAATACTCTTAAAATCATCAGAGACTTCGTTGTTCTTCTTTGGTGAAAACCTATAAGCAGCATTAGCAAAAGCTGTTATTGTAACAGGGAAATTTTTCTCCCCTTTGCTCTGACGGAGTACTTTATATTTCAAATATCCGTCCATCGTCTTATCTACAGAATTGCGACCAATACTCACCGATAAATTATCGGTTATGCCATAGTCTAGAGCGAGACGAACATGAGCTTGATCTAAACCGAACATTTCATATACTCCTCCGCTGATAAGGCCAAACCGATGCTGAAAAATAAACTCCAATGTATTCTTACCCTTCGTTTCCACGGTATGTCCATTCCCTAATCTTGTTCCCTTGAAAGTAGCAAAAGCATAATCTGTTGTCTTGGTTTGCTTCTCTAACTCTCCAAGTAAGTCATCCTGGGCGAACAAAAAACCAGGGATTAGAACAAGAGTAAAAATCAGTTTCTTCATACGTATTGATTTAGAGGGGTGTTTGTGTAAAATTAAGGATTGATATCAGTAGTAAAAATTCTATTTCCAGTATAGAACAGAAATGAATTGCAAACGCATGAAAGCATAAATTTATTCTGATGAATTCATAGTTGGAAAGCAGTTTATTGATCCGCGTATTTTATTTCTAACGGATTATGTTGCCATACTCCAGAAAATGCTCTAATTTGATCGCACGTCTTTATAGCAAGACAATCCGCATGGCCAAAAAAAAATTATTTACAGCCGATTATGAGTTACATGCATCTATCAAGATGTTGTATCCTTACATTCAATCGGCCAGCGGATTAGGCGAATGGTTTGCCGATGATGTTAAGATCAACAACTCCGACAAAACCTTCACATTTGTGTGGGACAATGACGAACACAAAGCAAAAATGGTTGCCCATCGCACCAATCATTTCGTTCGGTTCGAATTTTTACCAAAAGATGAAGAGGATGAAAAGAATCCTGCCTACTTTGAATTGCGATTAGAGTTTAATGAGATGACTCAATCTTTATTTCTGAAAGTATTTGATTATTCGGATTTCGATGATCAAAAAGAATTGCATGATCTGTGGGATGGATTGGTAGAATTGCTGCGTAAAACTGTTGGTGGATAAATCTTTTCCCGGAATTATTTCAACTATCTTTTCATTACCTTATCCTTGGCTTTATTTTTGAGCCTTGATTCTCCATGAAGAAAATTGATAAACTGGTTTTAGATTCTTTCCTCGGTCCGTTCATCATTACATTTCTGGTGGTTGTTTTTATTTTGCTCAACATTCAGATGTTGCGGTATTTTGATGACATCATTGGTAAGGGACTAGGATGGAATGTGATTGGAGAGTTGCTCTTCTATTTTGCCATTTTTACAACACCTACTGCGTTACCGCTTGCCGTACTTCTGTCTTCCCTTATCGCATTTGGAAATCTGGGAGAACACTTCGAACTGACGGCTATAAAGAGTGCCGGCATTTCACTTATAAGAACCCTTCGCCCCATTTTTGTTTTTGTATTATTTCTAACGGTGGCTGCTTTCTATGCAAACAATAACCTTGTGCCAAAAGCCGCCCTTCAAGCGTACAGCCTTCTGTATGATATTAAACAAAAGAAGCCGGCACTTGATCTGAGAGAAGGATCTTTCTATAACGGTATTAGTGACATCAGCATAAAAGTAAACAAGAAGTATGAAGATGGAATTACACTAGGTGGCATTGTAGTGTATGATCATCGGAAAAATGATGGCAACAAAGAAGTAACAGTTGCAGACTCAGGAAGAATGTTCACGATTCTAAATGAACGATACTTAAAGTTCGAATTGTTCAGAGGTTACAACTACACAGAAGGGGCATCGAGCGACCGCCAGATAACAGGTCAGGACGGAAAAAATAATGAAACATTGAGCCGAAGTAAATTTTCTAAAACACAAGTGGTGTATGATCTGTCATCTTTTGATTTGAAGAAGACGGACACAAAATGGTTTCAGGGAAACCGCATCATGCGAAATTTAAGTCAGCTTGATCAGGATATAGATTCCATTAATCAGCAAATTCTTTCACAACGACTAGGAGCTTATAATACAAGAGCCAGCTACTTTAATTTCTATCTGAAAGATTCCGTCATTCTTCCTCCCGATTTACGTCAGTACAAATTGAAACAAGATTCCATTCAGAGGATTCCGTATGTCTCAAAAGGTTCTCAAGCGAATATCAGTACGGACCCTAATCCAACAAAAAATGTACAAGCACAACCAACCATAAACGCGACAATAAAGACCAGGCCCATTGTAAAAAATAATGAAAGAACTGTCAACAAGAAGGAACCCGTAAAGCGGGTCAAGGGAGCAAAGTCATTGGCCAAATCACCTCCTCGAATAAAGAATGTTGAGAAACCAAAGCCAATAAAACCGAAGGCGAAGATTATACTAACAGACTCAGCCTTGAATGCTAAAATTGACAGCATCCTCATAAGTCAACCAAATAAAGAGATTCTTGCCTCAGCCGCTACAACTGTAAGACAAGTTAAAAGTCAGGTTTTAAACACCAACAGTAGCATAGAAGGCTACATTATTGAAGTCCGTACATTTAAGATTCAATGGCATAAGATATTGGCTAGCTCCTTTGCTTGTATTGCCATGTTTTTAATTGGTGCTCCATTAGGTGCCATCATTAAGCGTGGGGGACTTGGGGTGCCCTTTCTTGTCTCCATCGTATTTTTTATAATCTACTATATCCTTTCTATGCAAGGTGAGAAAATAGCAAAGCAGGGCGGGATTCCGATTGCAACAGGAATTTGGGCTGCTGATTTTATCCTATTGATTTTTGGGCTTTTGTTCCTCCGTCAGGCACGGGCTGATGCCCGGCTCTTTGAAGCTGATTTCTACAGAGTTGTCTTTGATAAGCTGAAGACATGGTTTGCGTCCCGAAAACAAGCAAAAACCGCTGTTAATTAAAGATGAGTTAGGGAAAAGATTGTTCTCAATTTGGATAGTTCAGGCATTTTGGCTTACATTTGCCCCCTGAAATAAAAGAAATAACTATTTTTTGAGATGTATTTATCAACTGAAATCAAACAAGATCTATTCAAGAAGCATGGCTTTGTGAAGAAGAAGGAAGACACGGGATCTCCAGAGGCTCAAATTGCACTCTTTACTCACCGTATCAACCATTTGACGGAACACCTGAAAGAAAACAAGAAAGACTTCGCAACCCAGCAAGGTCTGATGAAGCTGGTAGGAAAGCGCAAAAAGCTTTTAAACTACCTGCAAAGCACGAACATTGAACGATACAGGGCTATTCTAACAGAGCTCTCGTTAAGAAAATAACACTTCCCGGGAACCTGAACAAGGTTCCCTTTTTTCATTTTTAACCTAAGGCATTGTCATACTTTTCAGACCTGCCTTGCATATCTCATTTAATATGAACCTTACTGTCGTTTCCAAAACCTGTAAACTTCCTGACGGACGTGAAATAACTATTGAAACCGGAAAATTAGCCCGTCAGGCTGATGGTTCGGTTGTTGTAAGATTGGGTAACACCATGCTATTGGCTACTGTCGTAGCTTCTGAAACAGCGAAAGACGGAGTAGATTTTCTTCCGCTTTCTGTTGATTACCAAGAAAAATTTGCGTCAACTGGTAAAGTTCCAGGCGGATTTTTAAAACGCGAAAGCAGACTTTCAGATTATGAAATCCTGATCAGCCGTTTGGTAGATCGTGCCATTCGTCCTTTATTCCCAGGTGATTATCATGCAGATGTACAGGTAATGATCTACCTGATCTCAGGTGATGAGAATGCATTGCCAGATTCATTGGCTGCCTTTGCTGCTTCTGCTGCATTGTCAGTTTCTGATATCCCTTTTCAAGGTCCGATTTCTGAAGTTCGTGTAGCACGGGTTGATGGTCAGTATATTGTTAATCCAACACTTGAGCAAAAGAATCGTGCTGATATTGATTTGATGGTAGGTGCATCGATCGAAAATATCTTGATGGTAGAAGGTGAGATGAAAGAAGTAAGCGAAGACGATATGCTTGCTGCTTTAAAAGTTGCTCACGAAGCGATTAAAGATCAGTGCACAGTACAGATTGAACTTTCAAAAGCGGTTGGTAAAACTGTAAAAAGAGAGTACAGCCACGAAGAGAAAGATGAGACTCTCCAACAAGAAATCAGCAAGCTTCTCTACGATAAAGTATACGCGGGAGCACGTTTGCTTTTGACCAATAAAAAAGAAAGATCGAAGGCATTATCACAGCCTTTCGAAGAATATATTGCCTCACTTCCAGAAGACAGTACAGTGAAGAAGGATCTGGCGAAACGCTACTTTAAAGAAGTTCAGAAGAAAGCAGCACGTGATCTTGTGTTGAACGAAGGGCTTCGCTTAGACGGCCGTAAGACGCGTGAAATCAGACAAATTTGGAGTGAAGTCAATTACCTTCCTTCTCCACATGGATCAGCTGTATTTACTCGCGGTGAAACACAATCATTAACAACAGTTACCTTAGGTACCAAGCTTGATGAGCAAATGATTGATGGAGCGATGATCGAAGGTTCAAGCAAATTCATCTTGCACTACAACTTCCCTGGCTTCTCTACCGGTGAAGTAAAACCAAATCGTGGACCAGGAAGAAGAGAAGTAGGTCACGGAAATTTAGCATTCCGCGCATTGAAGCAAATGCTTCCTCCAGTTGAAAAGAATCCATACACCATCCGTGTTGTTTCTGATATTTTAGAATCGAATGGTTCATCATCCATGGCCACCGTTTGTGCTGGTTCATTGGCGTTGATGGATGCAGGTGTACCTGTAAAAGCTTCTGTTTCTGGAATTGCAATGGGTATGATCTCCGATAGCAAAACCGGTAAGTATGCTATCCTTTCTGACATCCTTGGTGATGAAGATCACTTGGGTGATATGGACTTTAAAGTTACTGGAACCGAGCAAGGTATTACCGCTTGTCAGATGGACTTGAAAGTAGACGGTCTTACTTATGAAGTTATGCGCGAGGCATTACTTCAGGCGAAAGAAGGCAGATTACATATCTTGAATGAAATGAAGAAAACCATTTCAGTTCCACGGGCTGAACTGAAACCTCAGACGCCACGTGCTGAAACGGTTGTGATCGAGAAAGAAATGATCGGTGCCATCATCGGCCCTGGAGGTAAAGTGGTTCAGGATATTCAGAATACAACGGGTGCAACAGTCGTTATTGAAGAGATCAATGGCAAAGGTGTTGTCAATGTATTCGCAGCAAGTAAAGAAGTAATGGAAGCTGCCTTGAGAAGAATTAAAGGCATTGTAGCGATACCAGAAGTTGGTGAGGTTTATACCGGTAAGGTAAAATCCATCATGCCGTTTGGTGCGTTTGTTGAATTTATGCCAGGTAAAGATGGCTTGTTGCATATCTCCGAAATTAAGTGGGAACGTTTAGAGAAAATGGATGGTGTACTTGAAGTAGGTGAAGAGGTTCAGGTGAAGCTGGTGGAAGTCGATAAAAAGACCGGTAAATTCCGCCTTTCCAGAAAAGTGTTGATACCGAAAACCACCACCGCTGAATAATCGATTTTAATTGAATTGACAGGAACTATAATTTGATATTATATTGGATTAATAAAAAAGCAGGAAGTACGTTTATAGAGTATGAGACAGCTAAAGATCAGTAAGCAAATTACGAATCGCGAGAGCCAATCACTCGATAAATATCTTCAGGAAATTGGTAAGGTAGATTTGCTCACAGCCGATGAAGAAGTAACGCTCGCAAAGCGTATCAAGGAAGGTGATCCAATCGCATTAGAAAAACTGACCAAAGCCAATCTCCGATTCGTAGTTTCCGTAGCCAAGCAATATCAAAATCAAGGTCTTTCATTAGGCGATCTTATCAACGAGGGTAACTTAGGCCTCATCAAAGCAGCTCAACGATTTGATGAAACCCGCGGATTCAAATTCATATCGTATGCAGTGTGGTGGATTCGTCAATCCATTCTTCAAGCGCTAGCCGAGCAATCACGAATTGTTCGCTTGCCTTTGAATCGTGTAGGATCACTGAATAAAATCTCGAAGACTTTCTCAGAACTAGAACAAAAATTTGAACGCGAGCCTTCACCAGAAGAACTTGCCGAAGTACTTGAGGTAACAACAGCAGAAGTAGTTGATACCATGAAAATTTCAGGGCGGCACATTTCAATGGACGCTCCGTTTGTTCAAGGTGAAGAGAACAGTTTGTTGGACGTTCTTGAAAATGATGGCGAAGAAAAGCCAGACTCTGGTCTGATGAATGATTCCCTGAGAAGGGAAGTTCAGCGGGCTCTTTCTACCTTAACCCAACGTGAAGGCGATGTTATCACCTTCTACTTCGGATTGAATGGTGAGCACGCTATGACTTTGGAAGAGATTGGTGAGAAGTTTAATTTGACCCGCGAGCGTGTTCGGCAGATTAAGGAAAAAGCGATCAGAAGACTTCGTCATACCTCCAGAAGTAAAGCTTTAAAGCCTTACTTAGGTTAGTAAATAAGTTTTTTAAAAATATTTAAAGGGTCTCGAATTACGAGGCCCTTTATTTTGTTCTGTTACCAAATTCAACATCATGCCAAAAGAAGAAGCAAAAGTACTCATTATCGGATCTGGCCCTGCCGGATATACAGCCGCCATTTATGCCGCTCGTGCTGGTCTTAAACCCATACTTTATACAGGTGGTCAGCCAGGTGGTCAGCTTACCATTACCAACGATGTTGAGAACTTCCCCGGTTATCCGGATGGTGTTAATGGCCCTCAGATGATGATGGACTTACAGAAACAAGCAGAGCGCTTTGGAACAAAAATCAGCTATGGATTGGTGACTGCTGTTGATTTCTCTACCTATCCGCTTAAGGTAACAGTAGATGAGAAAGATGAGGTCATTGCCGAAACTGTTATCATCGCTACTGGTGCAACGGCAAAATATTTAGGCATTCCTTCAGAAGAAAAATATGCAAACAGAGGGGTGTCTGCTTGTGCAGTTTGTGACGGATATTTTTATCGAGGAAGAGAGGTAGCCGTTGTTGGCGCTGGTGATTCAGCTGCTGAAGAATCTACTTACCTCGCAAACCTTTGTACAAAGGTTCACCTCATTGTAAGACGTGATGAAATGCGTGCTTCTAAAATCATGCAGCAACGCGTGATAAACACTCCAAACATTGAGATACATTGGAGCTCTGAGACAGATGAGATCTTAGGTAATGATGAGGGAGTTAGTGGGGTTCGCATTGTTAATTCAAAAACAGGTGAGAAGAAAGAACTAGCGGTTCAGGGATTCTTCCTGGCTATTGGACATAAGCCCAACACGGATGTATTTAATAAGTACATAGAAATGGATGAGACTGGTTACATCAAGGTAATTCCAGGTACAACAAAGACGAATATTCCGGGTGTGTTTGCTGTTGGTGATGCTGCCGATCGTGTTTACAGACAGGCCGTTACGGCTGCCGGAACGGGTTGTATGGGAGCACTTGATGCGGAGAAATTCCTTGTTGCCAAAGAAATGGAAGCGGTTCATTAATTTGCATTCCATGAAATAGCCGTGCAGTACATAAACCTAGTGAAATGATAATGCCTGGCGTATTCCATCTGATCACTAAAAAACAATTATTAACAGATGAAACTAGATATTCTGGTCCTGGCTGCTCATCCAGACGATGCTGAGCTCGGTTGTGGTGGAACAATCGCGAAGCATATTTCTGAAGGTAGAAAGGTAGGTATTGTTGATTTTACAAGAGGAGAATTGGGTACTCGTGGAACGACTGAAACCCGTCATCAAGAAGCCCAGGATTCATCTAAGATATTGGGTGTTTCAACACGCGAGAATTTAGAATTACGGGATGGCTTTTTCCAAAATGATTCAGAGACTCAACTCACCGTAATCAGGGCCATCAGAAAATACAGACCAGAAATTGTATTGGCCAATGCCATATACGATCGTCACATTGATCATGGAAAAGGTGCATCGCTTGCCCATGATGCTTGTTTTCTTTCAGGGCTTGTGAAGATAGAAACCCGCGATGAGCATGGAACAATACAAGAAGCTTGGAGACCGAAAGTAGTCTATCATTACATTCAAAGTATTCTCACCGAACCCGACTTCGTAGTTGATGTATCTGATCACTGGGATACAAAAATGAAAGCGATCAGGGCCTTTAAAACTCAGTTCCATGATCCCAAAAGCAACGAACCTGAAACCTACATTTCAAGTCCTGCATTTTTAAACATGATCGAATCAAGAGGTATTGAATTTGGTCACGCTATTGGAAAGAAGTATGGAGAAGGCTTTACTGTACGAAGGTATCCCGGTGTCAAATCGCTCTTCGATTTGATCTAAAAAAACATAAATAACTTCTAACGGCTAACAAACAAATTAATCCCCCAATCTACGGGGCAAGTCGTTGTATTTTCCATGCACCATCCATCTTAACATATTGAATCCGATCATGTAAGCGGCTTGGTCTTCCTTGCCAGAATTCGATCATAATCGGATCTATTTCAAAACCTCCCCATTGATGTGGTTTAGGTAATACAGGAAGTCCATCGAATTTCTCTTCAATTTTTTTCACACGCTCTTCTAATATTTGGCGCGACTCAATCACAGTACTTTGTGGTGAGGACCACGCTCCTACTTGCGAACCGCGTGGCCTGCTTTGAAAATACTCCACTGATTTTTTCTCATCAACACGCAAAGCGTTTCCTTCAATCCGAATTTGTCGTTCAAGTTCTGTCCAAAAGAATGTTAGCGCACACGCAGGGTTTTCTTCCAACTCCCTTCCTTTCTGACTTTGGTAGTTGGTGTAAAATATAAACTTACGATCCTCTATTCCTTTCAATAACACTATTCGTGATGTTGGTTTTCCTTCTGAGTTCACTGTGGATAAGTTCATTGCGTTTGGCTCCTGAACCCCTGAATCTGAAGCTTCCTTAAACCACTTTTCAAACTGTTTGATTGGATCATTCATCACATCCTTCACATCCAAATCAGCTTTTGAATATTCCTTTCTTAACTCTTCCAGTTTTTGCATACGGTTGCAGATTGATGATAAACTTTTCGTAAAGAAATAAAATTTGCAGAGATGGTGGCGAAGTATTTTATTGAGGGTTGGAATCCTCTTATTGGATTCGCAATTGCTGGCCAAACATGGAATTTTTTAAATATACTAACCGACTCAAACCCGAAAAAGGCCGACTGCTAATATCAGAGCCTTTTCTTGCCGATCCGAATTTCGAGAGGACAGTCGTGTTGTTGTGCGAACATAATGAAGAAGGTTCTTTTGGATTCATCATTAACAAACCCTCTATTGCCAAGGTGGCTGAAATGATGGACGATCTAAATATGGTAGATGGGTTTGTATATGTAGGGGGACCCGTGCAGCAAGACACACTCCACTTTATCCATAGAAACACGACCATCGAAAATGCCGTCACCATTCTGGATGGGATAAATTGGGGAGGAGATTTCGAGAGTTTGATGGGGAAGCTTCAATCATCACAATTAGCGTCACTTGATATTCGTTTTTTCCTCGGATATAGCGGCTGGTCACCCGGCCAGTTGGAAACGGAATTAGAAGAGAATACATGGATTGTGTGTGACTTTGTCACGGACGAATTGTTATTTGATCTGGAACCAGGCGCAATTTGGAAAAAGGCATTAGACAACATGGGTGGAAGGTTTTCCGTGTATGCTAACTATCCGGTAGACCCGAGATTGAATTGAGCAATTTTAAGTAACTTTACGAAACGCGTAGTAACGAGTATTGATCATGGAAATGGAAAGAGAGAATACAACAGAGCAAGAGCACGTACAAGAGGGGCAGGTGAACAACCATGGCAATGCATTGCATACAGAATCCGACTTGATCGATCATGTGGATGTAGCGGTGGCTGTTGAAGATTTCCTTGGTGAAAGTGATGAAGATTATTCGCACTATTCAAAGGAGCAATTTGCCGACTTGATCAAAGAAATTTCAAAAGACGATAATTTCAAACGTGCCGATACCATCATCAAAAAGATCAAACCCTTATTTGATGATATTCGCGGCAAAGAAAGAGCAGAAGCACTAACACGTTTTATTGGGAACGGAGGAATTGCCGAAGACTTTGAATACAAAGGTGATGAGTTCGATATTATTTTCGATGCCAATCTTAAATTGATTCGCGATCGCAAGAATCAGTTTATTAAACAACTGGAAGAAAAGAAATCGGAGAACCTTAAAAAGAAGGAACACCTTCTTGAGTCGCTTCGTGTCTTATCGGATTCAAATGACACCAACAATCAATTTGATAAGTTCAAAGAACTGCAACGTGAATGGAAATCGATCGGCCCGGTTCCCGGACCTGAAGCCAAAACATTATGGGCTAACTACCACGCTTTGCTAGATCGTTTCTACGACAATCAAAGTATTTATTTTGAACTAAAAGAACTTGACAGAAGAAGAAATCTTGAAGCCAAGATTGAACTTTGTGTTCGCGCTGAAAAATTGGTTGATGTAGAAAACATCAATGACGCCATTCGCGAATTGAATGAGTTACATCATGAGTTCAAACATTTAGGTCCTGTTCCGATTGAAGATAAAGAAGTGGTTTGGAAACGTTTCAAGACCGCTTCTGATACCGTTTATGCAAAGCGTGATGCTTTTGTGCACACTTTGCAACAAGAACTTCATGTTAATCTGGAGCACAAACTAAAATTGAGTGAAGAGGTTCAGGTATTTGCTACTTATACTTCAGATCGCATTAAAGAATGGAATCTGAAATCAAAAGAAGTTTTGGATTTACAAAAACGATGGGAAGCCATTGGAGGCATACCTCGTTCAAAAGCAAAAGAGGTAAACAAAAAGTTCTGGACTGCCTTCAAATTATTCTTTAACAATAAAAACATCTTCTTCAAAAAGCTCGATGAAGAGCGTGATCATAACCTTCAGTTGAAAAATGAATTGGTGAAGCGCGCTTCTGAGTTAAAGGAAAGTCAGGAATGGGATAAGGCATCAAATGAATTGAAAGGCCTGCAGCAAAAATGGAAAGACATTGGTCCTGTTCCAGAAAAAATGCGGGATAAGGTCTTCAAAGAATTTAAAGATTCATGTGATCACTTCTTCGAGCAAATGCGTTTGCAAAAAGGTAAAACAGAAAACGAACAAGTTGAAAATCTTAAATTGAAAGAAGCTGTTTGTGCGGAGTTTGAAGGTCATATTGCTGCAGGTACAGCTACACCTGACATTCTGCATACCTTACAAAATAAATTTAATTCTATTGGCTTTGTACCACGCAATAATATCAATGCCATTCGTGAACGTCATCAAAAAGCAGTAGACACATTCATTCGTTCTATCTCTTCTTTGAATGAAGACGAGAAAGGTAAATTAGTGTTGACAAACGAGCTGAGTGATCTGCGTAACGATCCGATGGCGGAACAAAAGATCTATCATCGTGAACAGGCCATTCGCAAGAAGATCAGCAAAGTTGAAAATGACATTGCCGTTTGGAATAACAACCTCGAGTTCTTTGGAAAATCAAAGAATGCCGATAAGATGAAAGAAGAGTTTCAGGACAAATTAAAAGAAGCGACTGATCATTTGAAGCAGCTCAAAGATCAATTGAAATTATTGAGAACGGTTTAGAACTTCTTAATCGTAAACTCCACTCTCCTGTTGAGCTGACGAGTTTCCTCATTATCATTGCTGGCAATCGGATTTGCACCGCCATATCCTTTGCCAGCAATTCGTTTTTTGTCAATACCCTTCGATACTAAATAGCTCTTTACTTTATCTACGCGCGCTTGTGATAGCTTCACATTTTGTGCAGGTATTCCACGGTTATCTGTATACCCTTCCAATTCAATTTTAACTTTTGGATTTGATCTTAAGAAAGAGACCACGAGATCAAGTTCAGGATATGATTCTGTAAGCAACGTTGTTTTCCCCTGTTCAAAAAGAACGTTCTTCATATTTACGGTTGTGCCAATAGCAACAGGCTGAAGCGCAAAATTCAATTCAAGGTCTTTCATTTCGTAGGTATTGATATCCAGATTCTCCAATGCGCTTACATATCCATTCGCTTCAATTCTTAAACTGTATTTGTTGGTGGAAGAAACGCTGGCATGATATCCTTCAATTATGGTTGATGTTATTGATTGATTGACAACGGGTGACAAGAATGTAATCCTCGCGTTAATAGATTCTCCTGTCTTTACGTCTTTAACACGGCCATACACCTTAACTATTTTATCCGCTCCTGGTTCTCGCACAATCTCTACTATCTTCACAACTGTATCCGGACTGTTTTTAACTACAGTTGCCGTAGTGTCTCGGGTAAACGGCTCATCTGCACTATAGATTTTCACATCACCATAACCATCGCTATTTTTAGTTGTTGTGAAAATTGATAATCCTAAATCAGGATATGTACGATAAAATAACTCACGTCCTTCGGTGTTAACATTCATTCCCATATTAACAGGTGCCGACCAGTTAGACCAGCTTTCATCGAGACGAGTAGTGAAGTAAACATCAAAACTGCCATTGCCTTTTCTTCCGTTGCTGGAAAAGTAAAGCGTCTTGCCATCCACGCTGAGCGAAGGACTTAATTCCTGAAAAGACGTATTCAGTGTTGAACCCAAATTTTTTGGTTCGCTCCATCTTCCATCACTCCCTTTTATGGTGACGTAAAGATCATCTACGCCTTTTGTTCCATATGTTTCTGCTGAATACACAAAAACGTTTTGATCATGTGAAAGACTTCCACTCAATAGGAATGATTTGTTTTGAAAATATGGAATAGGAATATTCTGAGGTGCAGTCCAGCCTCCTCCATTATTTCTAGAGACGGCAATGCCTTGTGTTCGTGCCGCACCTGATGCATCATAATGACTGAGCAAATACATCTCACTTCCGTCAGAAGAAAATCCTGCTACGCCATTAAAAGCTTTGTCATTTAATTGATTGCCTCCGTGAATTAACGCAGACCATTGATTGGTTTCGGTTAACCTTGAAAACCAAATATCCCCAAGGTCTTTTTTACCACCTACGTTTTGAGGGTGGTTTGCCACCGTAACATATAAGGTTCTACCATCCGGACTTAAAACCGGGTTAAGTTCATCGTAAGCGATATTAACAAGTTGAAGCGAAGCGTTGGTTAGGCGTTGGGCTAAAAGCGTGAACAACGATATTGTAAAAACAAACGTAAAGACAAACTTCATGAAAGAGCGGTTAGTAAACTGCAAATATAAAATCCTGTATTTCATTAATCCTGCTGATATACGAATAAGCAATTTATTTTCTGAACGATGTTAAGCACTTACCCACACATTATCCTTAATTGTGAATCGCCATGGAAGCAACGCATCCTCACCGGCATAATCGATACCAATTCGTTTACTTGCCACGATATTCTTGTTGGATAAAGATGCTCCATCATCTTCCAACCAAACTTCGCTCTGAAAAAGGGATTTACCATTCAGGTTTCTATCAATACCCAAAGCTTTAGACAACTTGCCCGGGCCAGAGGTGAGTTGAAATTCGTTTGAAATTTTTCCTCTTCGCTCCTTCATAATTTCAATGCCAACAACAGGTTCCACTGCACGAATCAGAACGGCATCAGCAATACCTTCATGATTGGTAACGATATTAAAAAGATGGTGTATTCCATAACACAGATATACATACGCCACACCGCCTTTATCATACATCACCGCATTGCGAGCAGTCTTTCCTCTATAGGCATGGGAGCCCCGCTCCTTCCATGAATACGCTTCTGTTTCGACAATTCTTCCAGCCGTAACAATGCCATCAATTTTTGTGAAGAGAACTTTCCCTAACACGGAACGCGCTATTTTCACAACATTCTTTTCCAGATAAAATTCAGATGTGACCCTCAAGACTTTGCTATTTATTAACAACTCATTAAGAATATCAATTCGATGGAATCCTTACATTTGCCAACCGAAAATTAAACAACTTAAAATCAACATACCACCATGAAGAAATCCTTATTTATTTTATCACTGGCTTTTGTAAGCTTGTTTGCAAATGCACAGGTAACAACGCCTCAGCCAAGCCCTGCTGGTTCCGTCTCGACTGTCGTTGGTTTAACCGATGTTAAAATTGATTATTCTCGCCCACGTGCGAAGGGAAGAAAAATCTTTGGTACTGACGCTGCAGTAGTTGTTCCATTCGGAAAGATCTGGAGAACTGGTGCAAACTCCGGAACAATAATCACATTCTCTGACACTGTGACGGTAGAAGGTATCACTGTTCCAAATGGGAAGTATCTACTTCTTACTTGGCCAGGCGCTACCGAATGGACAATCGCTCTAAATAAAGACATTAACTTAGGCGGTAATACAGGAGGATATGACGCAGCAAAAGACGCTGCTAACTTTAAAGTAAAATCGGATAAGCTTACAGAAAAAGTAGAAACCTTTACTATTTCTATTGGCGATATTTCGGACGATAGCAAGAATGCAAAAGTGCAACTATCATGGGAGAACACCTCAGTAAAATTCAACATTGGTGTTAATTATGAGGCTAAGGTCATGAAATCCATTAAGACAAGCACAACCGTAAGTTCGAACAATTACTTCTCTGCTGCAGTTTATTATTTAGAAAATGGGAAAGACCTTAATCAGGCTTTGACCTGGATCAATGAGGCTGTTAAAGCAAATCCGAATGCATTCTGGATGCTTCACCAAAAGGCTAAGATCCAAAAGGCGCTAGGTGACAAGGCAGGAGCTAAAGCCACAGCAACCGCTTCATTAGAATCTGCTAAAAAGGCCGAGAATCGTGACTACCAAATGATGAATGAAGACCTTATCAAATCGTTAAAATAACATCTAATTAACTAACCTATTTAAGGCCATCTCAATTGAGATGGCTTTTTTTATGGCAATCTGCTTTCTGGCTTACATTAACTGAAATTACCTACTATATTCGCGGTCAAATTTTGATATCAAATGAGCCAAACCGCTACTGCTGCCCCTGAACAACTTAAGAAAATAGCCAGTCAAATCAGACGAGATATTGTGCGAATGGTGCATGCTTGTCAATCAGGTCATCCTGGTGGATCGTTGGGGTGTACAGAATACTTTGTAGCACTTTATTTCAAAATTATGAAGCATGACACCAATTTCACTATGATGGGATCGGGTGAAGATTTATGCTTCCTTTCAAATGGTCACATTTCCCCAGTTTGGTACTCAACCCTGGCACATGCAGGTTATTTTGATCCTAAAGAACTGGCAACTTTCCGCATGTTGAATTCAAGGTTGCAAGGTCACCCTGCAACACACGAACATCTTCCAGGTATTCGCATTGCATCGGGTTCACTTGGTCAGGGATTGTCGGTAGCATTGGGTGCTGCACAAGCAAAGAAGCTGAACGGTGATGATCGCTTTGTTTATGTATTAATGGGTGATGGTGAACAACAAGAAGGACAGGTGTGGGAAGCAGCAATGTATGCCGCTCACAATAAAATGGATAATGTAATTGCGTCAATCGATTATAATGGGCAACAAATTGATGGTCCGGTAGATAAAATACTTTCGTTGCTGAATCTAAAAGCAAAGTGGGAATCATTCGGATGGATCGTCCAGGAATTCAATGGCAACGTAATGGAAGATGTTGTTGCCGGACTTGAAAACGCCAAGCGACTTGCCAAACAAGGTAAGCCTGTAATGAACTTAATGAAAACCGACATGGGCTTTGGTGTTGACTATATGATGGGTTCACACAAATGGCACGGTGCTGCTCCAAATGATGATGAATTAGCGAAAGCTCTTGCGCAGTTGGAGGAGACTATTGGTGATTATTGATTAATAGCCACCTGCTTCACATTACTTATCTCCTATAAAGGAGAAACATCATTATATATTACTTGCCATTTGGCTTTCTTTAAAGCTTCTAAGTCTATTTTGATTCTGGTCAAAAACATATCTCCTCTTTTGATCTCTTCCCATGTATGTTTTTGCAATACATCAGGATCAAAAATAAACATGCGCAGCGTGCTATCCTGACAGCTGTTCATTACATATGATTCCCAGCTCTTTGCAAAATTTTTGGTGAACGAGTGAGCTTGAACAAAATAACTATTATCCTCACTATTAATATTTCGCAAGCCCGTATCCCATTGTGACTGACTATAGGGAGGTATTCCTGTTAACTGATCATTTTCAGAAAGTACGTACATTATCGGTCTGTCAGAATCATTTACAACCTCTATGTAACTTGTGTAGTTGTCGCAAGAGATGAATACTGAGACACAACCGAGAAGGATTATTGAAATACTCTTTTTAAATGCATTAATCATTACGTGTTAGATTTATCGTTAACCCACTACTACTTCTTCAGCTTCTTCTCCCAATGATTTGCTTCACGCTGAAGTTTAATTTTCCCCGAAGCAATTTCTTTTGTCAGGCGTTCATTCATATTGCCTTGCGAAGTAAAGTGATAGTATCCACAATCGTCACATCTATACACTGAAACCGGACCTGTGTTTGGTGCATAATTATTCCTTCCCCAGGCTTCAATCAAAGCATCCTCAGCGATCTGCTGGGTAAGAAACACCTTTTTTCCACTGACACAGGTTGCCATCAAATCACGGTTTTATCAATCTAAAAATCCGACTTACCTTGCGGCAAATTAAACATTCAAGCTTTATGAAGATAGCAGAAATACACACCAAAAAGGGCGTGATGAAGATTAAGTTTTTTGAAGAAGATGCACCAAAGGCAGTAAAGAATTTTATTGACCTTTCAGAGAAAGGATTTTACGATGGATTGATTTTCCACCGTGTTATTCCAAACTTTATGATTCAAGGCGGTTGCCCGAATGGAATTGGTAATGGCGGTCCGGGATATAAAATTGATTGTGAATTAACAGGCCCCAACCAAATTCACGATAAAGGTGTAATCTCTATGGCACATGCTGGCAGAAACACAGGAGGTTCTCAATTCTTCATTTGCCATAACCGGGAAAACACAAAGCATCTAGATCGCAACCACACTGTATTTGGTAAAGTATTCGAAGGACTTGAAATCGTAGATCAAATCAAGCAGGGCGATGTGATGGAGAAAGTTGTCATTGTTGAGCAGGCATAATTTATATTAGATGTTAGACTTAAGACAATAGAATTTAAGACTGTAAACCCGAGACTCTAAACTTTGGACTCAATACCGGAACACATTTGCAAGAGCTGCGGCAATAATTTTGTCGGGCTGTATTGCAATCAATGTGGTGAAAAGGTAATTGAGCCAAAGGATAGAAAGTTTAGAACATTGCTTGGCAGCGTTCTTATTGCCACCACTTTCGTGGATAATAAATTTGTCAAGTCATTGTGGTTAACCATAAAAAATCCCGGCTTTCTTTCACGCGAATATGTAGACGGAAGAAGAGTGAATTACATGCGTCCGTTGCAGATGTTCTTCATTCTGAATTTAGTTTACTTCCTCTTCCCTACTCTGCAGATGTTCAACGCCACGTTGCAATCGCAGCAATATGTACTTCCACATAGGAAGTTGGCACATCGCATGGTGTTGGAGAAAATTCATAAAGAAGGACTTGATATGCAAGGCTTCGAGCTGATGTATAATGACAAAACAACCAGTCTTGCCAAGTTGCTTGTAGTGATGTTTGTAATTGTCGCATCGCTACCATTAAGTTTAATCTTCCGGAAAAGGAATCGATACTTTACTGATCACGTTGCCTTATCCGTTGAGCTTACCAGCTTCAATCTGGCCATCAATGCCATTGCTCTCACTATGATTTTCTTCATCATTAGCAAATTGTTTTCATGGGGAAACCTCAGCTGGGGAAGTTATTTGAATGACCTTACCTTAACCATCATTTTTGTCATTACCAATCTTTACTTCATCTTTCGATCGGCACGAACCTTCTACAACCAGAAGGGCAAACGGCTCGTCATTAAAGCAATGCTAGGAGTTGTTGGATTGTTTTTGGCATTAGAAGCCTATCGATTTCTATTGTTTTTCATCACGCTTTGGTCGCTTTAAGCGTACCTTGTACTAATGATCAAAATCAAAAGCCTGAAGCATGCTGCTTTCCGGTTGACATTCGCGTTACTTCTTTTTAGTGCTTACGAAAGTTCGGCCACACATTTGCGGTCAATAAAAGTAGAGGTTCAGCAGATTAGCGGACTTACATACTCGATTACCGTTACAGCCTATGTTGATTTAGCATCGACTACCCAATTCGGAAATGGTCAATTGAGATTTGGTGATGGCATCTCCATCACAACTCCAAAAAAAGCAACAACTCCTCGCCCTGACCTCGGTCCTGGAATCGGAGTAACAATATTCCAAACTACCCATACGTATGTCGCGAATGGAACGTATACCATTAGTTATCGTGAAGGCGATAGAAGTGGTGGTATCATCAACATCTTCGAAGCTTTTGACGCTAAGTATTACACCTATGTAACGATAAACACGAACTTCCCGGCAAATCATTTTCCAACCCTACAGGATGATCCCGTTTATCGCGCATGCAAAGGGCAAACTTTCACCTTCAATGCAAGCGCGACTGATGGTGACGGTGATTCATTATCCTACGAACTCACTGTTCCGGAACAAAATGAAAATTTACCAGTAGATGGATATGTAAGTCCGGATGCACCAATATTTTATCCCGTTAATTATGCCACCGCTAACGAAGATGGAACAGGGCCTCCTACTTTTAGCATTAACGATGTCACCGGAACGATAACATGGGATGCACCAGGTGCCATTGGTGAATATAACATCGCCTTTAAAATTAAAGAGTGGCGCGCGGGCGTACTCTTAAGCACCACAATTTGCGATTTTCAAATCGTAGTATCAGAATGCCAAAATCTTCGCCCTGTTCTTAATATTCCCAACACAATTTGTGTTGAAGCAGAAACTATTGTTGAATATAATATAACTGGATCAGACCCTGAAAACAAAACCGTTAAGCTGGAAGCGGTGTCGGATATTTTTGATTTTGATGAATCACCGGCTACATATTCTCCAAACCCATCTGTATTTTCTCCTTCCCCGGGTACACTTCATTTCTATTGGAAGACCGATTGTGTTCATGCGAGAGAACAATTTTACCAGGTAAATTTCAAGGCATCGGATAAACCCATTCTGGGCACTTCACTTACAACCTTTAAAAGCTGGAACATAAAAGTATTGGCACCAGCACCAACCTGGATTTCTGTAGAACCTGATTTAGTGAACCGATATGCTGTTCTCAAGTGGAATGATTACACGTGTCAGAATGCTGAATCCATTCAGGTGTGGAGAAGAGTTGGATCATACAACTACAGTCCTACCAAATGCGATGCAGGATTACCAAAGTTCTATGGTTACGAACTTGTTGCTTCACTTGATCCGAGTGCGACTGAGTACGTTGACACCAATTCAGATAAAGGATTAGCGACTGCTGCACAATATTGCTATCGGCTCATTGCATTTTTTAAAATGCCTTCCGGGGGAAGTAGCTACGTATCTTCTGAATTTTGTATGGAACCCATATTCTCAGATGCTCCAGTGATCACGCATGTATCAGTCGATACAACGAATTCAAAAGCAGGAGCCATTCGCGTAAGCTGGCGAAGCCCTTTTAAAATTAGTGCCACTCAATATCCACGACCCTACAAATATGAAATTTACAGGGCAGACAGTCTGACTAGTGATGCTCCACTATTGAAGGTTGGGCTCGTTACAAATGATACAACATTTCTAAATGAATCCATCAACACAGAAAAGCTTGCCTACCATTATCAAATTGTAATTTATGCCATACCAAAAGATTCAACGGAATACTTTCCGATCGATACCTCTGCAATTGCATCATCGGTATGGCTTACGTCAACACCCGGCCCGAAAAAAATTGAATTGAATTGGAATGCCGCCACACCGTGGACGAATGTTGTTCAAAGCAAACCAAGGCATCTTATTTTCCGTGGACCCGTTGGTGGTGAAGAAAGAAATATGACGTTGATTGACAGCGTGGATGTTTCTGTAAACGGATTTACCTACACCGATGAAGGTCAGTTTAACAATCAACCGTTAAAGGATGATGAGGCCTTTTCGTACAAAGTCGAAACACGGGGCACGTATGGAAATCCAAATATTAAATTGCTTCTAAATTATTCACAGCGGGTTAACGCCTATCCGGAAAATAATCTTCTTCCCTGCAGGCCTGTCATTACTGTTGATCCTGCAGATTGTGAAGCTTTCTATGGTCAGGGTGTTTGTGAAAATTATCATTTATCCAATACTGTACACTGGAGACCAACACTCGACCCAGGTTGTCGAATTGATATTGCGGGCTATCGGCTCTATGCAGCTAATACTGAAAGTGATGAATTTAAATTGATCGCAACAGATTTAACGGATACCATATTTACAGAATCTGATCTTCTGGCTTTCGCAAGATGCTATCGTGTTGAGGCCGTTGATGGGATGGGGCATGTAAGCGAGTTAAGCGATGCTGCGTGTAATGACAATTGCCTGTATTATGAGTTACCAAACGTCTTTACGCCAAACGATGATGGATGCAACGACCTTTTAAGTGCATTCGATCCAAACGCCAGCAGCAATGGAAATACATGCATATCACTAATTACCAATCGCTGTCCGAGTTTTGCTGAACATGTGAAGTTCTCAGTATATGATCGGTGGGGAAAAAAAATCTATACTTACTCTTCCGGAAACGGAAAGTCTATTTACATTGATTGGGATGGTCACGATGATAAAGGAAATGCGCTGGAGTCTGCCATCTACTATTACACCGTAGAGGTTAGTTATGCAGCTTTAAATCCATCCAAGAAAAAACAAAGACTGAAAGGCTGGATACAGTTGATTCGGTGATAAGTTGATTTAATAATTGGTTAATATGCAGTTCTGATTTTTGCTTTCAAATCATGAAGTAAACTGTATAGACCAAAGTATGTGCGATTAATATACAAAGCGTCACGAACACCTCTTGCTTTCTTTGAGTCGCGAATTTCTTTCATGGTTGATAACTTCTCTCCAAAAGAATACAGTTCATTAAAGTAGGCGTCATCTGCAAAATCAAAAACTTCAGATCGGAACGGTCTTCCTAACAATTCAACAAGCGTAACAAAGAGTGAATTAAACAAAGTCTTTTCTTTTGCAGGATCATCCGGGTAGATGAAACGTAATTCTTCAAATACCTTCTTCTGTTTTACTTTATCAGTTAAGATATCTTTATCTAAAAGTTGAAAATATTGTTTATAGAAATCCGCAGGGATAACTTTTACACATCCAAAATCAATAATGCCTAATTTATAATCGTTGGTGATAATAAAATTGCCCGGATGTGGATCGGCATGCACGGCTTTTAAAGTATGCATTTGAAAATGATAGAAGTCCCACATGGCTTGCCCCAGCACATTACCTTTTCCCTCCGGCAATTTAGACTTTAGTATTTCTCCAAGTGGTTTTCCCTCCAACCAATCCATTGTTAATATCCGTGGACTTGAATATTCAGAATAGTATTTTGGGAAAACAATATTTTTAAGATGACTGGATTGTTGTGAAAGTTCAATAGATCGCTTCAACTCCAATGTATAATCTGTTTCTTCCATCATTCTCAATTCTACTTCCTGAATAAATTCATCGTATTCAACCGGATTCAAATTGAACATGGTAAGTGCAATGGGTTTTATCATTGCCAGATCTGACTTCACACTATCCCCTACTCCTGGATACTGAATTTTAACCGCTAACTTTTTCTTTCCCAACGTTGCCTGATGGACTTGTCCCATGGAAGCAGCATTGGTTGCTTTCTGAGTAAAGGTGTCAAAGATTTTATCCGGGCCTTTGTCAAAATATTTTTGGAACGTCTTTACCACTAATGGATATGATAATGGCGGAACGCTGTATTGCGCCATCGAAAATTTCTGTTGATAGGCTGTCGGCAACAAGCTCTTGTCCATGCTCAACATCTGTGCTACCTTCAATGCACCACCTTTCAACTCACTTAATGAATTGTAAATATCAGAGGCATTATCCGTATGTAATTGTTCGCGTGTTGTTTCGGAATTGATCAGTTTCTTTCCGTAATGTTTAAGGTAATTTGTGCCGATCTTTGCACCAGTAGAAATAAACTTAGAAGCTCTTTGTACTTTCGTTACGGGAATACGATCAAATTCTTTCATTATAGCTATATGGATTATTTCGATTTACTCTGATATAAAAATTTAGCGAAGTCGATAAAAGAATCAACTGCTCCTTTGCCAATGAGATCAAACGCCAGGTTAACGGATTTCTCAACGGCTGCATCCGTCTTTTCAAATCCCGGACTTTCATCTTCTTTCCAGAACAACAACAAGAATCCCATGTGAAGCCAGAAAAGTGTTGGGTAACGCTTATCAAGTAACGGACGGTTGGCTACCTCACCTGTAGACTTGCCTTCGTTTATCAAAACTTCAAAAAATGATTCGAACGTTGACTTGAAGGATTTAATGTATTCAGGAACGAACTCTGGTTTTTGTGAATGGTTGAACTGAAAGATGACATAGCTTCTGTTGGATTTTAATTCTTCCAATAAGGTATAGTAAAATGCGAGTATCTTTTCCCGCGCTGAAAAGGCGCTGAACGATTCATCCGCATTCAAACGGTTGATGGTCTTATCTATGAAACCTTTCCAGATGTGTTTCTCTAAACCATCGAATGAACCGAAGTGATTGTAGAAGTGGTCCTCTTTTATCCCCAGATCGAGGCAAAACTTATAGACAGAAGCAGGACGTTTACCCTCTGTGAGAAGGTATTCGATATACGATGTTCTGATCGCATCATCGGCAGCCTTATTACTTGGCTTACGGGTAGATTTCTTTGTCTTTTCCATGCTTTACATAACAGAAAATCTTGGTTAAGGGTTTTGCTTTCGCGCTTTATTATTTTCTTAACTTCATGCGCATGAAATTCATCTTTGGTCTGCTCAGTCTTTTTCTGTGTACAATCGTTTCCGTGCAAGGGCAATCGAAAAGCCAAGCTGCAAATTCACTTTTTGAGCAAGGAGAAGCACTATTAAACAAGGGCCAATATCCAGAAGCATTGGAACGGTTCAATCAATGTCTTCAACAAAGCCCTGGATATGCCGAAGCCTACCGCAACCGCGCTTACATCAAACAGCAACTTCACGACAATGAAGGCGCTAACATTGACTTGAGTATTTATCTGGAACAAAAACCAGATCAGCCAGAAGCTTTATTTAGTCGCGCTACATTACGTTACCAACTTGGAAAATATATTCAGGCTAAAGAAGACTTTACTAAACTTTTAAAACTTCCTCCTGGAGGTGAAACCAATACAATTTACTTTAAGAGCGCGGCAGCATCAAACATGGGAGTGACTGAAATGATGACTGTGCAGAGTGGAAACATGACACCGCTTATATTCAATTATCTCGGCCTTATTGACAGCCACTTAAAAAAATACTCATCCGCAATTGTCTGGATGGACTCAGCCATCACATTGGACTCTAACCAACCCGATTATTATGTAAACCGCGCCCTTGCGAAGGAAGGTCTTAGTGATACAACTGCGATATTGGATTATAAAAAAGCACTGACCATCGATCCTAATCACGCCATTGCATTGAATAACCTTTCTATCACAAAACGAAAACGAGGTGATCTTACTTCGGCTGATGAAAGTCTCGAACTTGCCATTGAAAGTGACTCAAGCATGCTCTACCCCTATTTGGAGCGGGCCTATCAGCGCATGGAGGGTGGATATTACAAAGGCGCAGAGGAAGATTATACCCGTGCATTAGCTGTGGACGATCGGAATTTTGAAACCTGGTTTAATCGGGGACTTGCCCGAGAGAAACTAAAAGATTGGCCAGGTGCTTATGCAGATTACACCCAAGCCATTGAACTTAACGAGAAGCTTGATAAAGCCTGGCTTGGCAGAGGTAATGTATTAACGAAACTATCGAAATATAATGAAGCGATTGAGGATTATACCGTGGCCATTCTATTTCACCCCGATTTTGCATTGGCTTTTTACAATCGCGCGATAGCGAAAGAAAAACTAAAGCAAATCAGCCAGGCATGTATTGACCTAAATCGCGCAATAGAACTGGGAATGAAAGTGGAAGCTCGAGTGAAGGCCAAAATTTGTGGGAATTAATTCATAGGCATCGCACAAGCGCGAAGGCCTCACTTTAATAGTGAATTCTAAATTGTTTTCTCAATGAGCTCTTGCGTCTCGGTGTCAATTATTAGTATACCCTCGCATGTATCATTGAGCTGTGTCAATAAAATTCCTTTTGAATTCCAGATTGCTGTTTTTCCTGCGCTTTCAAAATTATCACTACGTCCAATACAATTCGACATTAATACAGTCATTGAATATTTGTGGGCGATATCGGATAAACTCTTACTTGCCTTTTCAACTCCACTAATGGTCTTTGCCACACTCGCTATATAAATTTCAGCTCCACTTTTAAAGGCATGCTCAGCATGTTCTGGTACTGATAATTCATAACAGATTGCCAGTGCTGCTTTAGCCTTTTGTCCCAGCAGACCAATAGAACTTTCTCCACTGACAAAGAAAGGTTTTTCATCATCGTGCAGATATTTTTTGGAATAGGTTTGCCTTGTTTGATGCGGCTGAAAAATAATCATCGTAATACAAATACCTTTGCTGCTCTTTGTTGGAGCTCCTACTCCAATCGTGATGTGACAGGAGTCACTAATGTTTTGAAAATCATCAAATCGTGTATCATCCTTATCCATTGTTAATTCTTTTGCTAACTCAGGTTCGTAACCAGTTAAAGATAATTCCGGAAAAATAATTAGTCCTGCACCATTGCCAATGGCCAGATGAATTAACCGTATATGATTTTGAATATTAGCCGGAATGTTGCCTTTAACCGGTTTTGTTTGCGCTACACAAATTTTCATTTCGAAATCTCCGGAATTTGATTCTGTTGTATACCAATGAATTGCTTTATCCGCCCATTATAGAAAACTAAAAGTGCCAATCCGGTTAAGAATAATCCATTAATTAAATAAGGATAAAAGGGGCCGGCTTTTGAAAATAGTCGGCCAGGAAATAAGGTTACTTTTTTAATCACATCAGAGTTAAACAGTTCTAGTCGAGTAATTAAATATCCGGACAATAAAACGATCAACACATTTATCCAGAAGTATTTTAGTTTTCGTGTTAATTGAAACATGATAAGTCCTGAAATCGCAAATCCAACCATCCGGGACACTTCAATCCAGATAAGTAAGCTGGCCAGCCTCTCAGTACCATTTCCCAACTCATCAATCTGTCTTTGTTTCGTTATAATATGTTCAGTAAATTCCATATCAGTCAGAAACGAAAATTGTTTCAACCCGATAACAAGAAGTAAAGTAGCTACTATATGAATAGTAATCTGTTTCAAGTTCAAACCTGATATCAATTCCTTCATTTTTTTTTCATTAACTTCAATAATAACATATACACCAGTGGACTACATTCTTTTTGTTGCTACGCTCATCGCCCTAAAGTAAAGAATCTGTACAACAATATTCTGATATTTCATTGGATAAAAAGAATTATATTTAATAACTGGATCAAGAGATTAACCCGAATTGATTTCTTTGCATGACCTCTACCCTAAATTCAAAATCAAATAACACTCGCCATAAGCGCTGGGTGAAAGTTTCTCACTGGATCATTACCGTAAGCTTCCTATTGCTTGCTTTTACAGGGATTGAAATTCTTATGGTACACCCGCGACTCTACTGGGGTGAAGTTGGGAATGATCTGACACCTGCATTATTCGAATTGCCTATTAGCCGAAATTATCAGCACGGTGGTTGGGAAAAGAGTGGGCCCTTTTTCGCAGAAGCCAATTCTCCTGTGAGTGCGAGTCGTACGTATGATATCTTCAACAAGAATGGCTGGGGACGAAGTCTTCATTTTCTTTCGGCATGGTTTTTTGTTGTGACAGGTGTATTGTATTTGGTAGCAGGATTTTTCACGCGCCACTTTCGGAACAACCTCATACCCAAATCTCAGGAGTTTTCATTGCGTTTATTCTGGCAGGATTTCATTCATCATTTGCGCATGCAAATTCCGTTCACACCAAATGGACCGAAGTACGGGCTGTTACAAAAATCCACCTACCTCGCGGTTATTTTTCTCTTGCTGCCTTTGATTATAATAACGGGACTAACGATGTCACCCGCCATCGCGGCAGCCTTTCCATTTTTGTTAAATATATTTGGTGGCATGCAATCCGCACGCACTATTCACTTTTTTACTTCCATCGCCCTCGAACTCTTTCTGTTTGTGCATGTAGTAATGGTGATCAAGTCAGGATTCAAACAACAAATTCGTGCCATGACGATTGACCAATAAATAATAGTTTCAGTGCATCGGATAAAATAGTGGACACATGAAAAAACATCTTCACATCACCAGGCGCAAAGCTATTGTAACGGGACTCGCTTCCATAGGTGCTTTGCTCCTACCAGGTTGCTCTAAACCAGTACCACCTACGTATGGTAACATTCTGCGCATGGGAGACGCACTTACCTATAATGCGCATCGAGTCTTGCTGCCAGGCCAATCCCTCGCAAAAGAATATGCGTATCGAGACATCTCCTCGTTTCCTGCTGTCGGAACAACCAATCCAGGTGACCTTTCAAAAGAATTTAGCAGTGAGGAATATGCACGCTTACACAGCAATGGTTTTGTTGATTGGCGTTTGTCTATTGAAGGACAAGTAGCAAGGCCGGGAGCTTATTCGCTCACAGATCTTCAAAAATTTCCAGCAAGAACACAGATCACAAAGCACGTATGTGAAGAAGGATGGTCTGCCATTGGCCAGTGGACTGGTGTGCCGCTAAGCAGCGTCCTTCAAAGTGTGGGTATTCTGCCGAGCGCACGCTTTGTAAATTTCCACGCCTTTGATGGATATGTTGATAGCATCGACTTGCTCGATGCATTCCATCCTCAAACTATTCTGGCGTATGGTATGAACGGCAAAAATCTCCCTATACCGCACGGAGCACCTGTACGCCTGAGGGTTGAGAATCAAATCGGTTACAAGAGTATGAAATATCTGCAACGCATTGTAGTTACAGATGAATTTGTTGATACGGGTGATAATGGATGGGCGTGGTATGTTGGAATTTAATTAACTCGACTTGTTCTGGCAGGTCATATACCCTGCCACTCACATCCCAAAGGCCGATACCAGATAGGTTACTTATGGAAGTAATCACGCTTGGAGCGTCATAGATTATCCGATGGAATACATGTGCCCGTACTCACGAAAGGCCTGCCGATACGTATTCCATGTTGGAGTAAAGACTCAGTGATTGTTTTAGTCAAATTCCAGGTAGACACTAAAAGACAAAATTGGATTACACATAACATCCGTTTGAGGAATGAACATAACTAAATCCCGTCCCGCCTCACTTCGTTCGTCCCTTAACCCTTTGCATTTCAGTAAGCTTTCCAATAGTAAGTCCCTGAACTACTATTGAAAACACCACCACATAATAGGTAATGGAAATAAACAGATCCTGATTGAGTGCTTTGTCGATGGTAAGTGCCAGGGCAACCGAAACACCTCCACGCAACCCACCCCATACAAGTATGGTGATGGAGTTCTTATCGAAATGCCCGATTTTTGGAATAAACCGTATGGGCAACCAGATAGAGAAAAAACGGGCGATGAGTACGATGGCAATGCTGATCAAACCAATTAACCAGTATTGTGTCAAATCCGAAATCAGCAAGAGCTCCAACCCGATAATCATAAACAACATGGCGTTCAAAATTTCATCGATCAGCTCCCAGAATTTGTAGAGGTAATCTTTATCCGCCATCGACATGGCCGTTGCCCTTCCATAATTTCCAATTACCAATCCAGCCGCCACCATAGTAAGGGGACCTGAAATATGGAGGTAGCGTGTAATGAGGTATCCACCCATTACAATGGCTAGTGTAATCATTACCGTAACATTGTAGCTGGATATTCCTTTTATCGCGTGTGTGCCAATGTATCCTAATAAGAAACCAATTATCAATCCACCACCAGCTTCCTGAATTAATAAACCGCTGATGTGAATGAAGGTAATTTCCATTTCACTTCCGCGCGCAAGTTGCAGCAACACAGCAAACAGTACTACGGCTACGCCATCATTGAAGAGCGATTCTCCGGCTACTTTTATTTCAAGCGATTTTCGAATGCCGGCTTTCCTCAAAATACTGATCACGGCAATGGGATCTGTTGGTGAAATAAGTGCACCAAATACCAAACACTGAATAAGAGGAATATTCATGGACATCAACCTGAACGCTGCGAACAACAATGCACCCACGACAAAGGTTGAGATGATCACCCCAATGGTAGAGAAGATCATGATGGGTATGCGTTGCTTACGCAAGTCGTGCAAGCTGATGTGAATGGC
>JBDTTT010000053.1:0-35883 GCA_039930485.1 Chryseolinea sp.
GAAAACGAAGTCTATGAAAGCTATCTGAAATTAATAAAAGAGCAGAGACGCTTCGAGATTAGCGCAGAAGAGAAAAAACGATTTAACAAACAATCAGGAAGAATGTCGCGTCAGGCACAAGAGAATAGAAGTAAGTATAAGTATTAGTATTAGTGCATGCTTCTCATCAGAGTCCAAGAGGCCGGTGAATCTGATGGGATGTAAATTGGAGCACAGAGCCTGCATGATGCAGGCTCTGTGCTTTTATGATTTACTGATCACATCCATACTCCCAAAAAAGGGGTAGGGGAAACTCTGATTTTTAAAAAATCAGTATTAAGCTGATGTATTCAACGATTAAAACCTGAACATTTGAATCATCAAACAAAAACACTAACCATGAACACAAAATTACCCCTTACCCTTCACAATGACTCTTTGTGTGAGAATCTATTTGAAATGCTTCAAAGCAAAATCAGATGGACACGACTTTACATCGTGCTCATTATGACATTTACCTGTTCCCTATCGCAAGGACAATCCTTAAACAAGAATTGGAAAGAAGACTTAACGCTAACCCTGGAACAATTTTTACAGTGTACCTCTTCCTCAAGCGACAAAACATTGTGTGCATCTTTCATTGAAAAATCACTCGCATCTGTATACAAAATAGATGCGCTAAATGTAGAAGCTTCAGTCAATAAAAGCCCTGCGTTGGGTTTAGCAAATAATAAAGGTAGTCAATGGTCAGTAGTGGGAATGGCGTTTGACCAAAAGGCGTTGGAAAGTGCTCAACGTTTTGCAAATGAAAACAAAGCGGTTATTGCGGTGTATAAACCAACCGGAGAAGATGTTAAACACGTAGCACTCATTCTTCCAGGCAGTCTCCAGCATTCAGGATCGTGGGGTTATAACGTTCCGAATTCTGCATCCTTCTTTCTCATGTCGCCTGAAAGATCTTATATTGATAAGGCACTGTCGTATGCGTTTGCCAAGAACATGTTGTTATATGTAACGCTATATGTTCGAAATAAATAAATGAAAGAATACATCTGGAAAGATGTTGCATAACATCCAATAGAACCGAAGTAACTAAGGGCTATTGTGTGGATGTGGTGAAAATAATTGGTCTAGTCTTTACGCATTCCTTTATGAAGGCAATAAATAGCGCATACCTGATTTTTAAAACCTTCGTGAACCGTGGCCACTACTTTACCTTTTGAATTAAATACTTTACATTTTTCTCCTTTGCTATTCGGTTCTATAGTGAATACAACGATTCCTCTTGCATCATAAAATGTTCCTTTATTACCAATCTTACCGAGCAGGCGGCCAGTATTGTCAAGAAGTTCAAGTTCTTCGACCGAGGCAACCTTCTCACCTTTGTAATTATAAATAACACCTTCAGGTGTGATCCCTCCTAATTTCACTCCAACAGAATCCAGCACTTCTCCTCCTGCATTCAAATACGGATACTTGTAATCATTCTGAGCGAATAATGGATTTGCGAAGAGCGCAATGGCCGTAAGGGCAATAGCGCAAAGTAAACTCAATATTTTTTTCATTTGTAAAAAGGTTCATTCTTCCTGCGTCATTACCTTCTATTTGTTTTCAACTAATTCCATACCGCATCGCGGGCATTTTCCAGGTTTACCCATTTTTACTCCGGCATGCATTGGGCAGGTGTATGTTATGAATGTTTCAAAATTAAGATCTCGCGAATCTGGCTTTTGTTTATTAAAATCCTCATTCGTTTTCTGACTTAACATACTCCCTGCGGAATCTTTGACTGTTTCATCTGGTATCTTTTCCATTCTGTCGCAATTGCCAGTTTAGAATTTCTGACGTTGGCTTTAAAAGGATAAGCCAATTTCATGCCTTATGGAAACAATACTTGTAGTAGTAATACTGATGGATTCTGTACAGACTGATAGCTAATGTTGATGACTATCATTCCCTAATTCTGTAGAGAAGATTCAACAAAGACGATAGCACGATAAAGGAGGGATGTGAATGACAACACCAACAAGAGCAATCATAGACTTAATTTCATGAAAATAAACATCACTTTTTCTACATACCCGTTCTTGGGAAAATACCCCTGATTCATGCGTGCCAAAAAAAAGGGCGAACAGAATATGAAGCCAGCCATGCATCAATATTTTGCAGCAAAATATTTTAAGGTCATTTCGATCCTCTTGTATTGAACATCAATGAATCGAAATAACATATGGAGTGTCCTGCTGCTTAAAACTGAATTTAAGTTTTGTGAAAGTGGGCATACCCGAAAAGAGTGAAAGCTTCCACTGATTTGAAAATCCCATGTCTTCATTTGGAAAACCAAGTTTGTGATCTAATATTCCGTTTGCATTTTCATCATGGAAAAGAATGGCCGCATAGTTTCCATATGGAATTTCGTTGAAGATAATTTGTGCCTTACCATGCACAATTTCTGCCTTCACATTTTTAAAGGGCTTTTCAGGAACATCATCTTGCTCTCTGAAAAGTTGTATGATAGCACTTCCCTTGTTGTTTGTAAAATTTATTGCTTCAATAGTTAATGTTCCGGTTTGTTGGGCTTTGCAGAGAATCGCTATAAACAGGAAGCACATGCTTCCTGTTATCCTTAATATGTATTGCTTCATTATTGATAATTTTCTATTCATAAGCAAGCGCTTCGCGTGTTGTAATTTTATTGGCTCTTCGTGCCGGATAAAGCGTGGCTATATATGAACCTGCTACAATAATGAGTACCCATATTCCAAGTGCAAGAATGGAAATGGTCAGCGATAAGGGAGTACGGAACGCCATGTTGCCAATGAGCCTACCCATGTAGGTAGACAAAATGAGCGAAAGCACAACAGCAATGAAAATACTTAATCCACCAATCAACAATCCTTCCCATACAATGAGGTTTCTGATTTTCTTTGGTGTTGCACCAATGGCGCGCATCACACCAATCTCACGTGTACGTTCCAAAATATTTATGCTCATTGTAGACATTAGTCCAAGCGTACCGACAAGTCCCATAAGGATGGCCATTGTCATAAGTGAGTTTATTAACACTTTCATGTGTGCAGCAATGGCGCTCTGTAGCAACCAGACTGGAATGGTTGTGTTCACTGAAATATTTTCCTTCTCAAGTAAGGCTTCTATTTCACTGTTTTTCTTTACCGCATTATCTTTTGATCGATCTGTGTAAGACACGCGCAGCATCTTCACTTTGCCAGATGTATTCGTTAGATTTGAAAATACATTAAGCGATACATAGGCTGTTGCATGCGCTCCAACATCTTCCGTAAATCCAATCACATTCCAGCGACTGGGTTTTCCATCAATGGAAAGCAAGATTTGATCTCCAATCTTTAACAATCCTCTGGATGATTGATTCAACACAACATCATTTGCTAAAGGATTGTTAAGCCATTGTCCTTCTACAACATTTGGCTTCAGCAATTGAGTAGGGACAGGGAGCGCAAGCATGGCAAAACTTCCATGCCCCTTGTCGGGATAAGTAGAAGTTACCTCGACTGAATTTTCTTTACTCACTGAAGTCGGTGAATAATCCCAGCCTTCTGCAACGCGAACACCTGAAATATCTTTTATCTTCTCAAGAATAGAATCAGCATCAATCGAATTGTTCAGTTTTATTTCGAGATCATAAAATCGTTGCGAATAAATTTGCTTCAGATTATTATTCCATGCTTCTGATACATTCAATGCCGTCATGAACATAGCACCACCTGCAGCGAGTAATCCTAAGGTCATAGTGAGACGTGAACGTTGACGAAATACATTTCGAATTGAAAGACGAAAGGTTTCACTAAAGAAATCCAACTGAGAAAATTTCACAGCCCATGAATCTTTATTCATGTTCAATTGATTTACGCCATGATTGTCAAGAGCATCACGCACAGAGATACGGCTTCCCCGAATAACCGGAAATGCTGCAGCGATTAATGGGATAATGATACCAGAGCCAATTTGCAATAGTGGAACCCAATAAGGTATTACGCTATTTCTGATTTCAATATTCAGCAGCGTTGCGATCTGAAGATAAAATCCGGAAGCTGCTAACATGCTCAACGGAATTGCGACTACTAATGCTACTAAACAAAGTAACGTGATCATTACAAAATACAAACCAGTAATCTGCGATGACGTAGCACCTATGGTTTTCATCACTCCTATCTGACGAATTTGCTTCACCATCAATGTAGCCATCGAAGTCGCTACGAGTATGGAGCCCAGAATAAGAATCAGAAAACTAAATACGATAAAGATGGTCATCACAGCACTCATCTGACTTTGGTGCGGATGTTTACCCGGAGGTGGCACCTGAATTTCATGAACATTATATCCAGCTTGTTTCAGTTGCTCAGCAACAACCTGCGCTTTTTCAGTAATGTGTTCCCTGGAGTTAAATTGTTCACTTACTAAGATACGTAGCTGGTTAAAGCCTTGTGTTTCTCCGAGCAAGTGCAGTGTTGAAAGATTAATGTATCCATACCCGGCTTGTTCCTGCCATGCCGGTGCCAAACCTGGATCGTGTACTGTTCCTGCTAATTTTATTTTCCGCGGATTTCCGTTAGGTGTTTTGATTTCAATTTCATCGCCTTCGTTCGCTTGCATCACAACAAATGCTGTTCGCTCTACAAGCATCGTTCCTGTTGAAGGTTCTGATTCTCCCGAGATGTAATAAACTTTATTTGTTCGCTTGTCTTTGAAGTCATCTATAATAAAGAGCAGTAGAGGATACCACTTCTCTCCCACCTTCATTCGTGCAACCAATGTAGCATGTCGTTCTGCTTCAGCTATTCCTGGAAATTGCTTTACACTATCAACAAGTGCTTTTGAAATATTTTCTTCTAATTCAATGGTGGCAGATGCGGGAATAGTTCCCATGTAATTGTCGGTCATCTCGCGTTTGATTACGCTATAACCACCAAGGATAGAACCAATTCCAAAAACACCAATGGCAATCGCCAATACGAGCATGAAGTTTTTTGAATAATCGGATGTAAGATCACGCATGACCTTGAAGTATCTTGTTTGCATCATTGTGATTTTTAAGCAGGTACTAATTCGTTTACAATTACACCGTCCGCAATGGCGATTACATTTTCAAAATAGGATGAGAAATCTTTTTCGTGAGTAACGATGATAACGGTTTTGCCTGATCGTGTCAGGGCAGCAAACAGTTCGAAAATAGAAGTTGCCGTTTGGGAATCTAAATTACCTGTTGGTTCATCGGCAATGATAACGGGAGGATTATTTGCCAATGCTCTCGCAATAGCAGCACGCTGTTGTTGACCTCCTGACAATGTAGATGGGAGTTTATTGGCTTGCTCTTTAATATCTACTTGTTCAAGTAATGCCAATGCACGTTCTCTCCTTTCTCTCTTTGGATAACTGTTGCAGAAATCCATCGGAAGCATGACGTTTTCCAGAATGGTAAGTGTAGGTAGCAATTGAAAGAACTGAAATACAACGCCAACATTTTTTCCACGCCAGGTTGCCAATGCACTTTCAGAAAGTTTTTCAACATGAACGCCATTGATTGAAACACTTCCATCGGTAGGCTTATCAATTCCGGCAATGATGTTGAGCAAAGTTGATTTGCCACTTCCTGATTTTCCCGTAATGGCAATCAACTGTCCTTTTGGAATACGAATACTCACATTCTTCAATGCCTGAAATGTTCCCGAAGTTAGCGGAAAGAATTTGTTGACCTGACTCAGCTCAATGAGATTTTTATTTTGCTCGTGATTCATAGTGTTGTTTTTGATACAACACTAGTGAACCTGCAAGACCGAATCGTCTACCGAAATCCTGTTGGACGTCTTTGATCAAATCTTTTTCTGAATCAGCCACTGGTGTCCAAACGGATCCTCAACAACACCTTGTCTGTATCCGTAATCAAAATCCTGAATGGGGCTTACTATGCCAGCACCTAACGCAACGGCTTGTTGAAATAATTTGTCAGGATCAGCAGTGAATAAACCAATTAACATAGTAGTAACACGAACCGTCTCTGGACTTAATTGATTATTATGTAAGGACTCTTCATGCAAATGAAACAGCGCTCCATCAATTTCCATTTCGGCCACATGAACACTACCATCCTCATTGCTAAACCTGCGCAGCTCTTTGGCGTCAAATGCTTTTTGATAAAACTCCATGGCAGGTTTCACAATTTTAATGGCCAGATGAGGTGCGAAAAAAGTAATATTCTTGTTTTCCTGATGTGACATGACGCAAAAGATTTATTTGAATTTAATTAATTCGAAAGGTTTTTCCGATACTCTGTAGGCGTTAATCCAGTAAAGCGTTTGAAGATGAGATTGAACGTTGACTTCGATTTGAATCCTGCTTCGAGCGCAATACCTAAGAGATTATAATTCTTTACTTGCGGATCAATCATTAACCGTTTTACTTCTTCTACTCTATATTTATTGATGAAGTCGTAGAAGTTATCACCCATTCCTTCGTTAATTAATATAGACAACTGACTACGACTAATGTTCAAATCTCGCGCGAGACTGCTTAATGTCAGTTCAGCATCCAGATAAGGCTTCTTCTCCTGCAGGTAGTTCAGCACACGGTTTACAAGTTCAGGGTCGGGTTTGCTCACTGGTGTATCCAACGATGCTTGAATAGTATCCTCTGATTTTATCAGTTCACCCTTTTGAAAAAGCTGTTTCTGCAATAATCCTTTATAACCCAGAGCGAATATGGATAATGAAAAAATTAATGCCGTTGTTCGTGGTAGCCATGGACCGTTGAGAAGATGAATGACTGCAAAAAGGCTAAACAGAAAAAATACATTGATCGCCAAAAAAACGATGATGAAAAATCTGACCCATGATATATCCACTCCTTCCCTATTCGAAACTTCTTGTTTGATGAATTCCTGATACGCAATCCATTTCTTTCGAATAAAAAATTGGTAAGTAGAAAATTGAACAACAATAATCATCCAGAAGACAACACTGATGAATTGCTGATGATGCTCCAGAAATTGCATGAATGCAAGATCCGGGTTTATCGAGCGCATGGTCAGAGACAAAATGATAATTAACAGGAACGGTGAAAAATGAAGGATAAGATTTGTAGAGAACTTCACCCGCTCTCCAATCAATTCTTTTGTATAAAACCAAAGCAATGGAGCAATCAAAAAAAATGTAGGGTCTCCGAGTGTATAGACTTTAACGGAAAGATGATCTATAACGGCTCCTGCAAAAAGAATATGGGCAATACTAAAGGAAAGCGATATCAGTAAAACGGATAGGAAGGTATTCGCACGGCTTTTTCTTGCGCCTCTATTATTAAGGAGCAATACCACAAAGAGTCCCTGTGCAATGCCCGCAAAGGTGAGGATCAGGGAAAGTTGTTCAAGGAATACGTTCAACTGTTAAAGAGTTAAGGAAGTAAATTTAGTGCAAAACAGGAGTCCATTAATATAAAAGACGTCCACCGGGATGTTATTGGACATTTATTCCATCACATTCTGCTAACTTCATCTCCAATTCAAAATCAAAACCTCTTTTCATATGGAAGATAAGCAACCCACACGCGGCAATGGTAAAATCTGCTACCTCGAAATTCCAGCAACAGATCTTGAATACTCTGCCTCTTTTTACAGCCAATCATTTGGATGGAACATAAGAGAGGATGCTAGTGGTGCGGTGGCTTTTGATGATGGTGTAGGTGAAGTCAGTGGCATGTGGGTACTGGACAAAAAGCCAATGCGTGAAGCAGGCATTATCATTTCCATTATGGTGGATGATGCCGAGGCAACAAAGAAATTAATTATTGATAATGGAGGCGCGATTGTATTCAACATGAAAATGGATTCCGGGGAATTCATAGCACACTTTACTGATCCGGCTGGGAATATTATGGGGATATATCAGGAGTCGAAAAAATCATAGTCGCCTCTTATTCTGAATTAAGATATATGGCCATTTAAGATTCAGCCCAAGGGTTAAACCATGCCAGGACGTATTCTGAAATATGGTTGGAATAGAAAGTAGAAATACCCCTTGAGATTAGAAAATCCACTATTTTTTCATATCGGAATACTGTTATATTGCATAACACTGTTTTTATAAACTTAAAATAACATGAATGAATCTGTTGTCCTATGGGGTGCATTTAATCTATTTGTGTTAGGAATGCTTGCCCTTGATTTGGGAGTGTTTCATCGCAAATCGCATGAAGTCAGTGTAAGGGAGGCGCTTACATGGACCGGTGTATGGATCACATTGGCCATGCTATTCAACCTCTTTATTTACTATTATTTTGATAAAGACAAAGCCATCGAATTCTTTACCGGATACCTGATCGAGAAATCGTTGAGTGTTGACAACATCTTTGTGATCATTATGATCTTCTCATACTTTAATGTTCCTACTTCCTATCAGCATAAAGTTCTGTTCTGGGGAATACTGGGAGCACTTGTGATGCGCGTAATCTTTATTCTAACGGGCATCGAACTAATTCACAAGTTTCATTGGCTCATTTATATTTTTGGAGGGTTCCTGGTTTTCACAGGAATTAAAATGTTGACATCCGGTGACGAGAAGCTGGAACCAGAGCGAAATCCATTGGTGAAACTGGCAAGGAAAATATTTCCATTCACATCATCCTTTGAGGGTGATCAGTTTTTTGTACAGCGCGATGGTAAGCGTTGGGCTACACCGCTGTTTTTGGTTGTCATTCTTATCGAAGCTACCGATCTCATTTTTGCTGTAGATTCAATCCCTGCCATACTCGCCATCTCAGACGATGCCTTTATTGTTTATACTTCTAATGTGTTTGCCATTTTAGGCTTGAGGTCTTTGTATTTTGCTTTGTCTGGTATAGAAAAGTATTTCCAATACCTTAAGTATGGTCTCTCTACCATCCTGGTTTTCGTGGGGACTAAGATGTGCATTACCGATCTGTATAAAATCCCTGTGGACTTATCTTTGATCGTAATCGTGTTTATACTTGCCATTTCCATGCTGGCATCTGTTATTGTTCAGAAAAAGAAAAATGATTAATCATGAAAAAAAAAGATATCCGTGTACGTTGCTGGATTGATATTGATGGTGTTAAGTTTTTCGGTAAGGGTCGGGCAGAACTTCTTCAACTCATAGAAGAATCGGGTTCAATTTCAAAAGCAGCAAAGTCGATGGGAATGTCTTATAAAAAAGCGTGGGCCATGATTGATGAAATGAATACGTTCGGACAAAAGCCATATGTGATTACTCAAAAGGGTGGTCAGAAAGGTGGTGGCGCAGAAGTGACCCAGACAGGAAAAAAGGTGTTGACCGCTTACAATAAATTAATGAACAAGTTGCAGGTTGTTGTTGATAAAGAAACTGAAATCTTCAAATTGATATAGTGCTTAGCGACCTGAAGCTAACTCACACCAAACAATCAATTTAAAATAACGTGACGCACGAACCCTCAATAAATCACGTTAAGATTTTAATGTTCATGTGTATCCTTGACTGCTTCTAGTGCCATTCCACATTTCGAGCACTTATCACCTTTTTTGCCTGTCACTTCAGGATGCATCGAACACGCATATACAATTTGTGTAGAGTCCATTGGCATGCCTTCATGATGGTTGGTGGTATCACTCCCTGCATGATGATGTTCTTCAGTAGCCTGTTCAGCCTTTTTGCCGCAACTTGTAATCAGTGCAACTGCGACAAATAATCCTGCGAACAGGAATGCGAATGACACGATGGATTTTTTCATGAATGCTAGGTTTAGTTTTAATTACTTCATTTAATATGGCTTCCGTTGCGAGGTTGTCTATAATTGACTTCAGGAAAACCTCATTTAATATAGTTAATTGATCTGTAAAAAAAGCATCCTGATATTCTTAGTCAAAGTGACGACCTAAGGTGCGATTAAAAAGTATGGATGCATATTCGGAGAAGATATCGAACGGTTATTAACGAATAACAGTTTGTCAAGTGATCATATTAAAAGCTGCCTTTAGAAGTTAAAGGCAGCTTTTAATTATTTAGATTGTGCTATCTAAAAGACGATTGACTTTATACTGTTTATGAAATGAATCATATTGTGCCAACTCATTGTCTGACTTAAATTCTGCATCTATGGCATCATGCAATTTGTGATTATCGGGGAATGCTTTCTTGAGATTCATCAATGTTAATGTTTGCATTTCACCTGCGCCTGAAACACTAAAGTAATAATGCACTTCTTCCTTCTGATTTTTAGACGCCTCAATGGTGTGCTTATACAAAATAATCTTTTCTGTTGGATTCAAAATCACATAATGACTGTTACCTGCAAATCTGTAAGTGAGATTATCGCAATCTTTGTAGCCAAAGATCTCCTTCTTCTGCAATTTGTGTGATTGCTTGTCATGAATGACAGTTATGTAATCCTGATTCAGGAATTCATTAAGCTTAATCGTATGCTTCTCTGTTGAGCAATTAATTTCATACGCGAGTTTGCCGGAAGCAAAATCGGATGCACTTAAATAGACACCACTATTCTGCGCAAACGCAAAAAGGGTTGATAAAGAAAAAACACCAAAGAGGATGAATCGAGTTTTCATAATTAATTTTTTTAGTTTTTATGTAAATGTGACAAAACAGGGACCTTGAACTCATGACCACACACATTTTAAAAACTGATTCTTATCAGATTCTTTTTGAAGGCTGTATGAATGCCTCAATATGCACTATCAGAAGTCGGTGCCATTACAACTATAGTCCATCATCGTGCCACGAAGTATCATTGTACAAGGACTAGCATATTCGTTCAAGTTTATGCTCAAATACACTGTGCACGTCTCACCTTAGATGATTAGTGAGGCATAACAATTAATACAAACTTGATTGACTTCTAATGGACACAATGAGGATTGAGGGATATATGCCGAGAACGTAGAGTAATATCGGCACTGAACAAATGAATGATTCAGCATCCAAGTACAGTGGATTCTAATGCAAAAATTGAATTAACACTGATTTCAGCTTTTTGATATTTTTTTGAAAACGATATGATCGTCTTTTTCCCAAACTGCAATAATGGATTTGTCAATAAATTCATAAACTTTTAATGCAGTGCCTTCACCAATTTTTTTCTCACCGCCATTTAGTTGCTTGACAATTAAATCAGATCCTGATTCCCAAGTCACAATATTTCCATTCAGATCAACATGACGGCCTGCACCAATCTTTTCTTCTTGTTGTCCTGGCTTCGCATAATAAATTTGTCCGTCACGTTGCCAAGCTGTATGAATCTGTTCTTTCGAATCGATGGTTAATCCACCACCATCCATCGGACAACCCTTTAAGAGCCAAGTACCTTTTCCAAGCTTTTGTGCCCCTGAGAAACTTTGTCCATTATTTGTAGATGTAACTAAGTATAAGTCACGTGAACCCTTTAACCAGTTTCTGAACATAATAGATACATTATTACCTCTCACGGCAATAGACGGCTTGCAACATTCGCATACGTGACTTTCGGGAGATTTGTAAGCAAAGCTGTTCTTATTCCATTTTGAATTACCTTTTAAGACCGAGAATGAAATATTGTTCTTCTGGCCTTCACGAAGATCGAGCCATACAGCAAAGAAATTATTATTGTCATCTGCTGCAATGCTCATCAACCCCTCAGGTGCTGAAGCATCGACATCATTTACGTTTGCAATCTTTTTCCATGCTCCGTCTTTGTGTGTTAATCTGAAGGCATGGATGTTTCCTTTTTTATCCATAGCAGTTACAACGGAATAATCCTTTGAGCTTGCAAGTTGAGGACCTCGCGTCACCCCCAAATGCATTTCCTTTACTTCACCAATGAGAACTGGTTTTGAAAATGTTTTGCCGTTATCGATCGATGTTGAATAAAGTATCTTATCCTTCTCTCCAAAAACCAAACGAACAAATCCTTTACTACTAACTGTTATTTGAGGTTGCTCCCCTGTCGCAAGGGTAGTTTGAGAAAAGCTTTTATGAGAAATAATCAGAATTGCAGTTAGGGAAACAACTAAACGAATTTTTTTGAAGGGAAGCCACACGCTGTCTTGTTTTGTCATTTGATCAAACGAAAGAAATGGCACTAAGATTAAAATGAACACTATCTTTTTCATAGCTGCAAAAGTTAGTCTACCTCCAAGGTACAAATTTTCTCAGTTATGATTTCACTCTTTTCCAAACTTGCGATCGGTAAAACGGACCGAGGTATCCTCTCACTTTTAATGTATCGGCATCTACTAACCATAATGAAGATGAGTATACACTTCCGTTACCGGGATCAAATATTTTTCCTTCATCCCACTTATTATCCACTTTCTTGAAGCCCCAAATAATTTTCATACCCACCACTTTGGTATTTTTTAGTGAACCTTCACACTCGATGCACACAGGATCAGTTCCTTCATTCGGCAACAAATAAATCTTTCGCACATAACCCCGAAGTTCTCCATTTACATTTTTGATTTCAACTATGGATTTCACCCGGTTCCAATGGTCATCAATAGTTTGCCATAGACCAATGGGCGTTTTCTCATTCGACATTCCCTCCCGTTTCCAGGTTTGAGTTCGGTACATGAACCCGACATACCCTCTTACCTTTAAAGTACTTTCATCTTCCAACCACATTTTGCTGGCGTAAATTTCACCGCTTTCAGGATCCAGAATTTGTCCGAACGACCATGCATCGCTTTCTTGTTTAAAGCCCCACATAAAATTCATATCAATTACTTTTTTATTTTTCCTTTCTCCCGGGCATTTTGTACAAACAGGATCTTCACCTTGATAAGGCTCAAGAAATATCTTCACGATGTTACCTTCAATGCCTTTATTCGTTTCTTTTATTTCAATCATCGATAATGGTGAACCGGTTTGCTCATTGTACGTCATCCACTTTCCGGAAACAGATTGTGCCACCGCGGAAGAAACTGAAAGCAATAAAATAACAGAGAGTGAAATTGATTTTTTCGCAGGCTCTTTTACTGCATGCGATTTTGATCTCGACTTTACTTCTTCAAATGCTTCGTGGTATTTCTCATGCTCTGTCTTCATTATTCTGTCCCACCAACTAAAATACAAACCATAGTTAGAATGAAAATGCTCATGGTGCATATTGTGGTGGATAATCGCAGTGTTCCAGCAGAGCCATTTATTTTTTGTGAAACCTTTTGGCAGTATCTCAAACCCAAGATGCCCAACAACATTTCTTACAATCATGTAGGTAAGGAAAAGGAATATTGTGAGTGGATGCAAAGGCATTGCGAAAACCATAATGGGAAGAACCATAGCCTGAACAAGCGCCTCCCATGGATGAAAAGAATATGCGGCCCAGGGTGATGGATTGGTTGACTCATGATGCACACGATGGACATATTTAAACAATCGCTTATGGTGCATCAATCGGTGCGTCCAATAGAAATAGAAATCATGGAATATCAATGTCAGAATGAAACTCACCGCCATGTACGCAATACCATAGTCGCTGATCTTGTAATAGATGCGTGTTATTCCTGCCCGTTCCGAGGTATAGATACCAAAACCAACCAGGGAGAAAATAACCACTGTGCTCATTGAGTAAGCAAATTCCTTCCATAGCTGAATTTGCTTTGGAAAATTCTTTTGAATGAAAAGATGCTGCCACCATTTCTTTCCGATCACCCAGAAAAGTGTAAAAAACAGACTTGCAGGTATGAGGTAACGCAGTAAGTCAAACAGGAAAATTCCCGGCCAGGCTTCGATAAAGGGTTTTGCTTCCATAATTTTTTAAAATTTATGGGGGTAAACCTAATGGCTTGGTAATTTATAGTCTCTGCGAAATTGAAAAATGCTTGCTGATTTCGAAATCAGCATGAAATTATGGCTGCTGTGCTTTTCGAAATGCTGTCGGAGTAGTGTTTTTCTGTTCCTTAAAAGCTTTATTGAACGGACCGATAGATTGATACCCTAAATTATAGGCTATCTCTAAAACGGTTTTCTGATTTTGCAATGGGCCCGATAAAATCTCACACGCCTCAAGAACTCTATATTGATTTAAAAAATCATTGAAATTCTTAAAGTCCAATTGTCCGTTGATGAGCCTCCGAAGCCGATGTTCCTGAACATTCATTATTTCAGCAAGTTCTTTAATGGTCAGGCCTTCTTTCCGGTAAATTTTCTTTTCATTCAGCAAGATCATCAACTGTTCTTCCAGAATGGGATCGCCCGCATAAACTGTTTTGGGCTTTGGTATCTCACGAAAGAAGAAACCAGGTTGAAAACCAAAATTACTTAACAGGAAATAGGTTGTTAATAAAAGTATAGAAGATCGTTGCAAGACTTGAAGAATATCTTTTGATTGCTGAATCAATGGCGTTGCCTCAACGATCAACGTTATTCCGATCAATACTGCTGTAATAATGATAAATGTATTTCTGAAACGAAGTCTCGTTTCAATTAAATCTACTGGTTTTGTTTTCAATGCTACATATATACTTGCAAAGACAAAACTGAGAGATGTGATTTGTATTACAATATTGAGAGCAGCTACTAGTGGTTTGGGGAAGCTAACCGTGCAATTCAAATAATGATGTACGTGTGGAATAGTTTGCACAAAGAACCATAGCAAGATGGATGGCGTAAACCTGAAGTGATCGTCAAAAATTGATTTTGATAAGAGCCAGAAGAATACGGGGACACAAATTGATCCCGTCAGAATGATCACACGGATAAAGGACTCTTGAACAAAAGTCGTTTCAAGAATCAAATAGCAAAAAACCGAAAGTGTAAATCCGATTCCTGCCCATAAGTGCAAGGCCTGTTTTACATGTCGTACAAGCAACAGGCTGGTGAACGCCAATAAAGTGGCGGATGCGATTTGAAGAATTACATTTAACTCGTGCATTGAATTGCTAAACCAGTCTAAAAATAATCTTTTAAATGATTATACACACCTGATTAACTTCCAAAAAGGATTAACATTTTTAGATTGAGGAGAGATCTTGATTATACTATCAGAGCGAAACAATAATATAAAAGGGTGGGACTGATTATCAGAAATAACTCGATATACCAAACTGTATACCTCCGGTATTGGATGCCGGGTTATTTAAAATGTCTCGTCTCCATTCTCTTCGATAGTTCAATCGCAAAACCGTTTGGGGTGTTGGTCGAAAACTGATCGCAGGTGAGATGGCCCAAAAATTATCACCGATGTTGTCACCCGTTTCTTTAAAAGTTCCAACATTCCAGTCAACATATTCCAATCGGCAAGCCACATTGAAAACTGAATTCTTAAAACCAAAAACATTTCTTTTCAAAACAGGTTGAATTAAATCCACAAATCCACCGTGTTGTTTGTCACCGTATTGTTGGCTATAAGTGTCGGATATGTTGAGATTGATCCAGGCCCATTCACCTACAACGCGAGTATTCAGTGTAGGTATTACTGTATTAAAATCAATGGCTGCAACATGAAGTCTTCGCTTCTCATCTATCACAAGTCCATCGTCTTTAAACTTGTTGTAAACGCCTCCCATATAGGAAAAACCAATTTCACCGATGTTGTTTTTTTTCACAGCAATTTTTCCAGTAAACAAGGGTTGACCATTACTACTTTCTTCAAAACGATCTGTAGTCGCTTTTGAGGCCGCAAGAAATGTTTTGTTTTGAGGGTTGTTAATGATGCTTTCATCAAATCCGTTGGTAAGGTATATTTCATAACCAAACGCCCAGCTGTTTGAATATTTTTTTCCATACAATCCAAAACCCACATTGCTCCACGTTGCAGGTAACATTTGTGTCATGGCAACTGGTCGTTCAACAAATTCCCACTTGGGTCCGTCATGATTCTGATTAAATGCACCAATCGGATTCATCACTACTCCACCACGAAAGTTGATCAACGGATGAAATGAAAAATCAAGTGAAGCAAACTCTATGTTTATTTCACGACCGCCTTCTTCAAGTTCAATTTCCGAAAGAAATTTAATTTTTCTATGTATCGAAGAAGCGATGAATACCGTCAAACGCGGAATACGAAAAGTATGGCCTTCTGTAATGCCATCGGTCCCCATGTACGTATAATCTGCTTCTACATAACCGCCAATAACCGCTGGCACTTTTCCTACGGAAAGAAAAGGGCGATTATAGATAGCATCCATGTTCATCGCTCTTTGAAAAGTAGTGTCACGAGGCGTTCGCTTGATCAGAGTTGAATCTATCTGTGCAAAGCCCGAATATGTGAGTGCTGCAGTAAAAAATAGTATAGTAAAAATTGTTCTCATCGAAGATTGATTTTCAGTGCGGTTTCAGAAATAGCGACAGGAAAAGTGCGCAAAGGTTCTGCTGCAGGACCGTTTTGAACTTTGCCATTATTTGCAAACTCACTACCATGCGCAGGACATTGAAGTTTGTCGCCAAATACATGTAGCTCCGTTCCCTGGTGAGTACACTTCATCCAGAGTGCGTGGTATTTATTTTCATCTAACCGATAAACGCATATCGGAAACTGAAGTGTTTCGTTTTCAGCAACAATGTATTTACGATACTTTGTCACGCCATCCTTTACAATCTCAAATGAAGACAACGGAATAACAAGATCATTTCCTTCAATGCTTGCATCAAAGTATTTTGTTCCGGCACAACCCTGAAGAATGACAGGCATCATCATAGCCCCTAAACACGTCATGCCGCAATTCTTTATGAAATCAATACGGTTCATCTTATAGGGACTTTAAAAATTGAATGATGGATTTTTTTTCATCAGTCGTTAGTTGATTAAAACTATCACGACTCGAATTACCTTCTCCCCCATGTAACAAAATAGCTTCTTCAATACTTTGTGCGCGGCCATCGTGCATCAGAAAATAATTTCCTCCCTGTGAGTTGGGTGCAAGACCTAATCCCCAAAGTGGTGGTGTTCTCCATTCATATGTTTTTGCACTTCCTTCTGTATAACCATCATCGAGTCCGGTGCCCATATCGTGTAACAACAAATCAGTATAAGGATGAAATTCTTTATTCGAGAGGGCCTCAATCGGAGAATGTCCTGCTTGAAGTGTTTGTTTATGACATTTTTCACAACCAATCTCTACAAACAAATTCTTTCCTTTTATGATTTCATCGTTATCTTTTGATCGTTGTATCGGAGCTTTCAATGTTTTTAAATAAAACACAACATCATTAACTGTTTTGCTGGAAATCTCAGGATCAATTTCAAGATGGGAGTAAACATCATACGGCTCATACTCAGAAGTTATGCCGATATCCTGATTGTAGGCATTCGAAGTTTGTTGTAGTAAATTATAGACGCTTCCCTTTTTCCCAAAGCGACAGATGTATTTTCCATTTTGTGAAATCGCATTTTCAAAAGGAATGGCATAGTATGGTATTGTGTTCCAGTTTGGAACTCCGGAGATTCCGTCTCCATCCAAGTCATCAGGATCTGCCAGGGCCAGTATGTCTGCATCTGAAACAAGTTCAATGAAACCAAGTCCAGTGTTGATGGGAGGCATGAATTGTGAAGACGTTGCCCCATCCGGTATTTGCTCTGGCACAAAGCCAGATAGTGCGCGATGTTGTAATTGAGGGCCACCTTGATTTAAAAATTTATTACCTGTTTCGTCAATCTGACCGAAGCGTGTTAAAGTTGTAAACGGATGACCTTTACCATCACCAGCGTGACAACTTCCACAACTGGATGCCACAAAGACAGAACCTAAACCCGTTTTCGCAGTAAATACTTGATTATTAAAAGCCGCATCGCCTAATAAAAACTGGCGATTTTGCTCCGGGGAAAGGCCTTCAACCGTACCATCCAGCAATTGATCATCGGCAGGCGCAGAAGGAATAAGGTCTTCACACGAAATAATGCTCAGAAGAGCCACAAACGCAACGGAAATTCCCAATAGTGATTTCATAAGGCAAAACTAATTATTTATTTAGAGTATAAAAATATAAAATTTAGATTAGTCTAAATTAAATAAATGGCTATTTCTAAATAAAATTCGCAGATAAAGGCCGTTCGTTTGATCCGTTTTACTGTTCTTAATACACACAGAACAAGAATTGAGCAACTGAGCGGATGGGAAATTCAGTACTCTGATTGAAACAGCAGGCCGCTCAGGGGAAAGCAGGGTTTAATGTTGCGCGCGCACGGTCTATTTGTGAAATGCGCTTGTTCTATCGCGCATGCTGCGCGATTTTTGGACAACGCTCGGCACTTGACTCAAGGTTGAGTAGCACTGCTCGAAAATATTGCGTAGAGTTTTAAAATTTCATTCGCTGAATTCTTACTGCATTTAGAATTGCAAGCAAGGCTACACCCACGTCAGCCACAACGGCTTCCCACAAAGTAGCAACACCGCCAGCACCAAGAATAAGGACTGCCACCTTAACAATCATAGCGAGCGAAATATTTTGCCAGACAATGCCTCGTGTAATTTTACCTATTTTAATAGCCGATACTATTTTAGAAGGCTGATCATTTTGAATTACAATATCAGCCGTTTCTATTGTTGCATCACTTCCTAATCCACCCATTGCAATACCTGCATCGGCAAGGGCAATAACAGGCGCATCATTCACACCATCACCAACAAAAGCAATTATTCTATTTTCTGATTTCAATGACTTTACTTTCTCTACTTTTCCTTCCGGCAACAAATCACCAAAGGCATTATCAATTCCCAATACTTTTGATACCTTATCAACAACATTTTGCTTATCACCTGAAAGCATAACGGTTTTAATATTGAGTTTGTGAAGGTTATCAATAGCCTGTTTAGCATCTTCCTTTATTTCATCCGCGATGGTGATGTATCCTGCATATTTTTCATTGATCGCTACAATTACTACTGTGTCAACTAACATGTCGATTTCAGAAGGATAAGGGACATTAAATCTCTTTAACAGTTTTGAATTTCCCGCCAACACTGTTTTGCTTTCAACAATTCCCTTCAATCCATGTCCTGCAATTTCTTCAATGCTCTCTGCTTTTCCTGCTACATTATTTCCCGCATACTCCACAACTGCTTTCGCCACAGGATGCGTGGAGTTCTTTTCTATCACGGAAGTGAGGCGAATTAATTTCTTTGCATCAATTTCATTCGTCACTACTTGCTGAACTTTGAAAACTCCTTTTGTGAGCGTTCCGGTTTTGTCCATGACAACGGTATCTACTTTTGTAATTACATCAAGGTAATTCGAACCTTTGAAAAGTATTCCATTACGTGATGCCAATCCGATCCCTCCAAAATATCCTAAAGGAATTGATACGACTAACGCACATGGACAACTGATCACCAGAAATACCAATGCTCTGTAAAACCAATCCTCAAAAACATAATCATCAACAAAGAAAAAAGGCAGCAAACAAACTCCCACTGCCAAAGCAAAAACGATTGGTGTATATACTCGTGCAAACTTGCTAATGAATAATTGCGTCTGTGATTTACGTGCAGTAGCATCCTGAACCATTTCCAGAATCTTGCTCAGCTTGCTGTCTTTGAATAAAGACTTTACTTGTATCTCGGATACGGTATTGAGGTTAATCATTCCGGCAAATACATTTTCACCTTTCGATTTTGTATCCGGTTTGCTTTCTCCTGTCAACGCTGCGGTATTAAATGAAGCAGAAGCTGAAATCAATTCACCATCCAGCGCAACTTTTTCTCCGTGCTTTATCTGAATGATTTCATCTATTACAATTTCCTTTGGATGAACTACCTGTGTGTTTCCGTTTCTGATAACCGTTACCTCATCCGGACGAATATCCAACAAGGCTTTAATACTTCGCTTTGCTTTACTCACGGCTGAATCCTGGAACCATTCACCAATGGAATAAAAAATCATGACTGCTACTCCTTCGCTGTAAGAACCAATGGCGAAAGCACCAATGGTAGCGACACTCATCAAAAAGAATTCATTGAAGAAATCAAATCGTTTTGCTTTCCTGAAAGCCATGAACAAAACATTGTAGCCTCCGAGAAAATAGGCTACTCCATATATAATTAAATCAATCGGAAAGAGTGGTGCGTATTTGAATCCAAATTCCAAAATCAACATGATCACCAAAATGGAAAGAGACAGCAATAATTGCCAATGGCTCATCCAACCTGAAACTTCTTCATCTCCATGATTATGATCATCGTGATCATGGTCATGATGCTCCTCGTTAGCTGTAGCCATTTTGTTTTCATGCTCCGCATCACAACAATCACCCTGCTGCACTTTTGTTTCCAGATGTTTATGCTCTTCCATAGCACTATTGGATAAAAAATGAAATCAATCCGGTAAGTATAAGCGTGGCTCCAGTAATTATTCCGGCATTGTGATCTAACACATGCCAGTTAAAATTGATCATTCCTTTATACATCACACCCACCCACACTAACATCCCTGCAATTGTAATAGCTGAATATATCAATCCAATCAAAAACACAGCATGACTCCCATGAATTCCTGCCATTAAAAAATAAGCTTCGATCTCAAGACATGGAGAAAGAAACATAGTCGCGACCAAAGTTAATATGATTTGCTTGTCTGTGATTTTACCCGTAGGCGCTTCAAGATGAAAGTGTTTGTGCTTATGATGCCGATAGATAAAAAACAAACCCAATGCAATGAGTATGGATGGCGCAATGATATGCGTGAAGTGATTAACCCATGACGCTAGCTGCCATCCAAGCAGGCCAATCATAACGCCAATTAATAATGTGCTCAATATATGACCAGCTGCTGCTAAAACCGTAATGCCCATTACTTTGGATGGAGTCCAACTCTCACGCCTGCCGATCGCGACCAAAGGCAACCAATGACTCGGGATGAGCGCGTGCAGAATGCTTAATGTCAACGTTCCAATAACCAATTGCTCCATACCTTGTTTTTATTGCCTACTCTTCTTCTTCTGTGTTTTTTTACGCAAAAGAGCATAGGCAGTCCTAATTACGTAAATCTTATATCTTGATTAATATAATCATATCCGTCACAAACAAAAAAAGCTGATCAAGTCAGCTTTTTTTGTTGCCCCGGCAGGAATCGAACCTGCCCGCCCGAACTAGACGCTTCGGATCGGGCGGGCATCTTCAGAATCTAATGCCTGAACAACCTGCAATGGAATTATATTTTACCAGGTTTAACCCAACACCCAAATATATTTTCTTAAAGTTCATTCAGGAGTGTAGGTCAAATCTTATCATCATTCAAAGTCATAATTTTGATTTCAAAAATCTTCTTCCTGCAGTTGTCTTAAAGTATTTTTCTCTGACTATTGCTTCTTCTCTGGTTGTAAAGGATTCAAAGTAGACTATTTCAAAAGGTACATATTTACGGATCGAAGCAGTCTTCCCGGAATTGTGTTGTCTAAGGCGCTCTTCAAGATTTTGACAATGACCTTTATAGTAGTAGTCGAAGTTAAGGCTTCGGAGAACGTAACTGTAGAACATAGAGCTAACGGTTTTAAAGTGGCCTCGGCAGGAATCGAACCTGCATCTTCAGAATCGGAATCTGAAATTCTATCCATTGAAATACGAAGCCAAAAAATAAATCGAGTTACAACCTAACTCGGAGTGAATCGAACCTGCCCGCCCGAACGATCCGAAACGTCTCGTTCGGGCATCTTCAGAATCGGAATCTGAAATTCTATCCCCGCCCGAACGATCCGAGGTCAATCTTCATTAGTCAAAGCGCGTATCGTTCGGATCGGGCGGGCATTGAAATACGGAGCCAATGGACTAATCGCATTGCAAAAATAGCGAAAGGTTAGTGGGTAAAAAATTTATTTAGGAAACCGCCAGCCTTATTTAACTCTTAGGCACATAATGTTCCATAAAGTTTTTCACCGCCTGGTTCCAACCATCCAGTGCCTTTTGACTTTCAGCATTCTGTGATTGAAGTGCTTTGTTCGATTTAGCAATGGCATCATTCATCTCATTGACTGCTTTATTATAAGCATCAATATCCACTTGCGTTCGCTTCGACTGCGGTTTAGCATCAAAGGCCTTTTTGATTTTTCCGAATTCATCTGACTTCAAAAGATAATCACTCATGCCCGGAATGTATTTCTCCGCTTCAGTCTTATGGAACATTAAAACTTTGCGGCAGTTATTGACGAGCGAACCATCACCTTTAAATACCTTAATCGTATCAAGTTTAGAAAGTCCTTCATCTGCAAAGCGAATGAGCGTGCCCTTATTCTGTTCAATGCTATTGATATCTTTTCGGTTATACGCATCCATTACATAGGCTTCTTGTTTAAAACTCTTAAAGAATATAAGATACAGTTCATGGTAATAATGATTGACCGCTCCTACCTGTCGCAGTCTTTTTGACATCTTCGTGTCCGTTTGAATCAACGTAACGTTATTGCGTGTAGCAAAATCTTCATAAGCAATCTCCACTTTGTCGTGCGCATTCTCCAATACTTCCTCTGCTTTTTCCTGCGCCAGTAAATAAGCCTCCATGGCATCGTATGACTGCTCGGCTATTTCTTCCATGTTCACAATTTTGCCATAGTCTTCATTGAATACCTTTAGCAAAATATCCCAATAGACTTTGTAGGCATCGCGCAAACTGGCATCACCTTTATATGGACGAAGTCGATTAGCTTCATTGAGAGATTGTCTGATCTCCGAAACAATTTCCTGTCTCTTTTTTTCAATTTTCCGTGCGCGATTTCCATGCGCAGCTTCGCTCATATAACTGAGGTATTTTTTCGAGAGCTCAGTTTCACGTGTTGAGAAAAAAGACAAATGTTCTACGGGCGTATTGGATTGAGACTTTACTGCGAAAGATGTTACACACAACATCACTACTACAACGATTTTATTTAGCATACTATTTCTTATTTTTTAATTTCCATTCGATCATATCACTCACTACCTGAAAAGCTTCCTCAACATAATTGTCCGTCTTCAATCTTTCTATCCATCGTTTGTTAAACTCAAGCGCATACTCATCTGCGTTGATTCGTTGCAGATCAACCTGGTTGTTGTTTACATCAAAAACGTCAGTCGGTTTGGCAAGCATTTTTTGAATTACCCTATACTGCTGTCCATCTTCGTTTGATTGCTTCAAAAAATCTTCCCACTCTAACAAAACAGGCTTGGATTGATCAACCATTTTTATTTTTAACCACGATGAAGTTTCCAAAATTGCTTTAAACGATTCCTTTGATGTTATTCGAGCCTCACTTTGTTTTTTCAATTGCTGCTTCGGCAAAGGTATGCCGGGTTTATAATACGTTTTTTTATAAACCGAATCAGAAGGCAACGCATACGGCAACATGGCCTCACGCACCATTACTACATCATAAAAATCGGGCAATAAAATATCGGGAGTAACACCTAAGCCTTGAGCGGTCTTACCTGTAACACGATAAATTTTTTCGGTGGTAATGGTGGCAAACCCTGCTCCTGCCTTCAATGACTCTAATGATGGCTCTTCTTTCTGATTTGGATCCAATGGAAAAAAATTCTGCGCGGTTGCTTTTCCATAGGTACGACTACCAAGAATAATGGCGCGATTATAATCTTGCAAAGCGCCCGCTAAAAATTCAGAAGCTGAAGCGCTCTGTCCATTTACCATTAATACTAGTGGACCGTCATACACAGTTCCGCGATTCATGTCTTTTACGGTTGTTTCGTTTTGTTTCTGATTACGCATAATACCAAGGGCTCCTTCATCAATAAAAATTCCGCCCAGAGCCAATGCCTCTTGAAGAGAACCGCCACCATTAAACCGAACATCGAGAATTAATCCATTAATATTTTCTTTTTTCAGTTTGATGATTTCTTTCGCAACATCGCTTGCACATCGCGAGCCTTCTGATTCATCGCCCCATCGTGTATAGAAATCCGGTAAGGATATGTAACCTATTTTATTTTTTCCATTAAGGATATAGCTGCGAACAAAATCTTCTTCCACAGAAAGTTTTTCTTTGTGCAACGGAATCGCTTTTTGAATTCCGCCCGTCATCTTTATGGTAAACTCAATAGAGTTGTGATTTACATCCGCTAACATTTCATTTACCTCTTCAACCGAAACACCCACTAAATCGGTGCGCTCTTGCCCTGCCCAGGTAAGGGCAAGCAACACATCACCTGCATGAAACTCGCCCGATTTCCATGCTGGACCACCTGGTGCCAACGAAGCAATGATTACATCACCCCGGTCGTTTTCATCGAGTGTTACACCAAAATAATATCCTTCCGTACTAAGACCGGATAGAAAATTCTCCATTTCAGTAGTGGAGAGATATGCACTATGCGGATCAAACATGGATGAAAACGTTGCGAAATAAATGGAGGCAACATAATTTTCAAACCCGGATTGATGCTTGAGAATCCGCCTGACCGATCGAAGTTCAGTAGCCTTCACTCGCATTCGCGCTGTTAACTCATTCTTCGGAAAAAACTGAGAATCTTTAAGGGAATCCAATTGATACATATCAGTCAAGCGATCAAGCAAGGAAAGCTTTAGCCACAACCGCCATTTGTCTCTTAATGTTATTTCGGTTGATGGCCAATGTAGGGTATCTTCTACCATGAATTCTTTCACTTTCCAATTGAAAGGCGAAGCTGTTAGTTGCTCAATGTATATCTCTGATCGCTCTAAAGATTTTCGATAGGTTGTAACTAATTGCGCAAAGAAATTCCATTGCTTGCCGTTAAACTCATCATCCAAAAGGGTTTGAAACGGTTGTAATGTTTTCAAATCACTTTCTGCAAAAATGATTTTATCCGGATCCAGGGCCTCTAATAACTGGTCATAAAACTCCCTGGAAAATTGATCGTTGATCTCTTTGGGATGATAATGTTCTTTCACGATCACATTTTTCAGCAACGATGCCTCCTTTCTGAAATCGCGTTTTTGGGCAACAGAAGATGAAATCAGAAAAACCAAAAAAACAAGAGACAGTCTGAAGAAAATGCAGGTAAGGCGATTCAAAAATTGATACATTTAAAAGTAAAAGGTGTTTAAAAATAGTGAATTTCTTCAAACCCCTTAGTGGCTTCTTTGTGTCTTAGTGACTTTATGGCAAAATTATTCTGGCCACGAAGTCTCTAAGGCATAAAGGTTCAGAAAGAAAGATATCCCGTACAAATAAAATTGCGGACAATCAATATGAAAAATAAGCATCACGTAGAAATTTTAGAGCTTATTAAGAAGAATGCCGGCAAGCCAACCAAACACACGGATTTGGACAACTATTTAGGAACATCTCATCCGCGCTATCCGATTACCGTGCCGTTGTTAAGAACCATTGCCAAAAACTGGATGCGGGCTCATTCTGATTTAACAACCACACACTTCTCCACATTACTCACTTCATTGATAAAAGGAGAATCCTCAACAGAGAAATGCATGGCCGGAATTTTATTGGACTATGCCACTAAAGAGCAACGCCAATTTAATCCGAAGCTCTTTGACGGATGGTTAAACGAACTGGAAGGTTGGGCTGAAGTAGACACTTTATGTACCGGCAAATACTCATCAACCGAAATCATCAACCAATGGCAAAGTTGGGAACCTTTACTCCTAAAGTTTTCGGTCAGCAAAAATATTCACAAACGAAGAGCATCTATTGTTTGTTTATGCTCGCCCCTTCAAAACCATTCAGACAAACGACTTGCTGATTGTGCGATACATAATATAGAGGCATTGAAAAGCGAAAAAAATATTCTGATCACAAAAGCAATCTCATGGATATTGAGAACCATGATTAAGCATCATCATAAAATCGTGGAGAACTATGTGAACGAAAATGAATCAACACTTCCCCCGATAGCAATTCGTGAAACAAGAGTAAAATTAAAAACCGGAAAAAAGAGTGGTTAAGAAAATTGAATTCAAGAACGCAAGAAGCAATCTATAAATTTACTTTCACCGAAAGATTAAACACACGACCATCCAGTGGTCCCCAGATGGGCTTAAAGGTTGGTGAGGTTATACTTCCTTCCACCAGCTTTCCGGATTTTGCCTGGCGCGCATCAAACAAATTTTCAACATTCAGAATGATACTTCCGAATTTAAATTTCCGTTCTATCATGGCCGCCCAAAACCAAAAGTTAGGAACGCTCTGACTAGTATAAATCGTCTGGCTATTATAATAATATAATCTGTCATAAGCGTATTGATTGGCAATGTAACTTCCCTCAATACCCGTTCTCCATTTTCCTTCTATTGCGTATGCTAATGTTGTAGAAAATTTATCCTTTGGATTAAAAGGCATTGGGTTTTTAACATCACCCTTGTGCTGTATGGCCTCCGTATGATTATATCCTAAATACAACTCCCATCTTTTATATACCATTTGAACATACGTATCCGTACCTAATGTTTTCCCTGTAAAGTTTTGATTCTCCATATAGCTAATCCGATTCAGTGTGTCCGTGATCACACGAAGAGGGTTTGTAATACTGGCAAAGTAGAAGGCCTGATTCAGACTCACCTCAAGATCATTAAACAACACGGTGTTGTAATTGATATCGGCATTCACGCCAATAGAATGTTCCGATTTTACAAAGGCTCCGTTGTTGACCAACGTTGGGTTGGGATCAACCAATGAAAGAAAATTGGGTGCCTTGTACCCTGCGCCTGATGCTAACCGGACAGAAAGTTTATCATTGGCTTTATAAAAGAGTGCAATGCGCGGAAGCGGAAAGTATCCATTAATATTATGATGGTCCAATCGAAGTCCGGTTTCAATCATAAACTTCTCCGTGATCTGCCAATCGTCCTGAGCAAAGAGGCCAACGGTAACGTAGTCGTAGTTGTCAAATGTTACACTATCGCTTGGCGACTTTCGCATCGATTCGGTTATCAGGTTAGCGCCCAGAACCAAAGTGTGCTTTCCAAGTTGTCTGCGATCGCTTGCCTCTGAGTAGGTTGAATATTGTATTCCCTTAAATTTAAAATCGGGATCAAAGCGAACCGGCACTTTCAACTCACGCTGAAAAGAACTTGCTGCCGTTTTGAAGGAGAATACATGATCGGTCGAAAAGATATGAGTGAATTGCAAATCCAGGACATTGCGAAATGTATTTTCCGTTCTCAGATAAGGATGTTGAGCAGTAGGCGAATCCTTCACGGCAATCATATCTCCCGATCTTCGGTTATCTACTGTTGACGTTATTCCAATGTTGAGTTTTGTTTTGTCATTCAATTCAAAAAAGAATCGTGGATGCAAAGTGTAGTTTTGATGCTCCGGCACTTCACTAAAACCATCTTTGTTAACATCGACTGCTGATTTTACGTTGGCACCCGCGAACAAAGTGTATCCTGTTTTTTTATTAATCTTACCGGAGAAAAAAGTATTCAGGTTTTTTTCCTTTAGGGTAGAAAGATTAAATAAGAGGGTGCGTTGTGGTTTGTTTGAAGGTTCTTTAGAAATAATATTGATCATTCCGGCTATAGCACCTCCCCCATACAACGTAGAGACGGAGCCTTTAATAATTTCAACTTGTTTAAGATCAAGTGGTGGAATGGAGAGCACGCCAAGACTTCCGGAGAAACCTCCATACAAAGGCAGACCATCTCGTGCCACCAAAGTGTATTGGGCATCAAGACCTTGCATCCGAATGGCATCATTACCATTGAGTGGATTGGTACGTTGAATGGTGATCACGGCAAGGTCACCCAGGATGCTCGCTACATTACCTGGAACCAGGGCGCTCTCTTCATTCATTTCTTCCAGACCCAGAACTTCCACTTTTAATGGAAGATCTTCGATGTGCGCGTTTGTTCGTGTAGATGAAACGATCACCTCCTCCAACTCTTCCTCTTCCGGGGCCAAATTGATTACTAATATTTCCTCGTAAGGAATGTTGACCGAAACCAATGAATCGTGATAACCTATAAAACTAATTCTCAATTTCAACTCACCTGACGATACGTTTTTCAATTCAAGCATACCATTCTTGTCGCTGGCTCCTCCCGTTCCAGAACCCATGATCAATACGTTAGCACCGGGTAATGCTTCTGCGGTTGAAGCATCCAGAACTTTTACTTTAAGCGTATGCTGGGATAAACCAGAAAAAGAAATTCCAAAAAGAAATACAAGCGACAAGGAGGTGAATAACTTCATAAAGAAATGTTTACTATTGGCCAAACTCTAAAATCATAAATGTTCCAGGAACCACACTTGGTCTTGGATGTGGGTTCTCCGTTGTTGCTTCCGGAGTTGCTCCATATTGTGCAGTAGAAACAAAAATGTGATGTGTCTTCGGATCGATTGTTAGGGTTCTGGCACCTACTTCAGTCTTTATAGTTTGGACTACTTTAAATTCAGTTGCTGAAACTTCCTGAACAACGGTAACCGTACCTTCACCATTCGAGCTGAAGGCCATCTTTAATTTAGGATCAAACACAACACCATCCACGCGCTGACCAATCGGAATCTGCGCAACAGCATTTCCTTTTTCGGTATCAACAACCATCATCATTCCATTATGGCAAACGCTGAATAATCTTTTTGTATTTGTATCAATCGCCAATCCTGTAGGTTCTTCACCTGGTGTTATTTTCCACCGATTTTTAATCGCTAGGGTCTTTGCGTCAAATGAAACGATCTCACTATCATCTTCTAAGTTTACAAAAATAGTTCCGTGCTCATCGGTTACTCCAGCTTCCAAAGCTGTTCCGCCAAGATCGATTGTACCCACTACCTTACCCTCAACAATATCAATGGCTGTAGCCGTTACATCGCTGTGGTTAAAAATAAAAACGCGTTTCGAAAATTCATCGTACAACAAAGCATCCGGATTTTTTCCGGTTGGCAATTCAACAATTACGTTCAATGTTTTTAAATCAAAAATAGAAGCCGTGTTGCTTTTACCATTTGTAGTGATACCACGGCCGCTTTTAGGTACAGCGATTACGCCATGTACTCCCAGCAGATTGGGAATCACGCCAATCTTTTCGTGTGTATCTATATTGAGTACTTCTACTTGTGTACTATGAGAGACATACAATCTTCGATTTTTAGGATCAACCGACAAGTAATCCCAACCTCCCTCACCACCAATCACCGTTCTCTTTATAAGGTGAAAATCAGAAGTCTGACCAAATAAATTACTTGCAGAAACCGATGCAATAAGCGCAAGAATGAATTGAATGTGGCGCATGATTTTCATGATTAGTTGTTTAATTGCATTACAATATTTCTGAGTTAGACTATTTCTGTGTTTGTTTTATTCCCGTATTGGAATGAACACCTGAAAAATATGCCCTGAATCAGTCGTCTTTCATTCCAATCCTTTTCGTCTTCCATGATCAGCATATTCATTATGCGAAAGGTACGTAAACAATTTTGGAGAAATCCTGTTTGATCACGGTTCTGGATTGTCTGAAATAAGACTTATCACAGAATTATCAATTCAATAATTTAAAAATGAAGATAAATGCTTTTTGAATTTTATCTTTATGAATGGAACTTGTATTTAACTTTAATGTTCTATTACTAATCAAATAAAAAAACTATGAAACGCACAGCCTCTGCACACTGGGAAGGAGATTTAAAAACCGGGAAAGGAAATATCTCCACTCAAAGTACTATCCTGAACAAAACACAATACTCCTTCAAGACCCGATTTGAAGATGGAGCCGGAACAAATCCTGAAGAACTTCTGGCGGCTGCTCATGCGGGTTGCTTTACCATGGCGTTAGGTCTGGGCGTAAACCAGGCTGGTTTCACCGCTACTTCTCTTGATACTGTTGCAACCGTAACATTGGAAGGTCTGGATATTACAGGTGTTCACCTCTCCGTTAAAGGAACAGTTCCAAACATTACAGAACAACAATTTAAAGACCTTGTAAAAGGCGCAGAGCAGGGTTGTATCATTTCAAAAGCGCTTAAAGTTACCATTACTTCCGATGCTCAATTGGTTTAATTGCTAACTTTTTAATTTGAAATCATTTCAAAAAACGAAGCGTACATCTTAGAGTTCAATTACATTGAGTTTCAAGATGTACGCTTTCTTATTTTATTTAATTCAATGAATGATCAGTATCATCAGAAAAAATTATGGAATAGAATGAAATGCAATCCTGTTTCCTTCAGTATCGTTGATCACTGCCATGTATCCATACTCTGGCGAGATTTGAGTTTTGGGAACCTGGATTTTGCCACCTGCTTTTTCTACTCTGTCTAGAATCGTTTGAACATCTGGGTTACCATTGAGGTAAATGAGCGGACCATCGGTTAAAGATGGTGTATAAAAACCAGCGCTACAAACCAGTGCGCCACCAACTCCCATCATATCTTCCAGCGGAAACATACGCATCTTAATATTGGGTGTATCCAACGCTGTTAGCTTTATATCCAAAATTGTTTCGTAAAATTTTTGAGCTCGGTCTAAGTTGGTTGTAGGTATCTCAAACCAACTAATTGCATTTTTAAATACCATGGCTTTAGAATTTGTTTGATACGAAGTTTGGAAGACGAATCGGAATTAGCAACCAATGAAGATAATTTTTTGAATATACCTTCAGATACTGATCTGCGGCATTTCTCTTCCAGCTCATTTTTAAATTCCTGTTACTTCTGAAGATCGGTGTGCATGAATCTGAAATATGTAAATTTGACGCTTCAGCAATCTCACAATGAAATCATCTGTACTCATCATTGATGACGAAGAAAATCTTCGGAAACTTCTGGCTCGTGTCGTTGAGCTGGAAGGTTATTTGGTAATCCAGGCAGCAACTGTCAAAGAGGGGCTTAAAATAATGAGCAAGGAATCTGTTCAGGTTGTAATTTCAGATGTAAAGCTTCCAGACGGAAACGGGGTTGATCTTACAGCCAGGGTTAAGAAAGAATATCCGGAGGTTGAAGTGATTGTGCTTACGGCCTTCGGAACCATTCAGGATGGAGTGAGGGCAATAAAAAATGGTGCGTTCGATTACCTTACAAAGGGCGACCATCAGGAAAAAATCATTCCGCTCTTAAGCAAAGCAACTGAGAAAGCATTATTGCAACAAAAGATTCTGAGTCTGGAATCTAAGCTTTCAGAAAAATTTGGCTTCGATAAAATCATTGGAGAAACCAGAGCGCTTAAACAATGTATTGAACTTGCAAGTAAAGTTGCCTCTACCGATACAAACGTTTTGCTATTAGGTGAGACTGGAACTGGCAAAGAAGTTTTTGCGCAAGCGATTCATTACGAAAGTCCCAGAAAGACGAAGTCTTTTGTGGCGTTGAACTGTAGTGCATTTCCAAAAGATCTTTTAGAGAACGAATTGTTCGGACATTCTGAAGGCGCATATACAGGAGCAAGTAAAGCACAGAAGGGCTATCTGGAAGAAGCGCATGAAGGAACTTTATTTCTTGATGAGATCGGTGAAATGAATATTGAGTTGCAGGCCAAACTCCTAAGAGTTATTGAGACCGGTGAATTTTATCGCGTTGGTGAAAGTAAGGCAAGACATGCAAATGTTAGATTCCTCGCGGCAACAAATAAGAATCTGGAATTGGAATCAGAATCAGGGCATTTCAGAAGTGATCTTTATTATCGTCTTTCTGTGTTTTCAATTTCTCTTCCGTCCTTACGGGAGAGGAAGGATGATATACGCATTTTTGCAGATCACTTCATCAAACAGTTCTCACTAAAGACCAATAAACCTGCCCCGCACCTAAACAAAGATTTCCTAGTTGCTTTAAAAAATCATCCATGGAAAGGAAATATCAGAGAGTTAAAAAATGTAATTGAAAGAAGTGTCATTCTTGCCGACAACGAATTAAATGCCTCCCTCCTTCCATCAGACTTTTCCGTGGACGATGATGCTAATCATTTTGATCTTGCACAAGTAGAGAAGAAGCACATTAAAAAAGTACTTGCTCATGTTGATGGCAATAAAACTCAGGCGGCTAAGCTATTGGGGATTGGCCTTACCACACTCTACCAGAAGATCAAAGACTATAATATTGTCTGACGTTTTTAAGGTTTGCGTTTGATTAACTCGAAGATCACCTTCTCCAAGGTTGCTGCATTTGCACTTCCTATTCTGATGACTCTGCTTCTGTCATTGAATATTAGTTCAACACCGGCCGACCCACTGATATTATACAACATACCATTTGGAATAATGCGGATTCCCCAGCCGTAGTACCACGGATTTGAAACCACGCTCACGGCTTTCACAGTATCAAGCTTTATCTTTTTTGTTATCAATCCGATTCCGTAGGAAATACGGATTGACTGCTCATCAATTGTTGTCTCCATTCCGTAAAACAGCGCATAGATGATTACGAACGTACCATTTGCAATCACAAAGGGAGTTAGGGTCATTGGATTTGTTCCAACTTGTGTAATGAACGCAACGGTCAATAAAACCTGTGCAGGAATGGCAATGATGAAAATAATTTTCGCAAACTGAAATTCTTTGAAGTAGTTCATAAATGCTGATTATAAGTTAAGATGTGATAAGGAAGGGACCCACGACAGGTCCCTTCGTTTAAATATTAGTTTGCAGACTTCTGTAAGTTGACAAACTCGGTGAAACTCTTCGCGGCATTCTGAAACTCAGAAGGCATTAGAATAACTGTAGTGGTGTTGTTATCGATCCCAATTTCCGAAAGCATCTGCATTCTTCTCAATTCCAGTGATATTGGATTATCCTGCATTTGTTTTGCGGAAAGCGCCAATTTCTCTGATGCTTCATACTCGGCTTCCGCTTTTATTATTCTCGCCCGTTTTTCCCGAATGGCTTCTGCTTCTCTTGCCATGGCCCGTTGCATGGATTCTGGAATTTCAACATCCTTCATTTCTACCATCTCTATTTTAATACCCCAATGCTCGGTTGCAGTATCTACTATTTGTTGAAGTGTTTTGTTAATCTTTTCTCTTTCCTTCAAAACTTCGTCAAGTAAATGTTGGCCGATAATATTTCGCAAGGTTGTTACAGCAAACTGATAAACAGCCTGCTGAAAGTTGGCCACTTTAATGATCGCGCTGGAAGAGTCCACTACTTTGAACCACAACACTGCATTTACCTTGATGGTAACGCTATCCTTTGTAATGGTTTCCTGACGCTCCAGATCAACGGTTCTTGTTCTGATGTCAACGATTTGTTGTCTTTCAAAAATGGGTATGATCCAGAATAGACCGGGTCCTCTCAATCCTTTAAATCTTCCAAGTCGAAAGACCAATGCTCTTTCATATTCCTGAGCAATGCGAAAACCTGAAAGAATTAAAACAGCTAACCCCATAATGAAAACTAAAGGTGTACTCATAAGAAATGTATGTTTATTGATACGCCACGCCATTGGCAACAAGTGTACCAACACAGGAATCTATCTTAAGGGCACTTTTAAGCATTGAAATTTTCGGAATCAGAAACCACCCTTCGGAATCCGAAGGGTTTCAAATCTTCCATTTTATCTAATTGATTGATTTTCAGATAACTCTTGCTTCTAGCATATAATTGGTCATTAGGCTAACAGAGAATTGAATATGCTCGCTACACTATTCCAGTGGTATGCAAGCTGATATACTTTAAAAACATAAACCTAAGAACCATGATGACTTTCCTTTTAATACTTGCCGGGCTGCAATGCTTCTTATTATTCTTTCAATCAATTGACTACTTCGAAAACATCTAATGCTATGATCGCACTATTCATTGTTTCCATACTTGTATTTCTATACATGTGCTATGTACTTGTTAAACCTGAAAAATTTTAAATTATGAATTCAGAAATTACAGGAGTAATTCTAACATTCCTCATCGCGGTTGTGCTGGCAATTCCACTTGGAAAATATATTACCAAGGTGTACGCGAATCAAAAGACATTTCTCGATATTATTTTCAACCCGATCGAAAAGATATTTTATAAAGTCAGTGGCATTGATGCGCAACGCGAAATGACTTGGAAGGAAAATCTTGTTGCGTTGTTAATAATCAATCTGGTCTGGTTTTTCTGGGGTATGCTTGTATTGATGAATCAAGGTCGGCTTCCACTTAATCCGGATGGCAATCCTTCGATGACTCCGGATCTCGCATTCAATACGGTCATCAGTTTTATTGTGAACTGTAATCTTCAACATTATTCAGGTGAAACAGGAGTATCGTATTTCTCCCAGGTTTTCTGTCTTATGTTTTTTCAGTTTGTTTCTGCTGGTACTGGCATGGCAGCAGCGGCTCTCATCTTTAAAAGTTTGCAAGCAAAGACACTTGAAACGCTTGGTAACTTCTATGCGCTTCTTGTAAAAAGCTGTTTGCGAATTCTTCTTCCATTGTGTCTTGTTGTAGCAGTCATTTTTCTGATTGAAGGTATGCCAATGACGTTCGAAGGAAAAGATACTATTACTACTCTTGAGAGTGATACTGTGCAAGTGAGTCGTGGTCAGCTTGCTGCATTTGTACCGATCAAACATATTGGAACCAATGGTGGCGGATACTTTGGTGCTAACTCAGCACATCCTTTTGAGAACCCAACCTATTTGACCAACGTAGTTGAAATGGTTTCACAAACCATCATACCGTTTGCCATGATCTTCGCATTAGGGTTTTATATCAAGCGTAGAAAATTTGCCATTATGATTTTCTCAGTAATGACAATTGGATTCCTCTTGCTTGTTCTTCCAACAATCTACTATGAAATCAAAGGAAATCCAGAAATCGAAAAAATGGGAGTGAATATGGCTGCGGGAGCCATGGAAGGAAAAGAAGTGCGATTTGGATCTGCTGCGTCAGCGTATTGGAGTATTGCTACCACTGTGATTTCAACCGGATCAATTAACGGATTGCATGACAGTTTTATGCCACTCTCTGGAATGTTCCAGCTGCTGGCGATAATGACGAATGCTTTCTATGGTGGTGTAGGTGCCGGTATTTTGAACTTCTACATTTTCATCATCATCGCGGTGTTCATCTCCGGCATGATGGTGGGTCGCACACCTGAATTTATGGGCAAGAAGGTTGAAGCAAAAGAAATAAAGATCGCCATGATTGTCGCACTGCTTCATCCATTCCTCATACTCGTTGGAACTGCATTGGCAAGTTTCACATTCACAAAAGATCCAGGCATAGGTTGGCTGAATAATCCTGGCTATCATGGCTTCTCCGAGATGTTATATGAATTCACATCATCCGCAGTAAACAATGGTTCTGGTTTTGAAGGCTTAAGCGATAACAATCCGTTCTGGAATATTACTACTGGCTTTGTTTTAATCTTTGGCAGGTATATACCAATTATTGGTCCAGTGGCCATTGCTGGAATTTTAGCGCGGAAAAAATTTATACCAGAGAGTGCGGGCACTTTAAAAACGGACACGGCTACGTTCGGTATTATGATACTGGCGGTAATATTTTTGATTGCTGCTCTGTCATTTTTTCCAGCCTTAGCCCTCGGCCCGATTGCAGAACATTTTTCAATCTATTAATCACGAACTGAAAATGAAACGTCAACAAAATACATCCTTATTTCCAGCAGATTTAGTAAAGACTGCATTGAAAGAGTCTTTTATAAAATTAAATCCAAGGATACTGATCAAAAATCCAGTGATGTTCACAGTTGAGATCGGAACGTTTGTGATGCTTATTGTAACGATCGGTATAGCAACAGGAAATACTTCACAAGGAAGTCTTGCTTATAACCTGGCTGTTTTCCTCGTACTGTTGTTCACCCTTCTCTTTGCCAATTTTGCTGAAGCCATTGCTGAGGCACGAGGTAAAGCGCAAGCAGACTCGCTTCGTAAAACAAGAGAAGATACACCCGCTAAAATGATTGGTGATGACAATAAAGTAATTCATGTAGCATCGAGCCAACTTAAGAAAGGTAATGTCTTTGTTTGTGAAACTGGTGATCTCATTCCTACGGATGGAGAAATCATTGAAGGAATTGCAACCATTGATGAATCGGCTATCACGGGAGAATCGGCCCCCGTCATTCGTGAAGCGGGTGGTGATAAATCATCTGTGACGG
>JBDTTT010000054.1:0-35098 GCA_039930485.1 Chryseolinea sp.
CCCCATTGCTTGCTATCCTTATTAATGATTAAAGTCCATTCTGCTTCTCCAGGAATGGTAAATAAAGAGTATTTACCTGCTGCCAGATCTTTTCCCTCAATTTTTACGGGCTTATCAAATTCGATTGTGGTAGCCTCATTCGCTCCTGTTCTCCAAACTTCTCCAAACGGAACAAGCTCACCCATAATTTTCCGTCCACGAGCGGATGGCTGGCAATAAACTATTTTAACATTAGCTGCGCCTATTTTTCCAGTTACAGTTGCACTTGGACTCGCGGGCTTATCTTGAGCCAAAACGCTTGTAATCATCGCTACGGAGGCCAATAAAAACATTGAAATTCTTTTCATAATTATTTTAAAATTTTAGTTGTAGTCCTGCTCTAAAATAGAAAAATGCCCCGAAATGTTCGGGGCATTTTTGGATAATATAACCTGTAAACTAAGGTAATCAACGAGCAACCCGCCCCAATGTTCTTTCAATTGCAGTTTTTCTTTCACTATTTTTTTGGTATTATATCACACCAACCTTTTAATGCAGGTATCAGGAAAGTTGAATATCGCGATAGAAACCATTTACTTTTTACTTTGATCCTGCTTATTCTTTGAATCCCTCTCTTCATGACCGTGTCTTTTTTCCTGATTATGATGACCATGTCTTCCATGATGCTTGTGGTGAAAGAGCCTAAAGCCCTTATGATGACCTTTTCCACCGCGATGCTCCTTACCATGATGGGTAGACTTATTATTCGTTGGATTAATCGCTGCCGAATCACTTTGCGCACTTGAATTAATTGCTCCCAAACATATTCCAATGAAGGCCAGCACCGCAAAAATATTTTTCATATCGTTCATTTTTGTCTTTAGACAATACATCCCTGTATTTTATTCCCCAACTTGAATAATAAAATATTTCCTCTGAAAGGGAATAAACTGGATTTAAGGATTGTCTAATGTCCGAAACCATGAAATACAGTCATCTTATATGATTCAGCAAAGTGATGAAGATTTGGTGAATGTATCCAGAAGTGGAAATATGGGAGCTTTCAAAGTGCTGGTAGAGCGTCATGAAAGCAAGGTGGCTGGCGTAGTAAAATCAATGTTAGGTGATACACCTGAAGCAATGGACGTAGGGCAAGAAACCTTTATTCGGTTTTATGAATCAATCGATAAGTTCAAAGGCGATTCATCGGTAAGTACATATGTTATCCGAATTGCGATCAACCTTTCACTGAATGAAATCAAAAGACGAAAAAGGAAAAATCTATTCTTTCGGCCGCTGGAAGATGGTCATCAGGTGAATTCTCCTGACACACATGTGGACACAAAAGAAATGGTGATGCTGGAGGTGAGTAATCTTGAACCGGAGTTTCGTGCTGTTGTCACACTACGGCTTATTGAGGGATACTCAACAGAAGAAACGGCAACTCTCTTAGATATTCCATTAGGTACAGTGCTGTCGCGATTATCACGGGCGCAGAAAAAACTAAAAGTTGCATTGACAAAACATATAGAGCAATGAAGACAGAAAAAGCAGAAGACTTGTTTATCCGATCTTTGGATGAGTCTCTTTCTACAACCGAAAATGAATTGTTAAAAAATTCGCTTGATGCCGATCCTTTACTGAAGGAACAGTTTCAGGAATTCATTGCTCTTCGCGAAACATTAAAGAGCAAACAACCTGCATCATTCGGTCCTTACTTTGCACAGAAGGTTGTGAATAAAATTCAGGAAGCCGGAAAAGAGATTGATCGTCAGATAATATTCTTCTTTAAAAGATATCAACTGGCTGCTGTTGGTGTTGTAATCGCTTTGCTTGCATTGAATATTATGTATGCAGAAACATTCTCAATACCATCCATTCTGGGCGTAGAAGAAGCAACAACCACAACTACAGACGACATCATCACATTTGATTATTCAGAATTATTAACAGAAGACTTATGACAAACGAAAGAAAAAAAGCAATAGCTACTTTAGGTGCCACCCTTATTGTAGGAATATTAATTGGAGTACTCCTACCTGGATTTCTCGGAAGATTAAGAGAAGGTGGAAGACATCCGATGGATGAGCGGGGTCGGGGCCGTGGTGATGATGATAAGAAAGCATGGTTTGCGCACACCATTTATAAAATTATAAAACCCGATTCTGCTCAGGCTCGAAAAATAAAACCCATTACTGAATGGGCATCTCAACAAGTAGAGCAAGTTGAAAATAAATCAAATCAGGAATTGATTAAGATTATGGATTCAGTAAAAGTTCAGCTCAAACCCATCATCACAGAAGAGCAATTAAAACGACTAGACGGGTTCTCTGAAAAAGCTAAGGGTCATTGGAGGAAACACTAAATCAAAACGCGGTATTTCATTTTAAGAAATACCGCGTCTCTTATACTTTTTGAATTAAGAGATTCGCTCTTACTTCTGATGAAAACTCTCACTTACAAATTTCATCACCACAGGTAAAGCGTCACGCCAATAGGTCCAGTTGTGTTCACCATCGCGCACGCGAAACTCATGAGGTACCTGTTTGTCGATCATCAAGGCATGCAATGCCATATTACCTTTGATCAAAAAATCTCCATCACCACAATCAATGTAGTAGCGCACTTTTTTCAATTCTTCTGCATTACCTGTTTCAACAATCTTCAGAATTGAATTTTTTAAGAAATGGTCATTAATTCTGGCTTTTCCTTTCAAGTTATTTCCAAACAACTGGGCTAAAGCACTATCCCACCAATCATCTTGCATGTTAATAACTTCTTCATCGGTCCAGACAGCTGCACTAAGTGGAGCTGCGGCCGCAAATAATTCGGGATGTTTGGTAGACATAATCAAGGTGCCATATCCACCCATTGAAAGTCCGGCAACGGCTCTATAATTTTTTTGTGTGCGCGTTCTATAGGTAGCGTCAATATGAGGAATCAGTTCCTTCACAAAGAAATCTTCATACTTCGTCTTTCCATCAAAGCTGTTGATATACCACGTTACCCCAGCATCGGGCATCACAATAATCATCGAAGTAGATTCACCGCCTTGGATGGCTTTGTCGGCAATCATATTTACCTCACCAAACTGCGACCAGCCTGTCTCATCATCACCATACCCGTGTAACAGATACAACACCGGATATCTTCTGTTTGATTTATCGTAGTCGGCAGGAAGGTAAATGCTATATTCAACATCCTTACCTAAGATTGTACTTTTTACTTTGAGGCTTTCTTTCAACAAGCCTTGTTGGGCCGAAGCGTAAACAGAAATGAAGAGCAAGAGAATCGCAATTGTCTTTTTCATTGTAATAAGATTAGATGAATGCTTAATATTATTAAATGCGAAGCTATTTATTCAACCATTCATCAATTTCTCTATCCAATTGCTTAAACGTTTGGCTTGCGTTAAGAGATAAGGCAAGATCGCTGACGAATAAAAGCCCATAAAGTGCGTATGCCAGCTCGGGGCAATCAGTAAATTTGAAGTGATCGTTTCTTAATTTAGTCTTGTCACGGACGACAGTGGCGTGTTTCAAAAACCCAAGCCGTCATATGCACGAGCCGTTGGCAACAATTGGGTTGGCTCCGTGGACAGATACTCTGAAGGGCTTGCGCGATCACTGCATAGGAGTAGATGGCCGTACCAAATAAGAATAAAGATTGACTTAATGCAAAACATGGATCCAGCCTTTCAACTGTTTATTACAATAGTTTTCTGTAATCAGAAAATAATATGTACCGCTGTCCAGCCCCTGGGCATCCCAGTTGTTTTGGTACTTGGAGGTAAAAAATACTTGCTGTCCATAGCGATTAAAAACTTCAAGTTTACTATCTATTAACAGGTCATCTATAATAAACGTATCGTTTTTGGCATCCCCGTTTGCAGTTATGACATTGGCAATAAAGAGCGAGTTTGTATTAAATAATTTTATGTCGAGGGTATCCTTGAAAGTGCCACAAGCATTTGTAACGCTTACACTGTATTTACCGGTGGATCGAGCCACCACGATGGAATCCGTAGAACCGTCTTGCCATAGATAGGAGACAAAATTTGGGCGAGCCGACAATTTGATATCTTTCCATTCACATAGATACACCTCTCCTGAAGGAAATATTGGTATTGGCACTTGGTCAAATTTTATCGTCACTGAATCCGAATAAAAGCAATTCTTTTCTTGAGCAATCACACGATAGATTCCCCCTGTTGATACGCTTATGTCATGCGTTGTCGAACCGTTGTTCCACTGAATGGTATTGTATTCATTTGGCACTTTCAAATCATAAGATTGACCAGCACACAGTGTTGTGTCTCGACCAAGTTCAAGTTTTTCCAACGGCTTCACAAACTCGACCTGAATGGTATCAGTATCCGAACCACAGTCATTTTGTACTTGTAACCAAAAGTTGCCCGATTTATTAACGTCTTCGCGAGCAGTGTTATTTCCAGTGCTCCAAAGGTATGTCACTCCGCTTACCAATGTTGTTATTGAAACAGGTTGGTCGTTGCATGTTGAAATATCCTTTCCCAATTCTAGAGTGGGTGTAACTTCAAACTTAAGATCGATCGAGTCCCTTGCAGTTTGGCAGCTCAATCTTGCTTCCACCCAATAGCGTCCGGATTGACTAACCGTTATTGCAGAGGTTCGCGAATTAGTATTCCAAATGTAGGAGTCGAATCCTTGAGGTGCTTGCAGGAGTGTGCTTGTTTTGTTGCAGACAATTTGATTGGGTCCCAAGTCAAGCGAAACACCTTCATTCACTCCATCTTCACTCACGATTATCTTTTGATTTGCGACAACGTTTTTTAATTGCTGCAAATAACCCGAGGGCCAAAGAATAGTGACATCAACCTCGTTCGTATTACCCAACCCAAAGTGCGCCACGGAGGGACTTTGGGCATGATGTCCACTAGCTGATGAGATTACGCGTGACTGGGATTTGTAGTTTACTGTGATCTTGGTTCCGATTATAAGTTTGTTTTTTGATTTCACTTCTACCTCAAGCCAATGATTGGTGCCACCGTTATTTGTATACAAGTGATTTATAATGTCCCCATGGTGGGTTACAATCAGGAGGTCCAGATACCCATCGTTATTGTAATCACACCAGGATGTTGGTTCTGGCCCCGATAGGTTAAAGTTTTCACCAGTGACTTCGCTAAAAGTTCCGTTACCGTCATTATGGTATAAATTCGTGCCTCCATTGCCCTGCACATTGGTAAAAAAAACATCCAGTAATCCATCATTGTCAAAGTCACCCCATCCTGAGCCGCGGGCTCCATTCCCATTGGCGGGCATTCCACTATTTGTGATCTTAGTAAAAGTTCCATCCTTATTATTTTGATACAGACCGATTCCTGCGTTACCATATCCCAGGAGCAGATCAAAGAAGCCATCATTGTTATAATCCCCCCAGGAAAATGTTTCTATGTAGTCAGTTTCATTCAATTCTGTAATCTTGTTAAAACCACTGCTGCCGTTATTTTGGTATAACAGACCTGTCGCAGCTGCGGTTACAAACAAATCCAAGTCACAGTCATTATCAAAGTCTATCCAGGCGCAGTCTTTTGACGAGTAATCTTGTACAATTATTCCCTGTTGGATCTTTGTGAATGAGCCGTTGCCATTGTTTTTGTATAAGCAGCTATTTCCATTTACATGGGTTACATACAGGTCCAGAAATCCATCGCCATTATAATCCCCCCACGCGCTGCTACCAGATCCTGCTGATGTCTGAGGCGGCACCGGATCATTAACGATTGTCCCGCTTGTTATCTTAGCGAATGTTTCATCACCATTATTTCTGTATAATAAGTTATGACTTACAGTCGGTACGAAAAGGTCAATGAACCCATCATTATCATAATCACCCCACACGCCAACTGAAGAGGCGTCTGCATCGGTGCTTATGACAGAGTTGATTACTTTTGAAAAAGTACCATCACCGTTATTACGATAGAGGGTGTCATTATCAGCAGCCCAGTTTGTTATCAGCAGGTCTTGCCATCCATCGTTATTAAAATCGCCCCAACTACAGCCACTCGAAGTTATTTGCCCTTTTCGAAACGTATTGTCAAGGGTGGAGCTGTTAGAAAACTGCTGAGCTTTTGCCCTGCTGATAGTAATAACTAAATATATAACGAGTTTCATCAAATTATTTCGTGTAAATATCGCGCTTCAAAAACCCAAGCCGTCATAAGCACAGTTCGTTGTGGCAAGGCATCGAAAACTTCTAAATAGATGAGTCCAGTCTATTTCCCAAACGGATTCAACGCACCCAAGGCACGCTTACCTCCACCCATCTTATTCATCGTCTTCATCATCTTCCGCATGTCGCTGAATTGTTTTAACAACTGATTGACTTGCTGCACCGATGTTCCACTACCGGTTGCTATTCTGGTCTTGCGGCTGCTGTTAATCACATCTGGATTTTCACGTTCGTGCAACGTCATGGATTTGATGATGGCTTCAACGGGCGTGAATGCATTGTCATCAATGTTTACATCTTTAATGGCTTTGCCCATGCCGGGGATCATACCCAACAGGTCTTTCATATTACCCATTTTCTTTACCTGGTCGAGCTGCGAAAGAAAATCGTTGAAGTCGAACTGGTTCTTGCGGATCTTCTTGTTGAGGCGCGCGGTTTCTTCTTCGTCAAATACCTGTTGTGCTTTTTCTACGAGTGATACCACGTCACCCATACCCAAAATACGACTGGCCATACGTTCCGGATAGAAACGATCGATCGCTTCCATCTTTTCGCCCAAGCTCATGAACTTGATTGGCTTCTCTACTACTCTCCGAATTGATAAAGCAGCTCCACCACGTGTATCACCGTCAAGTTTGGTTAATACAACTCCGTCAAAATTTAAACGATCATTGAATGCCTTTGCTGTGTTCACAGCATCTTGTCCTGTCATGGCATCCACCACGAACAAAGTCTCTGATGGTTTGAGTGCTTCTTTCAATCTTGCGATCTCATCCATCATCGCTTCATCTACAGCGAGGCGACCCGCAGTATCGACAATAACAACCCGGTGATTATTTTTCTTGGCATGCTCAATGGCAGCCTTAGCAATTTTTACAGCATCTTTATTTTCAGGCTCAGCATATACTTCTACACCTACCTGCTCACCTAAAACTTTCAATTGATCAATCGCGGCTGGACGATAAATATCACAAGCCGTTAACAATACAGAGCGACCTTGCTTCTTCAAATAAAGAGCAAGCTTTCCAGAAAAAGTTGTCTTACCTGAACCTTGCAAACCGGCAATAAGAATAACCGCTGGATTACCTTCAATTTTTATATCCTCACTCTGTCCACCCATCAGGGCAGTGAGTTCGTCATTCGTGATTTTAACTAATAACTGACCGGGCGAAATGGCGGTGAGCACATCCTGGCCCATGGCCTTTTCTTTAATATCGTCCGTTACTTCTTTGGCAACCTTATAGTTTACGTCCGCATCGATAAGGGCCTTGCGGATTTCTTTTACGGTGGTGGCAACATTTATCTCGGATATACTCCCCTGACCTCTTAAGGATTGAAAGGCCTTTTCCAGCTTAAGACTTAAATTATCGAACATGGACTGATTATTTAATAGGTAATACGTTCACTTTAGACCGGCAAAGGTAAGGCAAAAAGTGAATTGTTAATGGTTAATTGTTAATCGTAAAAATGGGATTGTCGGATCTATTAAATCGCGTGATTTTAGCGGCAAACTTCAACCAATTCACTAACCTTCAATACCTTAATGAGGGATATTATCGGGGAATAAAATCAGCCTCCCCGCAAAGACAATCAATACAATACCTAAAATGATATTCATGGCTTTGATTACCGTTGGTGTGATCAGAAGGCGAAGTCTATCCGCCAATTTTGCCTTAATGAGATCGGTAATAAAAACAGTTCCTACGATGGACGCAAAAAACACAGCGGCTTCTTTATTTGTTTCATAGCCCAATTGAGTAGTGGCTACCCCAACAGTCGCAATCCAAAAAAACAAGACCATGGGACTAAGACCATTGATGATAAAACCTTTCGCAATGAGCCGAAATATGTTGCGGGTTTGTACATGTTCAGGATTGAAATTAGTGAGTTTTCTGCTTTTGATTAAAAGGTAATACAGTCCAAAGCCAAGCAAAACAATTCCTCCACCGTACGCGAGATAAAGTCGAAAACGCTCGGCCTGTAAAAATTGTATTAAGCCTAAGTACGAAACAAAAATATAAAGTGCATCACTTAAGGAAATTCCAATAGCGACAAATACACCACTTGAAAAACCTTTTTCGATGCTGGTTTGAAGAAGCGTAAAAAAAACGGGGCCGATTAAAAAAGCCAGGACAATGCCTGAGATAATTCCATTAAGAATGATTTCCATTGGCGCGTTGTTGAAGAAAATCTTTCCAGTCGTCTAGTTGAGCATTTTTCATAACGCGCGGAAATTTATTCTGACCTCCTTTTTTCCCCTTAGACTCCATCCAATCGTAAAATGTTTTTACGGGCAACACATCAACATAAATTTCTTTTAAGGCTGCACTGCGTTCTACAGCATAATCATCATTCAATATTTTCAGATGTGTATCAATTTTTTCTTTCAACGCTTTTGCATCTACTTTATCATCTGTGCCCACAAACCACTGATGAGCAAAGAGGGTTCCGTGAGGAATACCCGCTACTGCAAACTCGGGAATGGCAATATTAAAATCATTGCAAGCCAGTTCAATGGCTTTGTTCATGTTATCCACCGAAAGGTGTTCACCACATAAACTAAGAAAGTGTTTTGTGCGACCGGTTATAATAATTTCAGATTCTTCAATAGAGGTAAACTTGATTGTATCTCCAATAAGGTAACGCCACGCACCGGCACAAGAAGAAATTAAAATAGCATATTCCTTTCCTTCTTCTACCTCGTCAATCATTAAGGTTTCGGCATCGGGTTTTATCTCTCCATTAGCATCGAAGTTTTTTTCTTCAAAAGGCACGAACTCGTAGAAAATTCCATTGTTCAACACCAGTCGCATGGAGCGTCTGTTGGGATAAGCCTGAAAAGCGATGAAGCCTTCAGATGCCAGGTAGGTTTCAATGTAATACACTGGTTTCCCAAATAATTTTTCGAGTCCTTTTCGATAGGGATCAAACGAAACACCACCGTGTACATACACACTCAGATTTGGCCAAACTTCATGGATGTTTTTCGCCTTATTGTACTTTAGAATTTTCTCTATTAAAATTTGGATCCAGGCGGGTACACCCACCAAAATGCCGATGTCCCAATCGCTGGCTTTCTTCGCAATCTCATCCAGCTTAACATCCCAGTTTCTATTCTTTGCAATCTTTTTTCCGGGCTTATAAAAGTGTTGAAACCAAAATGGTAAACGCGCAGCTTGTATTCCTGTAAGGTCACCTTCAAAATAACTTCCGCGTTTGTTCAAGTGAGTGCTGCCTCCCAGCATGAGAATTCCAGATTCAAAAATCTCAGGCTCCAAATCATATTTGGAGAGTGTAAGCATTTGGCGGATACTGGTTTTCTGTATCGCCTTTGTCATTTCCTTCGTGATGGGAATATATTTCGAGGCTGCCTCAGATGTTCCCGAACTCAACGCAAAATATTTTGTTCGACCAGGCCAGCACACATTTTTTACACCCTTCAGCGACAGCTTCCACCAATCCGCATAGATTTTATTGTAGGTATGGATGGGTACATTCTGCTTGTATAGATTGTAAAACGACTTATCACTTTTTTTAAACCGCTGAAGTACATCCTGAAAATCATATTGCTTCCCAAATTCAGTCTGGCTTGCGGTGATGATAAGTTCTTTTAATTCTTTCTTTTGCAAATCGAATGGGGAAGTGTATTCCTGCTCCAACATTTCGCGGATGCGAATTCCTTTTTTAAGCAAGGTTCCAAGTATCGCCATATCTTTACGTTAACGCTGTTCTTTTTAAAGTGGTCAAAAATAGCAATGAATATCAATAATAACATTACCAATTTAAGGCAAAACTTACCTGCCGGGTGCAAACTGATTGCGGTCAGCAAGACACAGCCGCTCGAAAAACTCGAGGAAGCCTATGCAGCCGGGCAGCGTATTTTCGGTGAGAATAAAGTTCAGGAGGTCGTTCCTAAATTTGAAGCCCTCCCTAAAGACATTGAGTGGCACATGATTGGGCACCTTCAATCGAATAAGGTAAAATACATTGCCCCATTCATTCACCTCATCCACTCAGTTGACAGCGACCGGTTATTGGAAGAAATCAATAAACAAGCCGCCAAAGCTGGTCGGACAATAACATGCTTGTTGCAACTTCATATTGCAAAAGAGGAGTCCAAGTTTGGATTTTCAGAAGAAGAGGTAATGGATTTGCTTTCCTCGCCATCATTCAAAAATCTACAGAACATAAAGATTGTAGGATTAATGGGCATGGCAACATTCAGCGATAACCCCGAACAGGTTCGAAACGAGTTTCGAAGTCTGAAAAAATTCTTTGATACCTTAAAAAACTCATCCTTGCCAAAAGGTGTTGAGATGAAAGAACTTTCGATGGGGATGAGTGGCGATTATAAGATTGCAATAGAAGAAGGAAGTACAATGGTTCGGGTTGGATCAGCTATTTTTGGAAGCAGATAAAAATCAAATTAAAATTTTAAAAAAGACAAAATGAATTCACGGACAACATTGATGCTTGGAGCTGGATTTGGTTTATTGGGTGTTGCTATCGGTGCATTTGGAGCTCATGCTCTTAAACCGATGTTAGTAGAGTCTGGCCGATTGGATACATTTGAGTTGGCTGTACGCTATCAGTTCTATCATGCATTCGCGTTACTGGCAACAGGAATTTTGATGAATCAATTACCGGTTAAGGTTTTAGAATTCGCATCACTCTTTTTTACAGGTGGTATTCTTTTCTTCAGTGGCAGTCTATATTTACTATGCTTTACAGGATTAGGCATACTTGGTGCGATTACACCTATTGGTGGACTACTCTTTATTGCCGGATGGATTTGCATACTTATTAGCGCCTCTAAAAAATAATTCTTACCCTTTCAATCGTTATCGGATTTTAAAGTGTTGGTGAATGATTGGAGTTCAAATTATTTAGCTACTTTAAATCCAAACTAATCGCACATCAACCCTCAACTCCATTCCATTATGGATTCGTTTCAAACTCATTCTCCAAAAGCAAAAGAGCAAGTCTTCACGCTGAAAAATAAAAATGGTTTGATGATGACCGTTACAAACCTGGGCGGAAAAGTAATGTCACTGATGGTTCCCGATAAAAACGGAAAGCTTGCTGATATCATTTTAGGTTATGATACTCCTGAAGAATATGTGAACGGAAGTCTATACTTCGGTGCGATTATTGGCCGCGTTGGAAATCGTATTGCAAAAGGAAAATTTTCATTGGATGGAAAAGAGTATCAGCTTCCCATTAACAATGGAGTGAATCATTTGCATGGCGGACCAAATGGTTTTCACAATGTGTATTGGAATATTACTCCACTTAACATAAATGGAAACGAAGCACTCAAATTAGATTACACAAGTCCGGATGGAGAAGAAGGTTATCCGGGAAAATTAAATGTTAATGTTATCTATACGCTGACAAATCACAATGAATGGATTATTGAGTATGAAGCCACAACTGACAAACCTACACCCGTTAACTTAACGCATCATAATTATTTCAATTTAGCCGGAGAAGGTAATGGCGATATCCTACAACACTCCCTAATGATTAACGGTGATCGTTTTGTTCCGGTTGATGGCGGACTTATTCCCACCGGTGAATTGCGTGATGTCGTCAATACACCTTTTGATTTTCGAAAACCCACACCAGTTGGTTTAAACATAAACGATCCTGACAAGCAATTAAAACTTGGAAGCGGCTACGATCATAATTGGGTATTAAATAAAAATGATGATTCGCTTACGCTTGCAGCCGTTGTATCTGAATCAACATCCGGTCGCATGATGGAGATTTATACAACAGAGCCTGGTTTACAATTTTATGCTGGTAATTTTTTAACTGGTTCTGATAGTGGAAAGGGGAAAAAGAGATATGCTTACCGAACTGCATTTTGTTTAGAGACACAACACTTTCCTGACTCACCAAATCATTCTCATTTTCCTTCCATTACACTAAAACCAGGAGAGAAATATTATCAAAAGACAGTGCATCGATTTTTAACAGCTTAATAGCTAATGATTTTCTTTCGAAGGAAAATCGCTAGCGCGCTAAAACAATCTTGCCACGTTTTTCAATTTGTTGACCGTCAATCTTCAATGATACTTTGAAGAGATACATTCCATTGATCATTTGATTACCAAAAGAATCTAAACCATTCCATGTTAATGTATTTGTTCCAATAAAAATGGATGGCAGCTCGTCTTGATCAAAGTTTCGAATCATTTTGCCATTCAAATCGATGATTTGAAAATCATACGCATCGGGCAATTTATTTCCACTTACGGTAATGGTAATGTATGTGTTTACTGTGAAAGGATTGGGATGGGGTTGGCTGATGACAACTGATGTTTCATTCATTACCATGAAATCCACAATATAAGGTTCAACCCCACTTTCATTTCCCTTTGCATCTGTCGATTGAACGCGCAAAGTATATTTTCCTTCCGGAAGATTGGCTGGCTTAAATTCTATTTTAAAATCAGATGTAGCAGTAGCGGGATACCAGTGCACTACTGAAGATGACAAATCGATTGGAGTCACGGGGCAATCTTCAGTGTCGCATGGATAAGTTAAAAATATCTGCATGCCATCGATATCCGTTTTTAAAGAGTGTCGGTTCTCATCCCACATCCGAACCAGGATAAATGGATTGGACGAAACAAAATCCTCATTGAGTACTTTCCTTCCGTCAACAGTTACCTCCATTACGGGACTAAAGTTATCTGTCTGCACATTCAAGTGTTCGCGCAATTCAATTACATTATTATCGTAATACAATTCCGATTGAATGTGTGGGTTGACAAAAACATTTACATCGTTAAGTCCGCTTTTGTTTGATGAGTTAAAAGTGACTTCAAAAAGTGTTGTATCTCCGGGAAGTGGCGGTTTGATTTTAAGAAGTTCAAGTGTTGGCGTGCGCGTGGTTTGGTTGAAGACTTCATATCGAACAGTAAGCGAATCAGCAAACGTCTTATCACTGATATTCATAAATCCATAATTCGCTTTCCATGTGTCACCTTCAGAAATTATTTCTTGCGTTGGACTACCTTTATAAATCAACAATCCCTCTGGCACAGGAGTGTAGGTAACAATCCATTTGTTTAGCTGAGCGGAAGTAAGATTGATGTTGTCTTCAGTATAAAAAATAATTTTGAGGTAAGGAAATTCATCGGCATTAATCGAACTCAGATCCGTTTCATTTGCAGCATGCGAAAACAAAAGTTGATCCTCACCATTTAGCTTGACACCATGAATATCAAAATAGGCTACATCAGTTGCTCCTATTTCAGACGGTTGAGCCTTGAATGCTTCCCAGTTTTGTGCTGGTCCAATCAACGTACTTTTCATATCACCCGAAAGGTATCTGCCAGTAATAGTTTTATTCACTACAAGTTTAGCCTGCTCAGGTGAAGCTCCACCTGCTCTGAAAAATGTAGCCGTTCCGGGTGCCAAACCTTTTCGTGCAAAGATCACAACGGGCTCACCGGGCAATAAGGCATCAATCTGAGCAACTGAAATTCCAAGTTCACCTAGTTTTGTTTTTGCTGCAGCAGGCCATGCGCTATAGCCAGCATCACCCATGCTATACAATAATACCGAATCACCCATCGCGACATTGTCAACATATTTCGTGATGTCGTCATTGTTACCGGTGCTGAGTTCGGGCGGAGTAAAGCTGTTAATAACAAACGGTTTGCGACCACAAATCAATCTTCTTCCTCCATAGATGAACAATATTTCGTACCACTTAAAGTCTATGCCGTAATAGGGAGCTGTTGATTTTTTATCGAATGCTATTAAGTTGATGGTATTGTCCCGGCAACCCACTGCACCCCCAGCTTGAGTATATAAGTTGTATTCTGCACCGCCAATTTTCACACTGACTGAATCACGTGGCTTTCCGGAAGAAGCTCCAAAGTTTTTAATATCAACGGAAGTTACTGTCTCCAGAAAATTTAATTTCCGCAATGCTGCATTCGTCACGAGTCCCTCGGTTTGATTTTCCAGATACTGAGGAAAATGAACTTGCGCCCAACCTTCCGGGCCATTGTTAATGTAGGTGAATGAACTTTGATTCCACGCATCGCTTTCGCCTGTCAAAGGATCAAGCAATTTTGTCCGCCAATAATATGCGAGTGTATCATTTGCCAACAACTGCACCGCCTGCTTAGCCAGTACTGTTCCTTTAACGGTAAATTGTTTTTTGAATGGGCTATCAAATGTATTAAGAGTATCAAACTCCAGTAAGAAATCACGTTCACCTGAAAGTAAATCTGTAGTTTGAAAAGAAAGATCAATGGAAGCAGAGTGAACAATGGAGAATTTTTGAGGGAAGAGATTTTTTGTTCCATTCAATGGGACAATCAATCCAAAAGTAGCCGTGTTGTTATCCTTCGTTAATTCATCAATAATATTATCCGGATCAAGTGTAATGGAAAAGGTATTATTGCCATTTCCATTTTCCCTGCCTGTGCGAATAACAAATGTAAGCGTATCGCTGTATTTCGGTGTTTGATACAGAGAGTCATACAAAAGAACTGACCCGTCATTTAATGTACGCTTAACCTCTATGCGCATGATTTCCTTCTTTGCCATTCCGAAATTTCGCACGATCATCTTCACAGCAAAAGAGTCTGCCGCAGCGGTAACGGCACTGCCATCAAATGCTTCAATGGATATATTATTCGAATTAATTTCAAGATCAGGTTTCGCTGCACCAAAAAGTTTAACTGCCGGATCACCTAATAAAATCATTTGCTGCACCTGGGTTGTATTATCAGGAGATGCAGAAGAGTTTATCATAAAGCGTTTTGCCACTTCCTTTTGAATATCGCCAACACCAGCATGAATGAAAACTGAATCAGCATACCCAACTTCATAAAACGTATCAGCATATCTTTTCAAATTGGTTTGCAATCCAAAAAAGCTGTGGGCAATAAAACCAGTTGCTCCTTTTTTATCTGCCAAAACCCAGTCTTCACCAAAAAGAAAATTTGGAGAAAACGATGCTCCCGCTTCACAGCCGTTCATCAATAGCAAAGGATATTTCCTCGGATTGTTGTATCCCAGGATAGGGTTGCTTACATACCCAATATCAAAATCGAGCGTAGAGGAAGATGAGTGTCCAAAGAAAGTAACAAGATCTAATCCAGTATTCACTTCATCTGCAATATTAATAAAGGTGATGTCTGTTGAATTTTTAGCGATCGATGCTACCTGGCCACCCAGATGATAATCTTCGGCAACGGCTTGAAAATCCTTCATGTAATTTTTAAATGTTTCAGGCTCACCTGCCTCAATACCTCCACTGAGATGAAGAATATTTTTCCGCCACAAAGCATCATATGGCAAAGCTTCCATCTCTTTTATTTTGTTAAGGTAAGCAGCAACTTGATTTGGATTTGTTGCAGTAATGCGACCCGTGGGCACAGCCGGTTCATAACTCGTTCCTGATAAACCAGCAGTGTAATTCATATCCGATGCAGGCATACCAGCCGTGGGAATAAAATCCTTAAATACAGGATAAGAATTTGGGGAGCGGTAATAATTATAATTCAACTCTAATCCTTTGCCAATTAGAAAAAGATAACGGGGCAGATTGGATGCTGCCAAAAATTTCGTGAAACGGAAAATTGCTACTGGTGTACTCTCACCATAACTGAATTGATCATAAAGCTGTTGAATGTTTACAACCAGCGTATCATATTTCCCTCCCTCATATGATGCACGATATTCTGCATAGGCTTTTACCGGATCGCTGTAACCTCCTCCTGAATTTCGCAACGTGGGGTGACTAATAATTATGTAATCATGTTGCGATGGAGTGATTTGCCTAAACGAAACGGGCTTCACAGTCGGAACGGTAACAATTGAGGTCGCTAAAATTTTTCTTGATGAGTTAGTGGATGGAACTACAGCATTCAATGTGGATGTAGTGGTTGTTCCGATACGGCTTACATTGTTTGGATCAGTGACATCACACAAAATTGTATTGCTTACTGCATTACTGATTTCGATATAGGACTTATTCGATGGATTTTCATTTAGAATAAAAACTTTTTCAGCTGATCCTTGCGCATCAATCTGTTGAGCATAATTTAATTTCAAATAGCATACGCTTATTCGATCCGGATTACCTCCTACTCCAACAACTTTTACACGCAATGCCAAAGTCCCATCCGCAGCAATATCTGTCCAGTCGATGGCTTGCGAAAAAGTAGTCGCACCGTAGCCTGAAAAGTTAAAAGTGTTCAACAATCTAAAACCACTCCCAATATAAATTTCCACTGCGTGTTGCATTTCTCCGCGGCCCACCATTACCATTTCCAGCTTCGGAGCAGCGGATGTGGTAACTCCAAGCAGTACGTTGTTAAAAACATAATCTCGGGAAGTATTTGTAGTGATCTGATAATCCGTCCATCCTTCGCCACGGTCAAACGAGGTGTTCTGCACATCTGTACCGTAAATCATTCCTGTGGCGTAATCAGAAGAAAGTATTTTTAATTTTTCATCGATGTGACTCGTCTCCTTCTGAATCGAAGTTGAATTGACTTCAAAAAAATTAGTCATTCGTTTGCCGTTTGAAAGACCTACCGTAAGAAAGTAACTTGTTGTATCGCTGTAAAGATTGTAATAGGTATGTGGTTGATTAAATGATGGCTTGTAAAGTTCGGTATCCAGTGTTCCATCATTTCGTTGTCCGTAAAATTCAATGAAGTCGATTGGATTGAATTGACCATCGCCATCACCATCAACATAAATAGCTTGTTCAATACCCCGATGGAAGAGTTGAATTTTGTTTGGATCGGCCATGCCCACAGGGAATCCTGCTGCTTGCAAATCAAGATAACTGAGCTTGTAAATACCGTCCTTTGCTACTGGAATTTTAAAATAGGACTGTCCGAAATTAATCCACTCATTACCCATTTGGGCATTGGCTTTTAAAGCAAAAAGGAATAGAAGAAGCAGGAAAATTTTCGATCTCATCAACAAACAGTCAGCACACGCAGTTAGATACAAAGCCAACCACAAAAGTAATCAAAAAGGCTAAAATTCAGGTGATTAAATACCAGCTCAATACCAGGGCGATGAGGATCATTTTATTTTTTCCGGAGCTCCAAACTCCAGGCTTCTCCACTTGCGACATGAAACTGATCTGCAAAACTAGCTTGGTTAACACCGATCGAAAAATTGAGTAAACTATTCATATAGCCAAGCGTTTTTCCTTTCTGAACATCCGAAAAGGTTTTCGCAAAAATCACTTTATGATCATACACCATTTCTTGGTCATGATAAATTTTAACCTGGATTGAATCGCCATACTGAACATTCAATTTTGAAAAAGTTGATTTGTCAATGTTCGACCAAACGTTTCCGTATTGAACATCCAGCACGGGAATATTTCCACGAACCAATCCATTTTCAAATACTGGCTTCTGGTAATCAAGTTTTACAATGGTGTTTTCAAGTTTCTTGCCTACCTCTTCAAACGAAATGACGCCTGCAGCAAGTCGGGCACCCGTGTAAGCATATACATCCCGCCCATGAAAAGTATATGATTCATTTGAATTGGACAATCGGTTTTTAGTTTCATCTATCTCCCTGATCTCTTCAATGCCCAGATGTTCTGCCACTAATGTTAGGGTGCCATTGTTTGGTGATACTATATAGTGTCCTGATTTTGTTTTCAACACAATGGATTTACGATCAGAGCCAACACCGGGATCTACAATTGAAACAAAGACAGTTCCTACCGGCCAATACATTGCCGTTTGATCCAGCCTATAAGAAGCTTCCCAAATATTGTAGGGAGGTATTTCATGTGTAAGATCAAAAATCCTAAGCTTATCAGAAACACCAAAAGCCACACCTTTCATGGCGGCAACGGCTCCGTCCTTCAGCCCAAAATCAGATTGAAAAACTAATGCATCCTTCTTTGATGAAGGCGGGGAACAGGCCACACTGAAGACTAGAAACAGAAAATAAAGCGCTGAGTTTTTCATTTCAAAAAAATTAATCGTCAAAATACGGCTGTAAACAAGGTTTTTGAAGGAAACTGCAAATTATTTTCAATAGTACTTGGCCATGCATAGTACTTTACCGTATATAGCTTCAGGATTGATTAAAAACGGGATGTATGAACCTTGAAAACACACAAGTACAGATGAGAAAAGGTATTTTGGAATATTGCATCCTCCATATCATATCGCGTGGCGAAGTTTACGCTTCAGATATGTTGGACGAATTGACGACTGCCAAAATCATTGTCGTAGAAGGAACACTTTACCCCTTGTTGACCCGCTTGAAAAATGCCGGGCTGCTGGAGTATAAATGGGTGGAATCCAAATCAGGGCCACCCCGAAAATATTATACCTTGACCGATAGAGGCAGCAAATTTTTACGCAACCTGAGTGAAACCTGGGAAGAACTGGTACACTCTACCCAAACGATAACCACTAAATCTAACGCTTAATCTTCATCCGACTTTTTACAACGTATATGAAAAAGAATATTAGCATCAACATCAGCGGTATCATCTTCCACATTGAAGAAGACGGTTACGAAAACCTGAGAAAATACCTCGACTCGATTAACAAATACTTTTCTTCGTTTGAAGACAGCAGCGAAATTTTGGCCGATATCGAAAGCCGGATTGCCGAACTGTTTCTATCAAAGCTCAGCGAAGGTAAACAGGTAATCACTGGTGAAGATGTAACAGCGTTGATTACCACAATGGGTAGTGTAAGCGATTTTAAAGCTGCTGAAGAACAAGAATCAGATGAGCCCAAACAGCAATCTTCTAAAGCAAAATCAGAATCCAGTTCAACCAGCTCATCCAATCAACAAAATACCTATACACCTCCAAAGCCTTTTCAACGCGATCAGAAAAGAAAAGTATTGGGTGGCGTTTGTGCCGGTATCAGTAACTACTTTAACATCGATGCAGTTTGGGTGAGATTGTTCTTTGCACTATTTGCTTTTGCCTACGGAATTACATTGCTGATCTACCTTGTGCTTTGGATTGCAGTTCCTGGTTCTTATGAACTAGAAGAGCCAGAGACTGGAAAGAAAATGTTCCGCGATACTGAAAACAAAGTATTAGGTGGAGTATCTGGTGGAATGGCCGCCTTCTTCGGTATTGACATTGTCGTTGTGCGTTTACTCTTTGTATTGTTCACCATTTTCTTTGGAGCAGGTTTCATTGTGTACTTAGTGCTTTGGGTTGTATTACCCGAAGCCCGTTCGCTTACGGATCGAATGCAAATGCAAGGCGAGCCGGTTACACTTTCAAACATTGAATCGAACATTAAAAAAAATTTAAATGAAGATCCTGAAAAGGAAGAAAGTGCGCTGACTAAAATCATACTCTTTCCCTTTCGCTTGATTGGAATGGTGTTGAGTGTACTCGGGAAAATATTAGTACCGATTGCAGAAATCATTCGCGTTGCAATTGGTGTGTTTGTAGTTCTCTTTGGTGTGAGTCTTTTGTTCACTACCATTATTAGTGGTGGAATATTACTGGGCATCTTCTCAGCTTCTGCATTTTCATGGCCATGGTTAATGGATCACAGCGAGATCGGAATGCCCATGCATATTTTTATTAATAGTATTCCGTCATGGTTAGTTGTTGCTGCCTTTGGTGCAGCACTTATACCAACAATCTTTATCATGCTTATTGGTACCTCCATTGTTGCCAAGAAGTTTAGCTTCAATGCTACAACTGGTTGGACACTCTTCGTGTTGTTCTTTGTAAGTGTTGCCATGCTGGGTGTTGGTCTTCCAAAAATTATTTATGCCTTTAAAGAAGAGGGCGAGTTTAGCGTTGAGAATACCTATCCACTACCAGAGAAGAGAGTGATTCTTAAAATCCACGAAGTAGGAATGGATGATTATGATGGTGTATCACTTACAATGAAAGGATATGAAGGTAAAGAATTAAAACTAGTTCAAACCTTCAGATCACAAGGAGGCACACGTCAAAAAGCGATTGAAAACGCGCAGCTTGTAACCTACTTTGTTGATGTAAAAGATTCTGTAATCACATTTGATTCGAATCTTCAATTTAAAGAAGATGCCATCTTCAGAAACCAACGGCTGGAACTGACTCTTTATGTTCCATACGATTATCCCATTGTAATGGACAAGAGTATTGCGTCTAGTACTTACTTCGTATCACATTACATTGACTATGAAAACCGCGATGGTTATGTGTGGACACTAAAAGAGAAAGATGGTTTGACTTGCCTGAACTGTCCGAAGAACGAGGATGAAGAAAATGGCATTCAAGATCAATTTGGTCTTTCTGATTTTGATAAAGTCGACTTGCGTGGATTCATTGACGTTAACATTACTTCGGGTGATGATTACGCTGTTGAAATGTTAGGAGCCGATAGCGAGAAAAGGAAATACAAAATCTATCGCTCTGGCAAAACGCTGGTGGTAGAGTATGAAGGAGAGAAAAAGTTTGATTGGGATGGTAAGTTTATAGACATCGATGAAGTGCGCATCAACATAACAATGCCCAACCTTGAAAAAGTGAAGGGAGCTGGTTACGGAACAATCGAGTTTGATGAGTTTACTGCTGACGACATGGAGATCGAAATAACAGGACCGATAAAAATAAAAGGAAGTTTAAACGCGCATAATCTGATGGTGCATTTAACCGGAAAATCGGAAGCTGAGCTTTCCGGTAATGTCAATAGCCTCGATGCCAATCTTCAGTTTGCCTGTAAATTAAAAGCCTATAACCTTGAAGCGTCAGATGCCGTTGTAGAGGTCAGCGGAGTTTCAACGGCCAAAGTAAACGTCTTAAATACATTGGAAATTGATGAAGACATAACCAGCGACATCGACTACCACGGAACTCCTCAAATCATCAAAAAAGACTAAACCCAAACCCATGATTATATTCTTACTCTTTATCCTTATGTGCCTGGTGTACATGTTATTCTGATCACCACTTTTCGAGCGAAATAATAAACAGGGATCACGTCTACAATTAGTGCGATTTTGCAGACTTGATCCCTATATGCATTACACAGGAGACCAAAGTTTAGTAACTTTAGTCTATGGCAAAATTGCTGCTAATCCTTCTTTTATTTACAATTCAGTTATCAGCCGAGGCTCAAAAGCAAGGCATAAAAGGTCAGGTGTTTTGGCTCTCCGGAAACCAAATGCCCGGACCTGATAAAAACAGGTCTCCTCAACAAGGAATTGTTCGTGAGGTTGTCGTGTATCCGGAGGTTAAACTTCAGGATTCGAAGCAAACGGATGGATTCTTTACTGATATTCAAAGCAAACCGATCGCTAGTTTCGTCAGCAAACCAGACGGTTCCTTTAAAATCAAGCTTCCTCCTGGTAATTATTCTGTGTTTGTAAAAGAAAGTAAGGGGCTTTTCGCTAATCTTTTTAACGGACAAGGCATCATCAATCCCGTTACTGTAAAGATCAAGAAGTACACCTGGATAACACTAACGGTTGACTACGAAGCCGCTTATTAGTGTAAAAGTAAGCCAAGCATAAACTAAAAAAGCGACAAGAATTCCTTATCGCTTTTTTGGGTTGACATCCAAAACAATCTTAACCGTTACCGTTGAAAAGATCTTTCTGGATTTCCTGGGCCTTGTTTTCAACCGCATCCTTTACATCAGCTGCTTTCTCTTCTACTGCAGTTGCAACAGCACTTGCTTTTTCTGCTACTGCTTCTTTTACCTGCGCAGTTTTATCTGCTACAGCTTGAGAGAATGCTTTTGCTTTTGTGACTACAGCCTTCTTAACAGACTTCGCTTTTTTCACTACGGTCTTCTTAATAGACTTCGCCTTTGCGGAAACTTTCTTAGCCACTGATTTCTTTGCCGCCTTTTTTGCAACTTTCTTAGCTGCCTTTTTTACGGGCTTCTTCGCTGCTTTTTTGGCCGCTTTCTTAGCCGATTTTTTTGCTGCTTTCTTAGCAACTTTCTTCGCTGCCTTTTTTGCAACTTTCTTTGATGCCTTCTTAGCTTTCTTTGCCATAGCTATAAAATTATTTAGTACCCAAAAGTTAAATAATTATCTTTCACATTAACACAAACACACCATAAATTTTCCAAGAATGTCGATAAAGTTATTTGATCTCACACGTAAGGTAGCGGTTGTTACCGGTGGAACCGGAGTATTAGGTAGTGCCATGGCGAGAGGTTTAGCCGAAGCTGGCGCACATGTAGTGATACTCGGACGAAGAAAAGAAGCGGGCGATTTGATCGCTGCTGAAATATCTAAACTCGGAGTAAAATCCTTTTGTCTGCAAGCCGATGTGCTGGATAAACAGCGGCTCATTGCTGTTCGAAACGAGATCAAAGAGAGGCTTGGACCGATTGATATATTGCTAAACGCTGCTGGTGGAAACATGCCTGGCGCTATTGTAACGCCCGATAAAACGTTGTTCGATCTCAGTATGGATGACTTTCAAAAAGTGGTTGACCTTAACTTACTGGGAACTGTTTTACCCACGCAAGTCTTTGCAGAACACATGGCAGAAAAAAAAGAAGGCGTGATTATTAATATAGCCTCCATGGCTTCCTTTAAACCAATAACACGAGTGGTTGGATACTCAGCGGCAAAAGCAGCGGTCGATAATTTCACCAAATGGCTGGCGGTAGAGATGGCTAAAAAATTTGGTGAAGGTATTCGGGCAAATGCCATCTCTCCTGGCTACTTCCTCACCGAACAAAACCGTAACCTGCTGACAAACCCAGATGGAAGCTTTACCGACAGAGCCAAACTGGCCATTGCTCAAACCCCTTTTGCCCGATTTGGAAAACCAGAGGAATTGATTGGCACATTGGTTTGGCTATGCTCTGATGCATCCAAATTTGTAACCGGTATCAATGTTCCGGTTGATGGTGGATTTACTGCCTTTTGTGGCGTATAGTTAACGAAGACCAAAATCTCACTCCATTATGAACGAATTGAAACCCATTCAAACTGCCTTGCTATCGTATGGAATGTCGGGCGAGGTATTTCATGCGCCTTTATTGGCGGCACATACTGGCTATAAAATCGATACGATCTGGCAACGCAAAGGCGACTCATCCAAAAGCCGGTACCCCAATGTAAAAGTGGTTCGCAACTTGGATGAAATTCTTAACGACAAAGAGATTGAGCTCGTTATTGTCAATACACCTAACGAAACACATTTCGATTACAGTAAGCAAGCTTTGCTTGCAGGCAAACATGTGGTGGTTGAGAAACCCTACACCAATACAGTTGATGAAGGTCTCAAGTTAATTGACCTTGCAAAAAAGCAGAATCTAGTTCTCTCCGTTTTTCAAAACAGAAGATGGGATGGTGGCTTCCTAACCGTTCGTGAAATTGTTCAATCCAATGCATTGGGGAAAATTGTGGAGATGGAAATGCATTACGACCGATATCGAAATTATGTTGTTGCCAACACCTGGAAAGAAGAACCGGGAGTTGGGTCGGGCATTTTATACAACCTCGGTTCGCACATGCTCGATCAGGTAATTCAACTTTTTGGTATGCCAAAATCCGTGGATGCACGCATAGGCATTCAGCGTCCTGAAGGAAAGGTATTTGATTTTTATGATCTGCGATTGTCTTATAGTGACTTGAATATAATTGTAAAATCAAGTTACCTGGTGCGTGAAGCAGGGCCGCAATACATTCTTCACGGAGTGAACGGATCGTTTGTAAAGTATGGAATCGATCCACAGGAAGAGGCATTGAAGGAAGGTAAAATTCCGAAAGGCGCAAACTGGGGGAAAGAGCCGGAAGCTTTCTGGGGCAAACTGAACACACAACTTGGCGCACTTCATTATGAAGGAAAAGTGGAGACGCTTCAAGGTAGTTATATCTCGTATTATCAAAATCTATACGAAGTTATCCGTGAGAAAAAAGAACTTGTTGTAAAACCCGAACAGTCGCTTCAGGTTATTCAACTTATTGAAGCCGCCATGAAAAGCAATTCAGAAAGAAAGTCCATCAACATTCTCTAAATGAAGTCATCATTTCATTCAAAAATAATAGCACTGGTTCTGATCCTTTTTGTTCAGATATCAGTCTTCAGTCAACAACTTTACTTTCCGTCTCATACAAACTGGATAAAGTCTTCTGCCAAGAAACAAGGTCTTAATCAAGTCCAGTTAAATAAAGCCATTGACTTCGCAAAAGCCAATGAATACAAGGGTGAGCGAGATTTACATATTGCCATTGCCAAAGCCTATGTTCGTGAACCCTATTTTAAAATTGTCGGACCCACAAAAGAAAGAGGCGGCCCTGCTGGAATAATTCTGCGCAATGGTTACATGGTGGCAGAGTGGGGCGATGTCAATCGCATTGACATGACGTTTAGCGTTACCAAAAGTTATCTCGCCACTATAGCCGGACTTGCAGTTGATGAAGGTCTTATAAAAGACACTCACGACAAAATGAATACCTATATAAACGACACCACTTTTTCAAGTGAGCATAATTCTAAAATTACCTGGCACCATCTATTAACCCAATCATCTGACTGGTCAGGCAATCTTTTTGGAATGTCTGACTGGGCAGATCGTCCACCAAAAGAAGGTATTATTGAAGATTGGAAGAATAGGACATTGGTAGAGCCCGGTACCGTATTCGAATATAATGACGTGAGAGTTAATCTGCTTTCTTACTCCTTGTTAAAAGTCTGGCAAAAACCGTTGCCAGTTATTTTGAAAGAAAAAATCATGGATCCGATTGGTGCGTCTTCCACATGGAATTGGTATGGCTATGAAACATCGAAAGTAAAAATCAACGGAACAGAAATAGAATCCGTAAGCGGTGGTGGACATTCCGGTGGTGGATTATTTATCAATACAGTAGACCATGCACGTTTTGGATTATTGTTTGCACGCAACGGCAACTGGAATGGCCAGCAATTGATTTCAACAAAATGGATTGAGCAGATGACACAATCATCTGAAGCCAATGCATCATATGGATATTTATGGTGGCTAAATCGTGGAAGCGAAAAATGGGATGGTGTTTCAGAAGATATATTTTACGCAAATGGCTTTGGCGGAAATTTCATTGTGATCGACCGTGCTCATGATTTAGTAATCGTAACACGATGGCTCGATCCAGATAAAATTGGTGAGATGGTAAGGGAAATATTAAACGCTATTGAAAAATAATATTTTTCCGATTTTGATTAGTGAATGAAGGGACCGGTAAAATCATTATGTTGTTGATTACGCGGAAGTGTAATTGTAAAAGTTGAACCTCTCATGTATTCTGAAGCGAAGGTTATTTTGCCACCCAGCTTCTCCACCGATTTCTTTACGATGAACAGCCCAAGCCCATTACCTTTCGATTGCTCGCTACCTCTAAAATACATTTCGAATATGCGGTCTTGATACTGTTGGTCAATGCCCTGGCCGTTATCGATAATCGCAAGTACAACAGAATCATTTTCTTCTGAAGCTTTCAATTTAATAAAGGGATCGTGTTTACCACTGAACGATATCGCATTCTCCACCAGATTGTCAATAATAATTTTGATCATGGCAGGATAGGAAAGGAATGCATTCTGCAGATTAATATCACTTGATGTTTTAATTCCTTTGCCAACCAGTTGTTCTTTAAAAGCATCGCATACGTTATCAAAAATTTCTTTCAACATTACTTCTTTGTAAACGAGTTCCTGCGCACCAACGTCACTTATCGATTGTAACTTCACCAACATCTTATCCAGATTATTGGCCGTCTCTCTCACTTTGGCAAACAGCTCCAGAGCGTTTTTATCTTTCACTGTAATCTTTGCCACTTCGGCTAAACCCATAAATGTGGTAAGCGGTCTTCTAAAGTCATGAGACGAACGGTAAAAAAATGTATCCAACTCTTTGTAGGCCTGGCTTAGCGCATTTGTACGCTCTTCTATTTTTAATTCCAGGTTTCGATTGATATCGGAAATGGTATTATATGCTTCTGTAATTTCTTCTGACTGTGCCTGGATTTCTTCTTTTTGCTCCGTGATTGACATGTTGGCCTGCCTAATTAATTTATTATAACTATACGTTCTATACGCAATGAAACAGAGTAATAGAAAAGTAGCAATACCCGAAAAGATAATAATTTGCTGCTGCCTGATTTGACCTTTCTGAAGTTTCAATTGGTCATCCTTAATCTGCTTATCTTGGTTGAGCAATTTTATTTCCTGATCTTTTTTATCCAATTGATAAAGCGCCTGCATTTCACTTAACTTAACTGCGCTGCTCTCTGAATAAATACTATCCTTCAGCTCCTGAGCTTTCTTTTGACTTTTCAACGCCATTTTGTAATTACCCTGTGCTTCATACAACATTTCATACATCCTGTAATTATTCAGGCTAAGAAGCCTGGACTTTGTAAATGCAGCAAGCTCCTGTGCTTTGATTATGTAGTTTTCCGCTTCCTTCAGTCTACCCAATTTGATTAATAAAGCTGAAACGGAGTTGTATGAGATTGCAAGACTGGCTTTATTATCAATATTCTTCTCTATATTGATTGCCTGCAACTGAAAGTCAAGAGCTTTATCGAGTTGATTAAGATCCTCGTAGATAAGTGACATGTTAAAAATGGAGGCGGAAATTCCTTCGGTATGGTGTATGGCCTTGCGTATTCGAAGTGATTCATTAAACTCATCAAGTGAAGCATCATACTTTTTTTGTAAGTAATAAATCAAGCCACGGACATTGTGGCAATTCGAAATACCATGTTCATTTCCGATGGACTCACGAATAACTTGCGATTGATTTATATAATTTAAAGCCATCGGAAAATTAAACTCGTCTTTATATATCCAAGCCATTGCGCTGTAGGTATTGGCAGTGGAGTTTACAAGTCCCAACTTCTCCGTAATCTTCAGGGATTCCAAAAAATATTTTAGAGCAAGATCATATTGAGCAAACTCAGCATAGACATCTCCAATCTTAAAATAAATTTCAGCTCGTTGAGGGGGGTAATAATAACGATCCGATTTTTTCAGAGCATTAAAACAATGGGTCAATGAGGAAGAGAAGTCGCCTCGCCTATAAGCAAATTCTGCATTGTCAAGATCACACATAATGAGGTGATAGAGATCGCCTTGCTCTTCAGCGGCAGCACACATTTTTAAAAAATACACACGGGCCTTGTCGAAATCCAACAGGTTTTCATACACCTTACCATACATACTCCATATATCAACTAATATATAGGTATCACTTGCCTTAAGAGCAATGACTTCTGCCTTTTCTAACTTTAGAATGGCCTCTTCATTTTTCCAACGAAGCATATCTAAATGCGCGAAGTTCTTATAGGTTGTGGCTAACTTTTTTTCCGTGCTTCCTTCTCCACCCATCACCTCTATCGCATTCGAATAGCTAATTTGCGCAGAATCATATTTACCCAAATCGCGATACATATTGCCTAAAAGAGTAAGGTTGTAGCCTGTAATGCCACGGGTTACATTATCTGCAACAATAGCATCTGATTTACGAAAGCAGGATACAGCAGTGTGGTATTCACCCTGATTAAGATAACCCAAGCCAATCAAGGTATTTGCATACTTCTCACCCCTCGCATACTTGACAGCCAATGCTTCACTTAAAGCTAGCTTCGCCAAACTAAAAGCGGCACTGTCTTCAAAGTCGTATAACTCATATGATAATTCCGTCATTGCATCAATGCGTCTTTCTGCGGAAATAGAAGTTTTCAACAGACTTCGAAGACTATCAACCTGTGGACGTTGTGCCCATAGAGATTTTGAATGAACAAGCATTGCAAAGAGTAACAGAACAAGAAATCGCTTCGTAAAAATCATTTTCATCAACACAATTTCATTTTACCTAATGTACAGTTATTCAGAATCGCTTACAATATAGGGTACACGAAAGGCAACTTCTTATTATCTTGACAAACAAATTCTGAATATGCTATCCCGATTTATTTCCCGAACCAAGGGTGAATTGCAACTTGAAAAGCAAAAAGACTATAAGAATGTAGTGCTAACCCAAATTGTTATTATTGTCTTTGGTCTTACCATCTCTGGGTTTCTGGTCAATGGATCGCAAACAGCAGAGGCTAAACTTGCCATTACCATTTATAACATTTTTGGAGTGGTGTACTCCTTTCTACTTTGGGATTTACTTCGAAACTTCACCAAAAACAAATTGATCATAAATGTATGTCTTACCGTACTGGTCAGCATTGTTATTATTGGAACCTTATTGGAGTTTCCGTATTACTCTATTCTGCACGTACCTGACAGACGACTTACCTTACTACTCATTCATGGCTCATTTTTTCCGATTGAACTCATCATCATTAGTTTTTGCATCCGCGATATTTTCTCAGGCGAGTTTCTTACACCGGATAAACTCTGGGGATCGGCTTGCGTGTTCTTAATGATTGGACTTTCATTCGCGAGTTTGTATCATCTCATTTGCATTATTAAACCCGGAAGCTTAGTAGAAGATCCTGATATTGCACTCATTAATTATTCGGAATGTGTTTACCACAGCCTAGCTATCCTTGGCGGGATGGATCCGGATCATCCTGGCGCCAGCCGATTAATTCGAAACATAAGTGTTATGGAAGCTGTATGGAGTAATTTATTTGTAGTTTTGATCATCGGAAAACTAATGGGACTACCCCGACCACCCAAGCCCGAGTCGAAGGAAAATTAACATCACTCTTTAAATACCTACCCACTATGAACAACAGAAGGTTTCTACCCTACATTATTGTAGGTGTCATTGCATTATTTATTGTCATGGGCATTTCGTCCAGCATCTTTTACACTATTAACAACTCAGAAGCGGCCATTATCTTTTACAAATTTGGTAATGGTTTAAACAAAGATGAGGTTATCACGCAGGGATTTCATATGAAAGCTCCATGGAACACGCTATATGTGTACACCATAAATGAAACAAAGTCGGATGAAACCATGGATGTGCTGGATAAAAACGGTCTTTCTATTCACGTAGATGTAACCGTTCGCTATTTTCCAATGCCGGCCAAGATTGGCTTTATCCACGAAAAGTTTTACACTTCTTCAACTGAAGATTACATCGGAAAATTGGTCATTCCTGAGGTTCGCTCTACCGTGCGTCAGGTAATGGGACGTTATACAGCGGAGGAAATTTATTCTACTAAACGTGCAGAAGTTGAAGTTGCCATCCGATCGGAATCAGAGAAAATTCTCCAGCAGAATTTTGTAAGCGCACCCGCTGTTCTCATCCGGTCTATTGTTTTGCCAGAGCAAATTAAAAGCGCCATCGAAAACAAACTCCAGCAAGAACAAGAAGCTTTAGCCTATAAATTCCGACTAGACAAAGAAACGAGCGAAGCCGAACGAAAACGCATTGCCGCAGAGGGAGAATCACGCGCCAATAACATTATCAACAACAGTCTAACGAATAACCTCTTGAAAATGAGAGGTATTGAGGCTACGTTAGAGCTAGCTAAATCGCCTAATGCCAAGGTAATTGTCATCGGCTCCAGTGGCGAAGGGTTGCCCCTCATCCTCGGTAATAACTAATGTTTGATATTTCTTTATCATTTTTTTTTGAAACAACTTGCAACCTGTATCTTTAAAAGCACAGTTATAAATCTGAACGAACATGGCCAAAACTGCTGAACTGATTATTGACGGGAAGTCCTACACATTTCCAGTTGTAGAAGGAAGTGAAAACGAAATGGGGATTGATATTAGCGAACTGCTGGAAAAAACAGGAGCCGTTACCTTAGACTTGGGCTACAAAAATACAGGTGCTACCAAGAGTGCCATTACCTTCTTAGATGGGGACAAAGGCATACTTCGCTATCGCGGATATTCCATTGAGGAACTGGCTGAAAAGTCAAACTTTCTGGAGGTAGCTCACCTTCTGATCTTTGGAAATTTACCAACCAATCAGGAGTACCAGAAATTTTCACACGATATTAAAACGCACACTTTAGTACATGAAGACATCAAAAAGATTCTAGATGGCTTTCCTTCTACTGCTCATCCTATGGGTGTATTGGCTTCATTGTTTTGCTCTCAAACTGCATTTTATCCAGAATCTCTTGACCCAAATCGTTCTGCTGAAGGTGTTTACTTAAGCATTGTTCGCTCTATGGCCAAAATGCCAACTTTTGCAGCGTGGGCTTATAAAAACGCTGTTGGTCATCCTGTAAATTATCCTGATAACAAGCAAGACTATTGTGCTCGCTTCTTAAAGATGATGTTTGCTTTACCAGCAGAAGATTACGAAGTAGATCCAATCGTTGCCAGTGCACTTGATAAGCTTTTAATTTTACATGCCGATCATGAGCAAAACTGTTCTACCTCAACGGTACGAATCGTAGGCTCATCTAAAGCGAGTATCTATTCTTCTATATCTGCAGGTATCAATGCTCTTTGGGGACCATTGCATGGTGGAGCCAACCAGGAGGTTATAGTTATGTTAGAGAATATCCGAAAAGATGGAGGTGACACTGAAAAGTGGATTAACAAAGCAAAAGACAAGAACAGCGGCTTCCGCCTGATGGGCTTCGGCCACAGAGTTTACAAAAACTTTGATCCCCGCGCCAAGATCATAAAGAAAGCAGCTGATGATGTGTTGAAGAAATTAGGTGTAAACGATGAGGTATTGGAAATTGCGTTGAAGCTTGAAGAAGCAGCATTGAAAGATCCTTACTTCGTAGAGCGTAAACTTTATCCAAACGTAGATTTCTACTCTGGAATTATTTATCGTGCGCTTGGTATCCCAGTTGATATGTTTACCGTGATGTTCGCCATTGGTCGCCTGCCGGGTTGGATTGCACAATGGAAAGAGATGCGTGAGAACAAGGAGCCAATCGGTAGACCAAGACAAATTTATACTGGCGAAAGATTAAGACCGTATACTTCGATTGATAAGCGATAGATTTTTTAATGGTTAATCGTTAGCTGTGAGAGGGTTTAAAAACCGATTCAAACGAAGAGCGATTAACCATTCATTTTTAACTCATACTAAAAGTAATGCAAGAAGAATTCGAAAAGGCAGTAGCACAATCTAAGGAACTTACGAAGCGCCCAAGCAACGAAGAACTTCTTCAACTCTATGCACTATTCAAGCAAGCAACCGATGGTGATGTAAGTGGTGATCGTCCGGGAGGATTTGATTTTAAAGCTATTGCCAAATTTGACGCATGGGCAGAAGTGAAAGGAAAAACCAAGGAAGAGGCCATGAAGGATTACATTACGCTGATGACCCGGCTCTATCAACAATACGCCTGAGGCTGTGAATCTTTTTTATCAGCCATTAATTCCCCAGGGAGTATTTTATCTCGATCAGGAAGAATCTAAACATTGTATTAAAGTCCTACGAAGATCGAAAGATGATGAGCTGAAAATCACGGACGGAAAAGGTTATTTCTATAATGCCGTTATTACGAAGGCCGATCCACAGCAATGCCAATTTCAAATTAAAGAGAAGATTTCAGAAACTGTCAAAGACTTCTCTATTCACGTTGCCATCTCTCCTACTAAAAGCCCGGAGCGAATTGAATGGTTTGTTGAAAAGGCTGTTGAGCTTGGTATCGATGAAATTAGTTTCGTCCATTGCAAAACCACTGAGCGGCCTTTCATTAAAATTGAACGCTTAGAAAAGGTAGCCATCAGCGCGATGAAGCAATCCTTAAAAGCAACGCTCCCCAAAGTTAATGACCTCATAAAACTTGATACACTTATCAAGCAGGCAAATGAAGCATCAAAGTTTATTGCCTATGTAGATCATTCCAACCCTGCGCATTTAAAAAGAGTAGCCGCTGCATCTTCAAACTATCTTGTGTTAATCGGACCAGAAGGAGATTTTAGCGATGGTGAATTATCTCAAGCTATTCAGCAAGGATTTAAAAAGGTAAGTTTAGGGAACAGCCGCCTAAGAACAGAAACGGCAGGCCTTGCGGCCTGCCATATCTTAAATCTTATTAATAGTTAGTAATCAATTAATTATTAGTCGCTTCACTTCTCTGCGATGACCTTGTGATAGTTCGATCAAATATAAACCAGCGCTGAGTTCTTTATTTGTGATTAGTTTGACATCATCGCTAAAGTTAGCCTCAACCATTTTAGTAATTACTTCTCTTCCATTCAAATCCATAATTCTTACCTGAACAGGAAGATCATTATCCTTTCTAATTTTTAGATTGATGTTATTTGTTTCCGTAGGATTTGGATAAAGCTGGAAGCTTAGTGTTATGTCTGACTCTTCAATGGTAAGGAGAACAAGGTTCTTTGCATAACTGTACTTACCATCCAGATCAATTTGCTTTAATCTGTAATAGTTCTTTCCAATAAGCGGATCGATATCATCAAGTGAATATTCATGTCGTGTTGTGGTCGTTAAATGTCCAGGCATAGATGCCACAAATTCAAAATGTTCACCATCGCTTGATCGTTCAATCTCGAAGTAATCGTTGTTCAATTCAGAATCTGTAATCCAACTTAAGACGTTAACACCGTCTATTGTCTTTCCTGTAAACGAATGCAACTTGATTGGTAGTGGATTGGCGATTTCTGTTGATCCCAGAGCAACAATCCTTCGGCTAAATGAAGTTGATGAGGTAGCAGTAAAGTAACCGTTGCTTTGTGTATGGCCCGAACTCCAGCTTGCTCCTCCAAAATTATCCCAGGAAGAAATGCCATCATTCCAAGCCATGACTTGCATTGATTCGCGTTCTGCTTTAACAGTTGAAACGTCACTTTGAACTCCCCACATCAGGCCAAGTGTTGCCGTTCTGCCGGTCGTTGCAACAAACCCATCAGAAATTGCCCAGTATTCTCCTCTCGAGATGGTCAGAATTGAAGAATTGGTTGGTGTAAAATTATCAACCTGTGGTTCAGTTGTCGGAGGTGAATTGAAATATTCAGCGTCCCATGTAGTAGCCGTACCTGTTGTATTACTCACATACATATTTCGCCAGTAACCTGCTTTGCTAATTGGGAAGGTAAATGACGTTCCCGTATTCATTACCTTTTTCAATTTTCCACTTATGTTAGAATTCACTTTGCCAATAGTCGGTGAAACCACAGCAGTGGATGAAAGTGTAAAATTTGTGGTGCCTGTTGTAATAAAACCATTGGTTAGGAAGAGAGTATTCGATACATCAACATCGCCCGCTGTTACTAGTCCCGATCCGTTGTTAATCTCCAGGTTAAAGAATTGGTTCGCTCCTGTAAAGCTTCCGGTCAGGTTCTGACCTGCAGTTCCGTTAAATGAAACTTTGGATGATCCAGAGCCTCCGTTAAATGTGCCCGATAAACGATTTGCATCACCTTTGAAATTAACCTGGCTAGTTGCAGAGCCTACGTTAAATGTTCCTCCATTCAAAATAAAGGCGCTACCGATTGTTGTTGCTCCTGCTGTCTGTCCATTGAAAGTACCTGCAGTTTGGTTAAAGTCACCGTTTACAGTTAAAGTACTTGCTGTTGTTCCCTTATTGATTGTGCCTCCAGTAAGGAACAAATCATCCTGAACTGTAACATTTATATTATTTGCATTTCCAAGTGTCGGACCATTAACTGTTAAGTCATCACAAACCAGAATATCATTAGTGGATAAGTTCCGGCTTCCTGATCCATCCAACAGCATACTTTTCACCGTTGTTATTCCATTCATAATTGAATAACTACCTGTACCAAAGTATTCAATACCTCCACCCGTACACGTAAAGAAATCATTGTAGTATCCTGCCGGTAAAACTGCACTTGTGGTGTTACTGGTCAAACGTATGTTTCCAGTTCCTGTAACAATACCCAATCGATGTCCTATTGTTCCATTCACAATTAGTGTTGCACCACTTTTGATTTCCGTGCTGTATAAACTGACATTACTTATATTCAAAGTAAGCACATCACCAGTATCAACAATTAAAATTGCACCAGTGGGAGCGCCTCCTCCCGGAACAAGTATATCATAAACACCACCAACACCACCCTCGTTTACATCACCATTGCGTGTAGTAGTAAAGATTGGAATGTTACTTGGTATTGCCGGATCTACACCAGCGAAATACTCACCGGATATACCGGCATCGGTAACTCCAGCAAATGGAATCGTAATGGTATTGTTGGTTTCATTTACCTCTGCTGTGCTGAACTTGTTTATGGCTGCCGATGGATTAGCATCACTCAAAATACGGGCAGCGATATAATCTGCTTCAGTATAGGGTGACTGAAAAGCCACGTCACTTTGACTGTAATACATCGTCATACTCGAAGAAAAATTGGTAGAGGTATTCGCATTGATAATCCAATGGTATTGTAACACATTGTTAATATCGGTAATCTGAGGAGCCGGTGATTCTGTATCTTCCACAATGCTGGGATGACGTTCATTCGCAGGGCGAACAATAATATTTGATGCTGTTGTACCTGTAGTATTGCCTGGGCTAGAAAAATTGAAGACTACGGGTGTGTATTTTAATTGCCCAATCGGGAAAGTAAAATCAGTAGTTACGTTCGCATTAAATGATTTTTTTACTCCGTTATCTGTAAACGAACTATTGGTTTGAATCATGTTGGTTGCTGAGAAAGTATTTACTTCAACAATATTGGCACTTGCACCCAGACTCAATAAACTACTACCGATATCCAATACACCTTGTTTTAACCGAAGCGAAGTATTAATTACAAAATCATAACCACTTCCATCCGGAATAACAATTCCATTAATGTTATCAATGGTCACAATTCCAAGTGTTCCGGTTCCAATCGAGCTCCGTGTTAATTGCTGGCTTCCTGTTCCCTGAAAAATTAATCCATTACCAGAAGTTGCAGTAAGTGTGGCATCAACTTTTGCATTGCGCAATAAGGTAATTGTATTAGAACCTTGCGCAATCGTGCCGGTACTCACTGTCATGTCGCGGTTAATGGTAATTGGACTTGAGAGTGTTAAGGTACCCGCTGCGTTTT
>JBDTTT010000055.1:0-34986 GCA_039930485.1 Chryseolinea sp.
GTTTCAAGTTTGAAAACGAAAATTATTCCTTCCTTGAAAAATGCCTCGCGGGCTTGCCCCGAGGATTTTTACTGGCTACAATTTTAATTCATACTTTTCAAATACGATCTGTTTTATAGTTCACTATTTTCAGATTAATTAAGTTATCAGCAAACGGTTAAGATTGAAAGACTTGTACCTAGCACAGCGATCTTTCTTTTGTGCTTTAAAAAGAGCTAATTTGATTTCAAATTTTTTGAATGAGATTCTTCTTTGCCTTTTGCTTTCTATTTTTTTCTATCGGCTCGGTAAACTCTCAACCTGCTATTGATGGTTTGTTAACTGAATTGCAGAAGACAATTGATCATAAGGAAGAGTATGTCCAGGCAAAACTAGAGAAAATAGATAATTACAAAACGCAGACATCACAATCCACTGATCGGTTTAGTATTTATTTTAAAATCTACGAAGAGTATAAAACACTTAATTACGATTCAGCATTTACCTATGCTCGCAAACTCCAGGATGAAGCATATCGCTCAAAGGACCCTTCTAAAATTGCTTTTGCGAAAGTAAAACTGGGTTTTATTCTGCTTTCATCTGGCATGTTCAATGAAGCACTGGATTCACTCACGTCAATCGACAGAAATGATTTGCGTGACAGCATCAAGAAGGAATTTTATCATGTTGTAGCCCGAACCTACTTTGACCTCGTTGATTTTAATCGCGATCAGTATTTCACTGAACGCTATACTCACCTCGGAAATTTATACGTTGATTCTGCGCTTACGCTGTGTCGCATTAATTCAGTTGAGTATTTCTCACTGAGGGCGATGAAAAATCTTCGCCTGGAAAAAATTGATGAAGCTCGTGCTGATTTTGTACATCTTCTTTCAAACTTTAAGCTAACGGATTCTGAACTTGCTATTGCCGCCAGCACGTTGGCATATATTTATCAACGACAAGGGAATACGGATAAAGCGATCGAGTTTTTAATTCGGGCTTCCATGGCGGATAACAGGTCATCTACAAAAGAAACTTTAGCGATTTTAAATTTAGCGGAACTTCTTTACAAGAAGGGTGATGTGATTCGGGCTTATGAATATGTAAAGCTTGCAATGGACGATGCGAATTTTTATGGAGCAAGACACAGAAAAATACAAGTGGCGGCAATCTTTCCCATCATTGAAGGAAACAAGCTGGACACAGTAGAGCGTCAACGTAAATTGTTATTTATTTATGCCTTCCTGATAACGGTGTTATCCATCATGACAATTGCTTTTGCTGTTATCATTTATAAGCAATTCAAAAAAATAAAAGAGGCTGATGAAAAGATAAAAGAAGCTAACACTAATCTTCAGGAAACCAATAGACTCCTGCAGGAAGTGAACACTCATTTGTTGGAGGCAAATAAAATCAAAGAAGAATACATTGGCTACTACTTTAACATCAACACAGAATACATAGAAAAGATAGAAGCGTTCAAGCGGTCAATTGATAATAAGTTGATGTTGAAAAAATTCGATGACATTCGTTTTGTTGTTGGGAACATTAACATAAAAAAGGAGCGTGAAGAACTCTACTTTAGTTTTGACAAAGTGTTTTTGAAACTGTTTCCGGATTTTGTCATCACGTTTAACTCCTATTTCAAAGACGAGGATAAAATTGTGTTAAAGGATGGTCAGTTGTTAAATACTGAGCTTCGCATCTTCGCATTAATCCGCATGGGCATTCACGACACTGAGAAAATCGCCAAGATTCTGGACTACTCTATTAATACAATTTACAATTACAAGGCTCGTGTAAAAAGCAAATCCCTTCTTCCCAATGAAGAGTTTGAACGAAAAATCATGAGTATTCAAGCTCTCTAAGACTCCAATCTTCTTATACTTCGTTTATATTTTAATTTCCTGAATGACTTGCTAAACTGTTGACAGCAAGCTTATTGATTCCATGCTAGCCCATATTTCTTTACATTTTTAGTGGGATAATTCTCCTTCAGGTCTAGGTGACCTTGCTTTGTTACAAACGATGGCAATTCATTTTGCATCGTTTGCGAAGTCAAACAAAGCAAGTTATAAACCCCATAGAATGAAGGCATTTTGCATTTCCTTATCCATTTTTCTGTGCGTAAGCGTGCTCATCAGTGCGAAAGAAAAACCCAGATCATCAGAAGTCATTTCTCCAAACAAGTCAATTAAAGTACTTGTACAGGTAAAGGATGGTATTCTTTTCTATAGTCTTAAGCGCAACGATGAAATTATTCTGGCTGATTCAAAATTGGGTTTTGTTCTGAAGGATCAACCAACCTTATCAAAGGATTTTAAAATCGTTTCTGCAAAGCAATCCTCATTCGATGAGATATGGACGCAGCCCTGGGGTGAGGTAAAGAGTATTCGAAATCTATACAACAGTTTAGTTGTAATGCTTGAAGAGCAGTCAGCGTTGAAACGCAAACTGTCAATTGAATTCAGAGTGTATAATGATGGCATTGGCTTTCGATACGAAATTCCCCAACAACCGAACTTAAAAGATTTTGTGATCATAGATGAACTCACTGAGTTTGCCCTAACTCAAGATCTCGATGCATGGTGGATCCCTGCCTATGGTGAGGATATGGATTCAGAATGCCTCTTCCGCAAAAACAAGGTAAGTGAATTGAAGGAGAAGATGCACACGCCATTAACCTTAGAAGGTAATGGTGTGTATTTAAGTTTTCACGAAGCTGCATTAGTCGACTATGCTTCAATGACGCTTTTCAATCAAGGAAACAGAACACTGAAGTGTGATCTTGTACCGTGGGCAAATGGGGACCGCGTTGTGACATCAGTTCCAATGAAAACGCCATGGCGCACAATTCAAATTGCAGATAGACCTGGTGATCTGATTACATCTTATCTGATCCTCAATTTAAACGAACCAAATAAACTAGGTGATGTATCATGGATTCAACCTGGAAAGTATAATGGGATATGGTGGGGCATGCACATTAAAGCGCAGACTTGGGAAGGTGGACCTAAGCACGGAGCCACTACTGAAAACATGAAGGAGCTAATTGACTTCGCTAGTAAGCACCACCTTTCTGCTGTGCTGGCAGAAGGATGGAATGAAGGATGGGAGGGCGATTGGACTGTTTCTGGAAATTTCAATTTTACAAAACCCTATCCTGACTATGATATCGCAGAATTAAGTCGCTATGCGAAAGAAAAAAATATCGGGTTAATCGCGCATCATGAGACAGGGGGTAACGTAGCCAACTATGAAAGACAAATGGAAGATGCCTTTAAGTTGTGCGAGAAATATAATATTCATCGACTCAAGACAGGTTATGTAAATCGATTGCCTGGCGGTGAACATCATCAAGGTCAATTCATGGTGCGTCACTATCAGAAAGTATTGGAGACTGCAGCACGCTATCACGTGATGCTTGATGTACATGAACCGATCAAAGACACAGGACTTCGCAGAACGTATCCCAATATGATGACACGTGAAGGTGCGCGTGGAAATGAATACGAAGCTTGGAGTTCGGGGAATCCACCGAAGCACACAACAATACTTCCTTTTACAAGATGCTTGGGTGGACCAATGGATTTTACACCAGGCATATTTGATATTCAATTTAAAACGACAGGAACATTCCGGGTGCACACAACTCTTGCTAAGCAATTGGCATTGTATGTCGTCATCTATAGTCCAATGCACATGGCGGCTGATCTTCCTAAGAACTACGAAGGAAATCCTGCATTCAAATTCATTGAAGATGTTTCTACGGATTGGGAGACAACCAAAATACTCGATGCGCAAATTGGTAAGTATGTGACTACGGCACGTAAGGATCAAAACAGCAGTGATTGGTATGTGGGAAGCATCACTAACGAAGAAGCAAGAATAGTTGATATCAACCTAAGTTTTCTATCACCAGAAAAAAAATACATAGCTGAAATTTATCAGGATGGAAAAGACGCAGATGTAATCACCAACCCACTTTCGATTGAACTAAAAAGTGAGGAAGTGAATTCAAAATCAACATTGAAAATAAAACTGGCAACGGGTGGCGGGGTTGCTATTCGCTTCCATGAGATCAAATAAAAAATAGCAAACATGATAAGACGTATACTACTATTTTTTTCAATAGGACTTGCGATGAATATTTCTACTTGTCAGAGTCTTTATGCGCAGGAAAGACTGATATCTGGAAAAATTACTACAGCGAGTGCCAACGAAGCAATACCGGGTGTAAGCATTTATGTAAAGAGATCAACCAATGGAACATTAAGTGACGCTGAAGGAAACTATCAGTTAAGTGTTTCAGACACTACTACCCTTGTGTTTAGTTCTATTGGATACATCAAGCAGGAAATTCGGGTTGGATCCAGAGCGATTATTAATGTGTCATTGGTTGAGGATGCCAAAGCATTGGATGAAGTTGTGATAGTTGCTTATGGCGAACAGAAGCGATCGAATGTTATAGGAGCACTGTCTGTGGTAAAAGTAGACGACATGCAGAACAAGACAAACTTACGTCTTGATCAGGCACTTCAGGGAATGGTTTCGGGGGTGAATGTAACACGCAACGGTGGAGCTCCTGGTTCATCGCCTACCATTCACATTCGGGGGATTGGTTCAATTGGAGATAGCAGTCCGCTTTGGGTTATTGACGGTATTCAAATGGATCCCGGAAATAACTTTGATATGAATGATGTAGAGACCATGGAGGTATTGAAAGATGCTGCTGCCTGTGCAGTATATGGTGCTCGCGCTGCGAATGGTCTTATCCTCGTAACTACGAAACGTGGAAAAGGAAATCTGCAGGTCAATTTCAAGAGTTCGATCGGGCAGCGCACACCTTTGAAGTTTCCAGAGATGTTGAATAGCGAGGATTTTGTAAAGTATAAAAAACAAAGCCGGCTAAATGCAGGTCAGAATCCCGAGCCGGCTTGGGATAATTATGAATACGATACCGATTGGATCCCAGCATTCTACGGTGGGAACGGGGTTGTACAATCGAACAGTGTATCCGTTGCAAAAGGTGATAACAAGTTTAATTACTTCTTATCTTTTGGAAACGATAGCGAAAATGGCATTCTGATTGACAATTCATATAAGCGTTACAGTGTCAGAATCAATTCTGATGCAAAGATCGCCAAGTGGTTAAAAATAGGAGAAAGTATGTTGCTTTCTCGAGTTGTCGAAAATCCAATAGGCAATAACAATGAGAATTACACGGGAGCAATACCGTATCGTTCCATTCCAATCATGCCAATTTATGATGGCACCAATTCGTATGGAGGATGGGGTAGAGGACCGGTTTATTTTCAAGGCCCAAATCCAGTGGCAACACAATATCAACAGCATGAAACCAGAACATACAATCGATTGGATGGAAATGTTTACCTGGAAGCAATGCCTGTTAAAGGATTGACAATCCGTTCAACTTTTGGCCTTAACTACCTATCCTATCTTTCACAACAATTTAATGAGGCATTTGATTACGGTTCTTTCGCGGATCACAATGGCCATCTTACTTATGGTTCAAACAATGCAAATACAATTACAGGAAATCTTGTAGGTACATATTCTAAGTCATTTGGCAAGCACAATTTGAAACTAATGGTGGGAGCAGAATCATGGCAATATGAGAGCAAACATTTTAATGTCACAGGAAGTGGATTTCCGATCCAGGTGTCGCAAAGTTTAAGTTTAGCCACTGGTGCAATCGGTTCTACGGATAGGGCAAACATTAATCAATCAAGATTACTTTCTCAGTTCGGTAGACTTAATTACAATTACCTGGAGAAGTATTTATTTGAGATAAATCTACGACATGATGGATCAACCAAATTTGGTGAAGAGAAACGTTTTGGAATTTTCCCTTCCTACTCAGCAGGATGGAATATTTCAAGTGAGAATTTCTTTAATGGTGTTCCATATATTTCTACTCTAAAGCTAAGAGCAAGCACAGGCAAGTTGGGTTCGCAAAGTAATATTCCCGACTTCGTTTATCAATCATCCTACAGCTCTCAATTCTCAACGTACTCATTCGATCGCAATGGAACCAACAAAGTTCCTGGATATTATTTGGGCAAGCTTTCCAATAAATCTGTGCAATGGGAAGAGGGCAACATGAGTAACATCGCTATTGATCTTGCTGCGTTTGAAAACAAATTGTCGTTCAGCATTGATTATTATATTAAAGACACAAAACAATTACTGTATTACGTTCAGCTCCCTGGGTCAATCGGAATATCAACTAATAATTTTGACGCCAATAGTCCGCCAATCAACATTGGTACTTTAAGAAATACCGGAATTGATATTGAACTTGGATACAAAACATCTTTTAATAAGATCAGTTTTTCTGCCACCGCCAATAGTTCGTTTGTTCGAAATGAAGTGACAAAGCTTGTTGAAGGTGGTGGGTACCTTACGGGTGGTAATGGTGGCGGTCAAATTGGTGGAATGACACGTACCTATGCAGGCCAGCCAATTTCAAGTTTTTATGGATATGTAGTACAGCAAATGCTGAACTCGTCAGGGGACGTGTATGCTATCAATACATATTCGAAAGATGGAATCTATCAGGAGGTGGGCACTGCGCCAGGAGATTTAATGTATAAAGATTTAAATGGCTTGGGTGGAGTGCAGGATGGGAAAGTTACAGCAGATTATGATCGGACTATTATTGGAAATCCATGGCCGAAAATGATCTATGCGCTTAACCTGAGCGCTGCGTACAATAAGCTGATTGATGTATTCGTACAATTCCAAGGCGTTCAAGGTGTAGACATATTTAATGCTAACAAAGCATACTCCAGAAACTTCTTCGGTGACGACAACAGCACAACCGATATTTTTGAGGCGTGGACACCAGATGTTCATACTAACAATCCGCGCAATGTCGCCAATGATCCGAATGGCAATTTCTCTAAGCCCTCAACTTATTTTATTGAGGATGGTTCATATCTCAAACTTAGAAACATACAAGTAGGATTTAATGTACCAAGCCAGTTACTGAACCGGGTAAAACTGAGAAAAGTCAGATTATATGTTACAGGAAATAATCTACTCACGCTCACAAAGTATTCGGGACTTGATCCGGAGATAGCCGGATCAAATACAAGCCGTGGAGTTGATTACGGCTTGTATCCTCAGGTTAGAACTTTCAGTGCTGGATTGGAACTACAATTTTAATTACGACAAACGATACTCACATGAAAATAAGAAGCTTCATTCTACTGTTGATGGTCGCAGGATCAGGCCTTCTATACCGATGTTCAGATGATTCTCTGGAAATCGTTGATCAAAACAATCTAAACTCCTCCAATTTTTATTCGAACATTCAGAATTTTGACCTGGCTCTAAATGGTGTGTATGATGCAGTTAAAAACCTGGATCTCTTCGGTCAAACTTTTTACGTGCAAACCTTATTGGCAATGCCGCATGAATCCGATTATTGGAATGCGCAAAATATAAATTCAGTAACCTCTTCCGATGGCAATGTTTACATCGCATGGCGTGCATTGTACAGAATCATAGCGCGCGCCAATGACATCATTCAAAACTCGGACAAATTCATTGCGACCTATCACCCAAATGATAATGACGTAACAAGGCTTAATCAGATACTTGCTGAAGCACATTTCTTAAGAGGCCTTGCATACTTTCATTTAGTGAGGTTGTGGGGCGAGGATTCATTTTCGAATGACAGCACCAAGCTTGCGGTTCCATTGATTCTTAAGGTAGCCACGAGTCAGGCAGAAACAATGATACCGAGGGCTACTGTCGGTAAAGTGTACAATCAGATTATTAGTGATTTCAAATTTTCTGAAAGCGGACTTCCTGTTTTGTGGGACGATGCCAATATCGCGCGCATTTCAAAATTTGCTGTAAAAGGATTTTTAGGTCAGGTGTATCTCTATATGGATAACTATACCGTTGCAAAATCCTACTTCGAAGAAGTTATCAATAATCCAGCTTATGGGTTATTACCATTCGATCAATACAAAGACCTCTTTCAAGGTAAGCATGAGTTTAGCAAAGAATCTCTTTTCGAAATCAACTACACGATTGATGCAAATCAGAATATTTGGGAGAATGGGCTAGGCTCAGGCATTGCTCTTGTACTTGCACCTCCGGGTCGTGGTTGGAGTAACTGCACACCACACGGTGTCAATATTTTCAGATTTGGAAGTGATCCGCGTTTGAAAATTGCCACCTATTCTCCTACTGATCTTGTCGCAGACATAAATGGAAATATGACGCCAGCAGGTGTCAGCACATTTAACTACACAGGCCACAGCTTCAAGAAATATGTTCCTCAGGATTATTGTGTTTACTCTACCAATCGAAACAGTGGCATCAACTTCATTTTGCTTCGCATGGCCGATATCTATCTCATGTATGCTGAAGTGATGAACAATTTGAATAACGATGCTACTGCCTCAGAATATATGAACAAAGTCAGACGCAGAGCATATGGGTTTGATCCTAATGCAATACAACCCTCAGTTGATTACACAAATCTTGCCGGAACGCAATTGCGTGATTCTATTCGTGAGGAGCGCTTTCGTGAATTGTTCGCAGAAGGACAACGCTGGCATGATATCGTACGCTGGAAAATTGTAGAAGAAGAAGTTCTGAAATACAACATCTACAATGTAACGCAAGGAGAAATATTGTATCGCGATCGCATCTATTACTATCCAATTCCTTTGCAGGAAGTTGACAATAATATAAATGCAGTGCCAAGCAAAGACTATTAATCAACAAAGTCGACAACCAGGAAAGACATGTTAAAAAACCGATCAGTATATATGAATGGAGTTGCGGGCATGTTGGTGCTGATGTCGGTTTTTTTAAGCAACTGTAATTCCAACGATGTTGATAAAGACACGACAAGTGTTAAACCCGTTGTGAAAACAAATACAGTGAAAGTGTACATGCATTACATGCCATGGTTTCAAAGTAAGCCAGTCTCGGGTTATTGGGGTAGTCATTGGAGAATGACGAACAGAAATCCTGAGGTTATCGATGCGGATGGCAAGCGGCAGATTGCATCTCACTATTATCCGTTGATCGGTCCGTATGATTCAAAAGATCCAGATGTTATCGAGTATCATTTACTGTTGATGAAATATGCCGGAGTCGATGGCATTTTAATTGATTGGTATGGGTCACACAGTAATTATGACTATAGAACCAATCTGGTCAATTCAAATGCGGTGATTGATAAATTGGATGATGTAGGATTGCAATTCTCTGTAGTATATGAAGAATATACAGCGGGTAGCATTGCAGATCAATCTGGCAGGTCTGCCATTACTATTGCGCAGGAAGATGTGACCTATCTTCAGTCTCATTATTTTAACAGCAAGGATTACATTCACATCGATAGTAATCCTTTACTCTTAACATTTGGTCCTCGCTATTTTAAGTCGCCTACCCAATGGGATGATATTTTTAAGAACGTTACTGTGAAGCCAAAATTCTTACCACTCTGGGGTCATATTGGCTATGTCGGAATTAGCAATGGAAGTGGCGAATATTCGTGGGTAGATTTTACTCCTGCATTTTCTGATCTCACAAATTTTTATCAAAAACAAAATCAAATTGACCTCATGATTGGTTCAGCGTATCCACGCTTTCATGATTACTACAAAGAAGGTGGTGTTGGTGAGAGCTATGGTTATGTAGATTTCAACAATGGTCAAACTCTACAGGCTACGTTGGACAAAGCAAAAAATGCTAACCTAGACTATTTGCAATTAGTTACCTGGAATGACTTTGGTGAGGGGACCATAATTGAGCCCACTTTAGAAGACCAGTTTGCTTCCCTTGAGATTATTCAAAAATTCGCAGGAGTAATTTATGGAAAATCAGAGTTGGAACTAATCTACCAATATTATCTCACCAAAGTGAAATACAAAAATGATACAGCGGCTCAAGAGAAACTAAGACAAGTATTTAACCACTTAGCTTCTCTCGAAGTACAGGCCGCTGCGGACTTGCTAAATGAACTTCCCTAAAAACGAATCTCAACAACTAAATAACAATTCTAAAACTAAATTTAATCGTGTATGAAAAAGTTAATTTTTGCTCAACTTGTTTTACTGTTAATGCTTCCATTATTTTTTATGGCATGTAGCGATGAAGATGAGGGGCCAATTGTACTTCTTCCAAAATTGGATGGATTTTATGTGTTTGGCACGAATACAATAGCTGAAGCGCCAACAGATCCTGAATCGCGAATGGCATTGGCAGTGCTAGATCATACCAAACCTGCAGGTATTGATAATTTAGATGGCGTGTACGGTAAATACCTATACATTGGAGCGAACAGCACAATCAGTTTTGCATTGGTTGAAAACAAAGTGGGAAAAGTTTTAGGAGCAGATGGCGGAGGCTCAATGGATAGCGCGAAGGTAGTAGCCAATTGTCCAATTAAAGACATTGTAATTCATGGCGAACTGAAAGAAGGAGCATCTGAAATTTCTGTGACAGAGGAGGGCTTGTATTATGCTTATGTAAATACGAACACAAATGAATTTATTATAATGAAAGTTAAAGCCAATATGATTGGTGATGCAACGAAACTACAATGGGCCAAAGGAACATCCCTTCCTATGAAGTCGACTTCAAAAGATTTTACAGAGTTTGAGGGCACCAACATTGAGCTGTACGATGCTCACGGATATCGTTACAGAATGAATGACGGCTGGGCTGTTTATGAAGATCCAAATATTGTCACCCTGAACAGTATGGGAGTTTTTAGTTATGGAACTGCATGGGATACAAACATTAATGACATAGGATTCTTTAACGATAACATTCCTCATAAAGTAACAGGACTCTACACCGTTAATTTAAAATACACAGCAAGTACTGGAGAGTGTGAGGAGACTAAAACAAAGACTGGAAACATATTAGTTAATTACACTGACTATAGCGTTGGAGTAATAGGTGATGCGACCGATGGAGGCTCTTTCAATGGAGATGGAACAGGAGGCTACGAAGTTAAAAAACCATCTAAAGCTGGAAATGTATACACATGGACATGGAACAATGTAAGCCTTATCCAAGACAAGGAATTCATCTTCTTACAGAATGCAACATGGGGTGGTTTACAAATTGATTACTTAGGTGCTGCTGTAAGTGGAACCGCAATTACAGGTACAAAAGTGATTGATGCGACAGCCGCGCCAGTAAATGGACCTTATCACAATTTCCATGTGATCACTGGGGGATCCTACAATATCGTCTTAACCATTAATGCGGAAAATGAGGGTAGAACAGTTGCCATCACCACGAATTAACAGAATCTTTGGTAAGTATCTTATAGTTTGATGATTCTAGCACAAGAGCAACTGTAACGGTTGCTCTTGTTGTTTAATTACGTTGGTAAAATGATCGATTGATGCATCAAGTGCAATGAACACCAGTACCTCACATAAAAGTTATGCTATTCATTGGAATAGAAACCTAATAAGTCCGATGCCGGGCAACAGAATACTGCTGGACATAACATTACTTAATTCATAAAATTTGAGCATACTTGTAAAATATTCTAACCAGCATTCAATTATTACATTCATGCCCTTACTCGAAAAACAACTCATCATTAAAAAATCAAAATTACCGGGAGCTGGTAAAGGTCTCTTCACTAAAAAGAAAATTGAAAAAGGCACTCGCATAGTAGAGTACAAGGGTAAAATACAACCCTGGCGGGAAGTGAAGCATGAGGATGGGCACAATGCTTACTTAATGTATATCAATCGAAATACCGTTATCAATGCAAAGTCAGCCATGAAAGCTTTTGCACGCTATGCAAATGATGCAAATGGTCTCACAAGAATGGAAGGACTGCGCAACAATAGCGAGAATATTAGTGAAGGAAAAAGATGTTTCATTGAGGCAAAACGTGATATTGAAGCAGGAGAGGAAATTCTGGTTGGCTATGGACGCTGGTTCTGGTCGTTGCAGCGGAAATTGATGAAAGAAAAATTAAAAGAGAACTAAGTACCTACTAAACCCCCTGAGCTCAAAATTACTTTTGAACTCAAGGAGTTTGGTTGAAAGAGGTTTGGTTTATTCGTAGCGTAGCGCTTTCACGGGATTGATGACAGCGGCTTTAAAGGATCGATATCCGACCGTGAGCACAGCAATTAATAACGCAAGGACAAACCCGAAAAGGAAAATACCCGCGCCTAATTCAATTTTATATTCAAAATTGCTGAGGTATTTATTCATAGCGAACCATGCAACGGGTGTAGCGATTACAAATCCGATGAAGATAAGAACTACAAATTCTTTGGAGAACATCATCACAATACTGGAAACGGAAGCCCCCAAGACTTTGCGAACACCAATCTCTTTTGTTTTTTGATTCGCCACAAAAGTAGCGAGACCAAATAGGCCGATACAACCAATCAAAATAGAGATGGACGTAAACACAGTTAACAAGATAGACATCTTCTGTTCTGTCTCATAAAACTCTTTGATGTTTTCATCCAGGAACTCATAGCTGAAAAGATGGTCGGGATAAGCAAGCTCCCATTGCTTTTGAATATTCTGAATACTGGATTGAAAATTTTTAGGATTGATACGTACCGCCATTGTTCTAAAATTAGATAAGCGATTAAACAAAACAGTTGGTTCAATTTTGTCGTGCAGTGAGGTAGTGTGAAAATCTTCTACAACACCAACAACCGGATATAGTTTACCCCATATACGAATTCGCTTACCAACAATTTGCGTTGGATCAGCGAAACCTGCAATTCGTGCCAATGATCGGTTGACAATATAACCGGTCGCGGTATCCAAATCGGCAAGATGATCTCCGGAAATTAATTTCAACTCGAAAAGATCAATGTAGTTTCCATCAACTATTTTTACTTGTGTGTCTTTTCGTTGTTCATCACGTTCGCCTTCCAGAATAAAACCAGTTCCATTGATATTTCCAGATGATGGTGCCGTGTTGCAGAGACTTGCTAACTCAACACCAGCCAATCGTGAGATTTCATTTTTTAAAGTGCGCATCTTACTGGAATGACCTATTGAGTCAGGTGTTGGTTGTTCTTTTTCAGGAAGAGGTAACGTAATGATGGCATCTTGTTTAAACCCAAGTTCTTGTGATCGAAGAAAACTCGTTTGTGTAATAATGATGATGGTACCGATGATCAACAATTGTGAAATGAAAAATTGAAACACAACAAGTCCCTTGCGCATAAAATGTCCGAAAGAGGATTTGTTTACTATTTCATTCTTCATTACCAATGCTGGTGTATACCCTGACATGATAAAGGCCGGATAAATCCCTGCTAGTATTGAAACACCAACAAATAGTATAGACAAGAATAACATAAGCGAAGTGTTATTAAACAGATCGATTGTTAGTTTGATATCCATAAAGGAGTTCAAATAACCAATCGCAAGCTGTGCAACACCAATAGAAAGTACGATGGATATAAAAGTAACAAGTGCAGTCTCTCCTAAAAATTGCCCCATCAATTGACCGCGTGTACTACCTAGCGATTTGCGTATGCCTACTTCTTTCGATCGTTTAATTGCTTCAGCGGTTGCCAGGTTTATGAAATTGATACACCCCGCCAAAATCAAGAATATACCAATGAATACAAGGGCAGTGATAGTCGTTTGGCTCATGCTCTTTTCTGAGTAGGCATAATAACGATCATTAAAATGCAAATCACTCAGAGGCTGAATATTAAAAAGCTCTTTGTCATAATTGTCTTCGCCTAAATATTTGTCGGAGAAGGCAGCCATTCCTTTTTCTACCGAGCTGATATCAGCACCTTCCTTCAAAAGAAAGTAACATTGATTGTTACTGGATATTCCTCCCCAACCACGTTCTTCCGATTCTTTTCGAATGGTTTCATAGGAAAGAAACAGAGAGAAAGGAAAATCAGTATTATTAGGAGCATCTTCTACTACTGCTGAAATTTTATAATCGACTTTTTCGAATGTCAGAATTTCGCCAACAACATCTTGTTTTCCGAAATATTTCATCGCCAGTGTTTGTGAAACGATGGCTTCATTCGGTTCATCTAATCCTTTTTTTGCATCGCCTGAAAGAATAGCTCTGTCAAAAATTTCGAAGAATGATGCTTCGGTGTAAACGATGCCACTTTCTTCCTGATATTTTTTAGGATTTCCACCTGGCTGTGGAATAGAAACTAATCCATCATCCTGATAAATAGTGAAGACAACTTGTTCAACTTCCGGAAAATCATTTTTAAATGCAACAGGCAAAGGATTTGGAACTCCAGGTGTATAGAACGTCTCCTCATTACCTTCCGATTGAGTTACTACGCGATAGATGCGACTGAACTTTGAATGGAATGTATCGTAGCTTAAAGTATGAGAGATCAACAAGAACAAAATGATACTACTACTAATGGCCAGCGTAAGACCACCTATATTAAAAAATGCGCTGCTGCGTTGGCGAGTAAGGTTTCGGAAAGCGGTTTTAATATAATTTTTAAGCATAAAATGGAGTTGAAGTTGACCTATGCTCCAAGATGAGTGCCAGTTGCAGAAAGTTGAAATGGGTAGGTATTGGGGCGCTTTTTGAATCGAACATGTTCGGAACTGCCCGAACTTGTTCGCTGCCGGACAGGAATATGCCTAAGGATGCGAAATTATTTCAAGTCGAAATGCGTTAATGAAACTGAATCCATACTTTTACATCATCATGCTACAGCAAATTCTCATAGGCATATTATTTCTCGGAGCCTTGGCCTATGTAGGGCGATTGATCTACAGAAGCTTTCAGGCTAAAGCGGGCTGTTCAACCGGTTGTGGCAAATGTGGCGCGGTTGATTTCAATAAGATCGAAAAGCAAATCCAACTCAAGGGTTTGAAGAACGATTGAGCCGTTCATTCTAAAATTTTATCCTCGCATCATTATCGTTGTTTTAAATAAAGGTAAAAGGATAACTTGAGATCAAATTATCCCTTACATGCGCATTCTATATTCGCTTCTCTTTTTAGCAGTTCTCATAAAAGCATCTGCACAAAATCTAAAATCCGGTGGCATTCTTAAACCCGAACAAGCCATTATGGATATTCGACACTATACGATTGCACTTGACGTTGATCCTGTTCAACAATCCATTGATGGCTATACCGAAATTAATTTGATCACATCTCAGCCAACAAATGTTTTACTATTTGATTTGGTCAATCTTCTTCCCGTAAGTAAAATATGGGTAAATAAAAAAGAACAGACCTTTACACATGAAAATGATCTCGTTCGCATTACAATGCCATCACCGTTGCAAGCAGGAAAAGTAATTGTAAAGATTCAGTATGGCGGAAAACCAGGCATTGCAACTCGTCCACCATGGACGGGTGGATTTACCTGGGCAAAAGATTCTACCGGAAATCCGTGGATTGCAATTACCTGTCAGGGAGAAGGGGCAAAAATTTATTATCCGTGCAAAGATCATCCGAGTGATGAACCGAATGAAGGGGCTGATCTAATCATTACCGTTCCGAAAGGATTATATGTTGCTGGACCTGGCCTACTTCAAAAGGCAACGACAAAAGGAAACAAAAGTACATTTCACTGGAAGACGAATTACACCATCAATAACTATAGCATTCTCTTCAATATCGGAAAATATAAAGTGGTATCGCGAACCTACACTACTGTAGATGGAAATAAAGTACCGATGCAATTTTATGTGCTAGAAGAACATCAGGCTAAGGCAGAACATCATCTTGATTTATTTGAACAATCTGCACGTGTGATGGAAAAGTATTTTGGAGAGTATCCATTTGTAAAAGAGAAGATGGCGATATGCGAGACACCACACTTAGGTATGGAGCATCAAACATTGAATGCCTATGGAAATCATTTCAAGTACACGAAGGTTGGAGGAAAAGATTTTGATTGGTTGCTTCATCATGAATTTGGTCACGAATGGTGGGGGAATAAAGTGACTGATATTGATTGGGCCGACATGTGGATTCAGGAAGGCATTTGCAGTTTTGGCGATGCGTTATATACACGTGAGGCAGAAGGAGAAGAATCGTATTTGAAGCGCATGCAACAAACTGCTCGGGCCATACAAAACAAAGTGCCGGTTGTTCAGGGAAAAGATTTAGATACTGATGTTGTTTACACGGGTGATATCTATGGTAAGGGAGCATTCTTTATGCATACGCTTCGGTATGTAATTGGAGATGAAATATTTTTTCCAACGCTTAAGAAGTTGGCGACCGATCCGAAATACACATATGACAATCTTGTAAATACTGATGACATTGAAAAATTATTCAGCGCTGCTTCAAATCAAAACTTAAAACCTTTGTTCCATTTCTACTTGCGCACCATCAATAAATTGGAAGTAGATGTAAAACAAGTTGGTGATACCAAATATCAAATTCAATTTTTGAATTATGACGGAACGTTACCTATTGAAATAAAAACCGATGCAGGATCACAGCGCACAATGATTGATAAAAAAGGAATCACCATTACCAATTCAACCTGGCCAGTGATTGATCCGAATGTTTATTATTTGAAGAAGGTGATTCAAGAATAACCCGGCAGGATTTCAATACAATAATTAAGCTTAGATTTCCAGAAAGCATTTAGTCCCAGATGGACTATCTATATTGTGGCCCCCGACAAAGTCGGGGGTGAAATATCCAGTTAAAATTTAGCGCCACGTTCGAGATGCAATTGAAATGAAGAATGTCCATGGCGCACTCGCTCTAAATTTAAATCAAAGATCTTATGCCCACACCTTCGTTCCTTCCGTGCAATTTTTACAAATCTCAATCTCACTCCTCGACCGAAGCAACGATGCTCTGAATTCAGTATACTTTTCTCCTTGCCAGATTTCTTCGAACGTTTGAAGATTCAAATCACCCAAAACAAAATGCGCATCTTTATCAAAACAACATGGCACTACTTTTCCATCCCAGGTGATCACACAACTATGCCACATTTTCCAGCAATGATTATCCAATTCGTTTTTGATTTCGAATGTGCCATCATCCTGTTTTTTGTAACGTGAATATCTGTCGATGGTGGGAATTAGATCAGAGCCATTTTTATAATCGTAAATCTGCGCTGTCTTTAATTTCACTTCATCTACACCAAGCCGTTTGGCCCATTGATACACTTCGGGTATTTGATGCTCGTTTGGCTTTACCACCAGGAATTGAAAAATAGTGTGAGGTGTTTTCGATTTTAGTTTCTTCTTCCATCGAATAATATTTTCAGCACCTTCCATTACCTTCTCCAATGAACCTCCTACGCGATACGATTGATAGGTACCTTGTGTAGTGCCATCAATCGAAATGATTAATCTATCAAGATTTGATTCAATGGTGGCTTTAGCCGATTCGTCTTTTAAATAATGTGCGTTAGTGGATGTTGCGGTATAGATTCCTTTTTTGGAAGCATACGCTGCCATCTCTAAAAACTGTGGATGAAGGTAAGGTTCGCCCTGAAAATAAAAGGTAAGATAACTTAAGGTAGGCGCTAACTGATCAATCACGTTTCGAAACAAAGATTGATCGAGCATGCCGGTGGGTCGTGTAAATGAACGCAAACCACTAGGGCATTCCGGACAACGTAAATTGCATGATGTAGTTGGCTCAAACGAAATGCTGATGGGCATACCTTTGATGCTTGCATTTCCCGTAAAGCGCGAACGGTGATAACTGTATAAAATTGATGCGGCATTGGCAGCACGTTTTGCCGTAAGCTTAGAAGCGAGGTTCAGTCCGTCTTTAATGTTGCCCATTCCGTGTGCAAGATAACGTCTAAAATTATCTGATCCGTTATTCTTTGTTCCTATCTTTCGAGCTGTTAAGTAAATCATTATGAGAAAATGTATTGCCTTACTGTTTCTTCTTTTGCCGTGTTTTGCTCAGGCACAAAAGCTATCTGAACAAGCAACGATATCAGTTGTTACCTTCGGACCATACCAAGGTGAATTGTATTCCGCGTTTGGACATAGTGCTTACCGGGTATATGATCCGGCAAATGAAATTGATGACATCTACAATTATGGTGTGTTTGATTTTGACCAGCCTAATTTCTATTTAAACTTCGCACGAGGTAATTCACTTTATAAACTCGGCATTTCTGATTATCCACGATTCAGAGATTATTACATTTATTACAACCGATATGTTCATGAACAAGTGTTGAATCTCACACCAGCACAAACGCAAAAGGTATTTGACTATCTGTTGTGGAATGCGTTACCAGAAAACATGAATTATCGCTACGATTATTTTTATGATAACTGTGCCACGAAAATACCAGCAGTTATTCTGGCAGCGTTAGGCGACTCAGTTCGGTTTGATGGCTCTTACATTAAAACAGACTACAGTATTCGCGATCTTACCGATATTTATTTAACACAACAACCCTGGGGCGATTTAGGTATCGATGTTTGTTTGGGTTTACCGATGGACAAGAAGGCAAGTCCATACGAATACATGTTTCTTCCGGATTATGTAGAATCTGGTTTTGATCATGCTTCGATTAAAAATGAAGCAGGCACAGTTCCATTGGTAAAAGGAAAAATTTCAATTTACGAACCGCGCGATGAGATCGTAAAAGGACCACCTCATCCACTTTATGTATTTTCTGCATTTGCTGTAATCGTTATTGCTTTAAGTGTGTGGGATGTAAGGCGAATGAAAACCTCAACCTGGTTTGATGTAATCTTGTTTGGCATTGTTGGATTGGTCGGACTTTTACTTTTTTGTTTATGGTTTCTCACTGATCATCGCGCAGCAGCGCGCAACATGAATTTGCTTTGGGCATTACCTACGCATCTCATCGTTGTTTTTGCCTTTATAAAAAATCCAAAATGGCTGACGAACTATTTTTTGGTGATTTCAATACTTACTGTACTGTTATTAGGAACATGGTTTTTCCTTCCTCAGAAAATGAATGTGTCGTTGATGCCGCTGGTTGTTGCGCTTTTAGCAAGAGCATTTGCGCAATTTAAGGTGAGGAAATTGAAGGGATAGATATTGTATTCTTAGCTAATTGGCAAAATCATTTGCCCTCTTTTTTCTTTTTATAAGAATTATTGTTAACGAAATTACAATAGCAAGAAATATTAAAATCAACCCAGAAATTAAAATCTTCAACCAAATAATAACGTCATGAATCTCTGGTAACATCCATGCAGTAAGTGATTCAGATAAGAAAAAATACAAGAATGAAAATACGACCCAAATAAGAGTGTGAACTATTACTATTTCTCGTGTTTTCATTCTTGCTTCATTATTTTCTAACTAACGATTTTAAGGTATGTCCTTCTTTGCTGCTGCATTCAACGAATTAATCCACTTTGCAATTTTCAACGCTTCATCTTTTGGAACTTGTGGCATCGGAGCCATTGGTGTTTCGTGTTCCGGCCAGTTTTTTGGTTCGGGATTGTAAATTAATTGAACGATGCGCTCGTTGCTGTATTTGCGTTTTGCAATATCTGTGAAAGCTGGCCCCACCTGGCGCTTGCTGGTTTGATGACAAGCAGTACAGGTATTCTTTACAAGCAATGGCTCAATCTCTGCATAGGTAAGTGCTTTGGTTGAAGAAGCTACTTTGGGTGTTGTGCTTTTTGGTGCGACAGGTTTTGTGGTTGTTGAGCGCTTAATAGTTAACTCACTTACAGGCAACTTCGCTCCATCGGGAATATTATTCAAGGTATAATACGCAGTAGAGTGAAGTACTGGCAATCCATCTTTCGAGCGGATGCCGGCTACAATTAATTCATGTAAATAATATTGGCGAAGATTGTCAATGACCACACGAATCTTCAAGCCATCAGCAGAAACTTTTACTCCTTTTACAGCCAGCTTCTCTTCATTCACCGTAGGACTTCCATATACCGGATGATATTTATAGATGTAACTTCTTCCATTGTAGGATGCTAAATCTTCTGCAGTGTTTTTATCAACAGGATGTGTGAATTCAATTTCAAATCCATCGGGCATGGCGCTCACGGTTTTCATTTCCATAGGCACTTTACCTGTCCATACTAAATGTTGGAAGCCAGCAGTTGCTGTTCCGGCAGAGCCCCATCCGCGGTTAGTAAGACCAACGAACATTGAACCATCATGCCCCCAATTCATTCTCAACACACCAGATTGAAATCCGGATTTAAAATCAAACGCTACACCTTGAAATTCTCCCTTCACTTTCTCCATCACCACGCGCATGATTTTACTTTGTCCCTGATCGCCAACAAAAACTTGTCCGGCAAAAGGACCAAACTTTCCAGCGGTTTCATCGCTGATAATTTCTGAATTTGAAATACCCAACACACCATGTGGCAACCACACAGCAGGTAAGCGCACTTCAGGGAAATCATTCTTTACGGCAAAGAGGAAATTCGGATTTTTTTCATCCAACACATTCTCTGGCTTTACATATTGTCCTTCACGTCTGAACTTTCGTTCATCCACTTTTGCAAGAAACTGTTGAGTTGTAAGTTTTACTGGAGAGTTTGGTTCGCCTGTCCAACGCAAACCTGCCGGATGTCCGGTGAAGCTACCTTTTGTTACGTGGAAGATTCCACCTGAACCCTGCCAGTCACCTTGATTATCATCATAGAAAAATTCACCGTTGATCATACCAGTTCCACAAGGTGAGCGCATACCCGTTGCCCAAGGTTCCATAGTTCCATCTGGATGGATCTTCATTGTCCAACCTCTCCACGGCACACGACTTTCTCCACGCCACCACTCTTCATCGCCAAACGCTACGTTACCTGTAACAAAGAAGCTTCCATCGGGTGAAATCTTAGGACCAAAAGAATATTCATGATAATAACCAGACAGCGGCCAGGCATACACGGTTTCGTAAACATCGGCTTTGCCATCTCCATTTTTATCCATCAGCTTGGTGAGTTCACCACGCTGGGCAACAAAGAGTGCGTTGTCTTGATACGCTAATCCCAATGCTTCATGCAAACCGGAAGCGAACAAAGTATATTCTGGAGATGTACCATTCTCCATGTTTGCATTTTCTATCACCCACACATCACCTCTGCGTGTGCTAAGTGCGATGCGACCATCGGGAAGAGTCGCTACTCCGCCAACCTCTAGTAATACACCTTCTGGTGCAGGTACGGAAATAATTCTATAGTAGTCTTCTTCCTGCGGAGTGTGTTGTGCAGAAGCGCTGATGCCAATCGAGATCATCGCGTAGCAGGCAAATATTTTATGGAATATGTTTTTCATGTTTCTTGACATTAGAAGAATGGAATTACCAGATGATGGAATATTTTAATGAACTGTCAATCGCGATGATCAACTCTTTCTTTCCTTTTACCTCGCGGATAGTAGGTTTTGCGCCAGATACTTTAATGTAGTATTGTTTGTCATCGATGGCGTATAAACCATTTGGTAATTCAATGATGCTCTTACCTTCTGCAATTTTGTAATGTAAGCCAGGTTTCGTTCCTCTGTTTTTAATGGACACTTCATGTGTGATGATTCGATCGTTGTCATCTGGGTAAATTTTATCTGACACTTCTATACCATCGTAGGAATACAAAAACTCAGGACGTGATGTAGCTTCATCAATTTGATAACCTTTGCCTTTATATAAAGTGTTACTCAACTGTGTCTCATGCATCATAATTGGAAACTCAGCTGCAGCGGATGCTAAAAATGCAAGTGGTTCATTGTTGAAAAGATACTGAATAGCACCTAGAGGTTTGAATGAGCCATCACCGCGATCGTGCCACATCGGAGTTGCATCCACGAACTTACCATGCCATACACAAACCAGGTTTCCGGATTTCAAATCGTACACATAATGTGTTCCACTTGGATCGCCAACACCAATAGTGTGTGTAAGACGCTGGCTGTAATCATTTTTGAAATCCAAAAACGCACGAAGCAAACGCGGCTCGCTACCCGGACTGATCAGAATAGGAGAGACGGGTTCGTTGTCTGGAGGAAAAGAGTTGAAGGCATTCAATGTTTGTCTGTAAGTTGAAGCACTTTCTACACTCAGACCTAATCGTGGAGGCATCCATGATGCATCTTTGTAATTGTAAATTTCAAATGGGTAGGTTCCGGCTTTTAATGTCACAGATGATTTCTGATTAACATATCCATCTGCTCGTTGAAGATCAACTAGCTTTTGGTTGTTAAGCGTGAAGACTCCACCGCCAGTAAAAGAAATTGTAAAATCATATGTTCCATCTTCGGGGACAATGATGTTGCCTGCATAAGAAGATCCATAACCATTTTCATTCTCCAACACTTCACAGGTTAATTCTGTGCTTGATCCGGATGCTGAAGGTTTCAGAGATGAAAAATCAGAAACGGTTTTAAAATTCCCATAATAGGTCTTGTAAGTAATGTCACTGAGTGAGAAATTAATTTCCCTCATCAACTTGTATTTGATGTTGCGGAAAGCAACCGGTCCATGATCACCTTGAATCATCAACGGACCAAAAGCTTTTTCATTATTTTCGATTGGGCCTCCTGTAGGTAATGGTACTTCTACGTTGTCGTGAATTTTTACACCATTCAACTCAACAGAGACAAAACGAGCGTTAGCGATTTTCTTACCAGCGGCATCAAACCTCGGAGCGCGGAAAGAGATTTTCATCTTTTGCCAGAGACCAGGCGCTTTCGCTGGATTGCTTAGTGGAGCTTTGCCCATATAGATTTTATCTTTCTCACTCTCCCAATTGCGATAGATTCCACCAATGTCAGAATACTTTGCATCTTTTACTCCCCAACTATCCAGCAACTGAACTTCATAACGTCCCTGTAAATAAATTCCGGAGTTTGATCCTTTCGGTAGCATTACTTCCAGTTCCAACTCAATATCACCATGCTCGAAAGCGGATACTAAATTGTCTTTCGTTACATTATCGTTGATGTTCAGCAAAACGCCTTTGCCCGCCTGAAAGGTTACGGCTTGAGTTTTAGCAGCGGCTGGTTGGTCTTTTGATTTTTTATTTTTCTTTTTTGGTTCGGCTGCTACTGGTTCAGTTTCATGCTCATGAACATCGATGGTCGGATCCATCGTTACATCACCCACAATTCGCCAGTTACCGGCTTGTGTTTTGAAGGCTGACATATCTTCGAGTGTGAGTGTCTTCACTTGTGCTTGCACAGTTATACCCGCGAGTGCGAAGCCAAGAAAAAGTAAACATCGTTTGACGTATTTCATTTATGTATGGTTTTGTTAATAGTACTATAATAACAGTTTGAGGCGCATCTACCCTGATTTACGGAATTGGAAATGCAATAATATTTTGATTTTTTTTTAGAAAAGGTCTGCTAATATCGGTGATGAAAAAGGAATAGCAAAAAATGTTTTTTTAAGCGGAAGAATGGTGCCAAATGGTTACATGAATTAAGTTAACCGCAGAGACGCAGAGGAGCTAAGAAAATGCAGAGTCAATACCCGGTTCCTTTAACTCCCTCAGCGTCTCCGCGCCTCTGCGGTTCAATCTTTCTTCGACTATTTTAAAATAGGCTTTAGACCGAGAGATAATTGAAGGGCATCAAGTATAGGACACGTTCTTAAGATTGGATACCTTTACGGCTCATTATAATCTACAATGAGTCTTCTTCAAAATATCAAAGCCCTTTCAGAAAAATATAGTCAGGAGGTAGTTGAACTTCGCAGGCATCTGCACCAGCATCCGGAACTTTCATATCAGGAATTCAATACAGTAAAGTATGTTGCTAAACAATTGCGCTCCTATGGTATAGAGCCAACAGAAGGTATTGCGACTACGGGTTTGATCGCAGAGATCAAGGGAAAAAATCCAACAAAAAAATCAATTGCCTTGCGTGCCGATATGGATGCTTTGCCGATTGTGGAGGCCAACAATGTTTCCTATAAATCTCAGAACCCGGGTGTGATGCATGCCTGTGGTCACGATGTGCACACCTCTTCATTATTAGGAACAGCAAAAATTTTGAATGAAATAAAAGGCGAGTTTGAAGGAACCGTGCGGTTGCTTTTTCAACCAGGAGAAGAAAAAAATCCCGGAGGCGCTTCCTACATGATTCGCGATGGAGCATTAGAAAATCCAAGACCCACAAATATTATTGGCCAACATGTTTTTCCACTGTTGCCGGTTGGCAAGATTGGTTTTCGAGAAGGTATGTACATGGCCAGCTGTGATGAAATTTATTTAAAGGTAATTGGAAAAGGCGGACATGGTGCTGCGCCCGAATTGGCAGTTGATCCGATTGTGATTGCATCTCACATCATCATTGCATTGCAGCAAATTATCAGTCGCAATGCAAGCCCGAAGCAACCCACTGTTTTAACGTTTGGAAATATTATAGGTAAGGGCGCAACGAATATTATTCCTGACGAGGTAAATATTGCCGGAACATTTCGTGCGATGAACGAAACATGGCGCGCATCGGCTCTGCAAAAAATTAAAAAGATGGCTGAAAGTTTAGCGGAAGGTATGGGCGGAAGATGTGAGGTAGATATTTCACACGGATATCCTTATCTCGAAAACAATCCTGAACTTACAAGAAGGATTAAAGCAGCAGCAGCAGACTATGTAGGAGCAGAGAATGTAGTAGACATTGACATCACCCTGGGGGCTGAGGATTTTTCATACTACTCGCAAGTGATCCCGGCTTCATTTTATAGGATTGGTACGCGTAATGAAGCCAAAGGCATAACCTCTTACGTGCATACGCCAACTTTTGATATTGATGAGGAGGCATTAAAAATATCTCCAGGCTTAATGGCATGGATGGCGGTGAAGGAGCTCGCATATTAATTAATTGTTAACAACTGTTGCTCAAGCCAGTCTAATGTATCTTTACCAATCCTGAACGCGATACTTGGAACCAGAACCACTTTCTAATCAACCTAAAAACCTGTGGCCTACAATCAGGCTTGCACTTTACATTTTAGGTGCATTGCTGATGTTTCTGTTTTCTCTCGACCTGATGGTTTCATCCCTTCAGCATCTGGGTACACTAGCATCCGAAACAATTTTACTAGCCACATCCAATCCGTTTACTGGTTTGTTTATCGGACTTCTCATCACCGCGATGTTGCAAAGCAGCTCTACCACGACTTCGATGGTTGTTGCATTGGTGGCTTCCGGATCGATTACATTACAAAGTGCTGTTCCCATTATTATGGGAGCGAACGTAGGCACCACCATCACCAGCACGATTGTATCATTGGGTTTTATCAGTAAGAAAAAAGAATTTAAAAGAGCGGTTGCGGCCGGAACGTATCACGCCTTCTTTAATATTCTTACGGTAATTGTATTATTCCCACTTGAATACTATTATGGATTTCTTTCTTCAATCTCTTCGCAGATCGCGAATTATTTCTTTACTCCAAACACAGCGCAAGTTCAGAATGAAGTAACACATTTTTGGCGGGGCTTCGATCCCATCATTGAATTCTTGCAACGCATCATTCCAAGTGCATTTGTTCTCGCCTTAATTGCGCTCGCTTTATTGTTCGGATCGATTTTAATTTTCAGAAGATTAATTTCCAGTTTACTGAAAGCCAAATCGCCCGAAGCATTCAGTCGATTCTTTTTTAAAAATCAATTGAAGTCATTTGCCTGGGGACTTGTTACAACAGCGGCCATTCGATCCAGTACAATCACTACATCAGTCGTTGTCCCGATTGTTGGCAAGAAAATTACCGGAATGAAACAAGCCGCACCGTTTATTATGGGTGCTAATATTGGTACTACCATTACGGCTTTCATTGCCGTTACATTAAACTCGAATACATCGGGTGCCATCAGCATTGCCATTGCACACTTCTTGTTCAACTTCATTGGTGTGTTGATATTTTTTCCAATACCGGTTTTGCAAAAATTGCCGATTTCGCTTGCTAATGGTTTGGGGAAATTAACATTGAAATATCGTTTAGCAGGATTAGTGTTTTTACTTTTGACATTTTTCTTTATTCCGTTTTCACTGATTTACCTGAATCGGGATTCCAATCAATCGCTCCACCTAACCTATGAGCGAACGGATCCGAATAAACAGAAATCATTTTTCAGGACAGAGGCTGATATAAATAAGCGAACCCAGGTTGGTGAGTGGATAACGTTTGATGGAGCAGAAAAGAAATCGGGAGAAGAGCCTCTTATTATTTATCCGGTGTCTGTAAAAAACACGACTTTGTTTATTGGTGACCAAATGTTTTTATTTAATCGACCCGGTTTTTGCTGGGATGGTGAAAACAAGTTTGGCCGATACAAAGCGTGTGTCGATAAAATTTTGTCAACATCCAGTTTTGCAAACAGAACCTTTGATTCGGTATTTGTTTTTAAACTCAATTACGTACTCACAGCGGATTCTATTTCTCACTTCTATTACATGAGTGCTCCTTTCAAGATCACCCTTCAACATGAAATTGTTTCCGGTAACCAAACCGAAATACTGGAAAAGCTGGTGTCGTTTGAGAAGGAATAAAAGCTAGTGTAGTAGCCAATTAAGCCATCAACAGTTTTGGTAATCAGTACTCAGTAAACAGGTAATTGGTGCCAACTAAAACCGATTACCCGTTACTGATTACCTTTTTAAATTGATTACAAAACCACATAGTCTGAACACAAGTTGTGATTCCGTTTTAAGTTGGGCAGCTGATTACGGCTTAAACATTTCAATTCTTCTGTCTATATTGCGAAAGATGTTTTTGCACCATGTTGAAAGATTCAATCCTCAAATTATTTAAGCTCGATAACCTGGTAAACAACCTGACGGGTTATGTTGAAACCCGAATGGAGTTGGTAAAACTCGAGGTAAAGGAAGACCTTACTAAAGCTATTGCTAAACTTTCGGTTTTTGTATTCCTCGCTTTTGCGTTTACCTTATTTCTGATGTTTATCAGCGTTGCGCTTGCTTTTAAAATTGGTGAGAGCGTAGGTACATTTGGAGGCTTTGCCATTGTTGCTGGATTCTATCTTGTCATTGCATTAGTATTATTATTTTTTCGCGATGCAATCAGCGCCAGCATTGAGAAACAGATAACGGAGATCATGAAGAAAAAAATAAAGTAATATGGAATTACTGGAACCAAACGATTTTAAACGCGAGCTGCTGAAAAAGTCAGCATTGCATAAAAGCGAATTAGAGGAAGAAGTAAAACAAATCTCTGATCGCACTCAAAAAGTAATTACCAATGCCCTGATCATAGGCGGCACACTTGCTGTTACTTATTTTTTGGTAAAACAATTTTCAGGATCAAAATCCAAGGTTAAAGCCAAAGCTAAAAAGGCGAAAATTGCTTTTGAGAACATTGAAGAAGAAGAGGATGATGAGGTAACAAACTCTTCAGGTGTTCCTGCGATTGTGTCACAAATAGGCACAGCATTATTAAGTCAGGCATCCGTGCTTCTATTGAGCCTTGCAAAAGAAAAACTTTCGGAATACCTCGATTCACAAGCAGAAAAGAAAGCGAAGAATAACGCATGAGTATTTTAAAAACATTGCGCGATCGCCACAAGGAAGGCAAGAAATCAATTGCTGTGTTGATTGATCCGGATAAGGTTGAAGAATCTTCTCAGTTAATGCAATTGATTAATCTGGCCAGCGAAAATTGTGTTGATTATTTTTTTGTGGGCGGAAGCTTAGTGACGACTACAAACCTTGCTGAAGTAGTAAAGAAGATAAAGGACAATGTTAATATTCCTGTTGTACTTTTTCCTGGCAACTCCATGCAGATTGAGCCAACAGCAGATGCGCTTCTTTTCTTGTCGTTGATATCAGGAAGAAATCCAGAGTTGTTGATTGGTCAGCATGTTATTTCGGCCCCCATCATTCGCAATACAAAATTGGAAGTGATTCCTACCGGGTACATGCTTATCAATTCAGGACGCATTACATCAGTTGCATATATTAGCAATACTACACCGATCCCGGATGATAAATATTCATTGGCCGCTTGCACAGCAATGGCTGGCGAAATGCTTGGGCTACAATCCATCTATATGGATGCTGGTAGTGGAGCTGAAAAAGAAATCAGCGTTAAGATGATTGCCACTGTTCGAAAATCCATTAATGTACCTCTCATCATCGGTGGAGGAATCAATACAAGTCAAAAAGCATTCAACGCATTAGAAGCAGGTGCCGATATGATTGTCATTGGCAATGCACTGGAGAAAAAGCCAGAACTGCTCATCGAAATTTCAGAGAAGGTCTACGAGTGGAATCAGAGTAACTGATTCATTACTTACCTATATTTTTGTTGTAGGACATATCGTTATGGACAGTAGAATTGTTGATAAACTTCGAGAAAAATTGTCTGGACGTCCCAAAGTTCTGGACGTAGGATTTGGTACAGGCAGAATTGTATTTGACATATTGATGTCCTTAGATCCTATTCAAATTGTTGGAATTGAATCACAGACAAGAGCCCAAATTCAATCTTGCTTACAGCCATTTGTGTATCACGGAATCACACAGGATAAGGGTGTTCTTTCATTGGTATCTGACAGAGAAATCGATTTATTTGATTATTACCAACACTATGCAAAGACCCTAGAAAAGACTGCCGTTGACTTCGATACGTTTGACAGGAATGTACAATTACATTTTGAAATGGAGTTTGACAAGTTCCTAGCATTAGACAAATCTAGATTTGACCTTGTTGTTTTATTCAATGTACTGCATTATACTTCTCTTGGTGAGCCTTTAAACGTAATTGAAAAGGTCAAGAATATTTTGACTGAAAATGGACTACTATTAATAGCTTTCAAGGACTATAAACATTCGCTCACTAATCTGGATCGCCAGAAGGTAAGGGTCGACAACATTATTCAGCACCTGAACAATGACTTTGATTTATTGCTATTCGAGAAATTTGAAGATAGTGAGTCGACCATATACGTTGGACAGCGTTACGCTCTACAACAACCGTGACTGTTGCGCAACTTCTCCAGAGAAAATAAAATTCTAGTGTGTAGTCTTTAAGATGTTTGGATAACCTAGTTGATAACACCGAAGCGAGTTTTTTTAGCTGAAATGTTCAAACCCTTCTCCATGGTCTGTGTCTTCAAAGACCATGACTATTGAAAATATTTTGGAGACGCAGAGGTTTAAAATTAAAATCTCGCCTTGCATTATTTTAACAGTTCCCGCGAAATTACCATCTTCTGAATCTCAGTTGTACCTTCATAGATCTGCGTGATCTTGGCATCGCGCATCAAACGCTCAACGTGAAACTCTTTTACATATCCATACCCACCGTGAATTTGTACGGCTTCTGTTGTTACTTCTTGCGCAATCTGCGAAGCAAATAATTTTGCCATTGCTGCTGCTTTAACAAAATCTTTTTTCTGATCTTTTAACCACGCAGCCTGATGGACGAGCAATCTCGCTGCATCAATCTTAGTGGCCATATCCGCTAACTTAAATTGAATAGCTTGATGTTGTGAAAGTGTTTTGCCAAACGCTTTTCTCTCCTTCGAATAATTCAATGCAAGTTCATAAGCACCAGATGCAATACCCAACGCTTGTGCAGCAATACCAATACGTCCGCCATTTAATGTAGTCATGGCGAAGCTGAAACCAAATCCATCATCACCAATGCGATTGGCTTTCGGAACTTTCACGTCTGTGAACATTAAAGAATGAGTATCGCTTCCGCGGATTCCCATCTTGTCTTCTTTCTTACCAACAACAAAACCCGGCATGCCTTTCTCAATAATCAATGCGTTAATGCCTTTGTGTTTTTTAGCTGCGTCAGTTTGGGCAATCACTAGATAAACGCTTGCCGAGTTGCCGTTGGTGATCCAGTTCTTTGTTCCGTTCAATAAGTAGTGATCACCTTTATCTTCTGCGATTGTGCGTTGACTCGTTGCATCTGATCCCGCCTCAGGTTCCGATAAACAAAATGCACCAATTGCTTCTCCGGTAGAGAGTCGTTTTAAATATTTTTCTTTTTGTTCCTCTGTTCCGTTGCGTTCCAATCCCCAGCACACAAGAGAATTATTAACCGACATACACACTGAAGCTGATGCATCCACTTTTGAAATTTCTTCCATCGCCAATACATAGCTTATGGTATCCATTCCGCCACCGTTGTATTTCGGATCGACCATCATTCCGAGGAAACCAAGCTCACCCATTTTCTTAATTTGCTCAGTAGGAAATTTTTGATGGGTGTCGCGTTCGATTACCCCGGGTAATAATTCGGTTTGTGCAAAGTTGCGTGCGGCTTGCTGAACGGCTAAGTGCTCTTCGGTAAGTTGGAAATTCATTGTGTATCCGTTAATGATGAAGGTTAATAATTGTCAATTTCTTTAGTATGTAACGCATACTGCATTTCACGTACAGATAATGATAGCAAGCTTACAAAAAAGAAGGCCTGAGTTTCAAACTCAGGCCTGCAAAATTAACGGACTCGTATTAATGATTATGCGAATCGTCTATATTTTTTAAATCGTTTGCGAACGACTATTCGTCACGCATTCCCAAATAGGATAATACATAATAGAACAGTATAGTAAGGGCGCCAATTGCAGCAACTACGTATGTCATCGCTGCCCACTTCAATGCATCTTTGGCCATATCATATTCGCCAGGTGTAACAATATTTCTGGACTGTACCCAGGCAAGCGCACGTTTGCTCGCATCAAATTCTACCGGAAGAGTAATCAACGCAAACAACGCAAACACAGCGTAACATCCGATGATCACAAGAAGAGCCGTTTGCATCGGCAAAAAACCTTGCGCGAAGATTGAACCGAAAATCATGGCCATGAACAAGAAGTTGATCACTTTCGCACTCACATTTTGAATCGGAACTAAAGCGGAACGAACCTCTAACATTTTATAGGCTTTTGCATGTTGCACAGCGTGGCCGCACTCGTGAGCTGCTACTGCAGTTGCTGCAGCGTTACGACCATGATAAACACCTTCACTTAAGTTTACCGTTTTGTTTGCTGGGTTATAGTGATCACTAAGCTCACCGTCAACGCATGTAACTTGAACATCATTTATGCCATTATCTGCCAACATGAGGCGGGCAACATCTGCACCCGTAAGATCACGGGTAAGGTGTATTTGCGAATATTCTTTGAATTTGCTTTTAAGTCGTGAACTCACCAGCCATCCGATCGCCATGAAAAAAAGACTAATTACTATTCCCATAGTGTTGTATTGTTAGTTTGTTGTTTGTTAAACCAATTTTTTACGAATATGACTACTATCAAGCTTTGCGCCAAATAGATTTGGCTGCCAAAACGACATTGATTAAACGGGCAAACCATCTTTCAGTCTGGATAAAAAAAGAAAAACCGTCCTGCATAGCAAGACGGTTTTCAAAGGGTCTTATTTTAAAATTTCTCTCTTAATTGGTAATAGTTACCACGTAAGTTCTTCTAAAGGTTGTGATGGTTATCACATTGTCACATTCTCCATCGCCATAATCGACAGTGCGTTTGCGAACAGAATAACCTTTAAGTTTTGTCATCTCAACCACACCCGAGATGCGGGCGAAATTTCCCTGGGCAGCACATGACCAATCCGCAATGATAGGCTCAACGATAGTGTGAGTGAAAGATCTTCCGGTTGTTGAAATACCTTCAACAGATCCTGTGATTTTATACACGTTGTTTGATGGATCGTCATCACCAGCACCGGATAACCATTCACGTGTTCTGCTTCCGTTGAATACTGTCTTGTCTCCGTTAGGGAATGAAATCGTAAGATCAGTTAACCTTTTAACAGATTGAAGATGTCCTGCTTCATTTACTGAGATATCACGAAGTTCAATTGTTCCGGTAATTCCTTTGTTATTCACAAAAAAGTTTTCAAAAGTGATGATGCGGTTGGCAAGACTGTCACCAATTTCATGACTGTACGCAATAAAAATTTTACCGCTGCGCTCTCTTCCATGAGGACCTACACAACCATCACCAAAATCGATAGTGATGATGTTGTTCTCTTTGTCGTTGGTAACTACTGCACAAGAAGTGGTGCGAACGCGTCCCCCCGAAGAAACTAATTCTGTTTCGTATTGATATGCAATTTCCAAAACATCATCGGTTTCATCTTCGCTAACAGAAGCGGCTTCAAGAGTTTGCTCTTCCTCTGCTTCGGTTCCTTGTTGGTCTGCATTATTATCACATGACACCAGGAACATCGCTGCCATAAACATGGTAGCATACATTGATTTTAAAAGATTCGTTTTCATTTTGTTTGATTAGGTTTTGTGTTGTTTATTTTTTGAATCAAAGCTGGCCAGATTGAATTCCGTATATCGAACCATGCGTGTACTGCGCATCGCGATAATCTTTCCTGTTTTTTTGAAAGACGGCTTTTAGATACAAGTGAAAGACGAAGGTTTAATCGACCTTCGAATTTTTTTTCACCCGATAGGATGTAATGAGAAGGGAAATGGCGCCCGCAACAATCATAATGAGGGTTTGCCAGCCATGAAAAATGAACGTAAAGGCAACAGCATCGCTTAAAGGAAGATTATACAGGAAAACTAATCCCTGAGGAACGAGAACATGATAAGCACCCGTTCCACCTGGAAGAGGTGCGGCCATGGCAATAGAGCCAAGTGCAAAAAGACTGAGCACTGCATGAAAGCCTAATTCGCTGGTAGAAGTGAATGCCATCAATACAGCATAACTCATTGCGAAATAAAGAAACCAAATGAGAATGGAGTAGGTAATGAAAAGTCCTTTATTCTTCAATTGAAAAATAGTGAGCAGTCCGCTCTTAAATCCATTCCAGAATTTTAAAACAAGAGCCGATAACTTCTTATTTCGTTTAATGATCCACCAGGCTAAAAGAAGAAGCAGGCAACCACCAGCACCTAAGTAGAGTAACAAAAGAAATTTTGAATTGCCTGATGAAGCAAAAGATAAGGTCTCAATAAATGCCAGCAACTTTTCAGCTTCAGCAAAAAAACAAATGGCAATTAAAATGAGGAGACAAATCATATCAACGATACGCTCTACTACAACGGTTCCGAAAGATGTTTCTACCGGAGTTTTATCAAGCTTGTATAAATTGTAGCAGCGCGACAACTCTCCACCCCGGGGTATAACTAAGTTAACAAGGTAGCCAACCATCAAGGAAAGAAAGCTATTGGAAAGTTTTGGATGATACCCAGCAGGTTGCATAAGCATACGCCAACGTTCAGCGCGGATAATGTGACTCAACATAGCAACTGCTGCCATGACTAAAAGCCAGCCTTTATTTGCAGAGTCCCATGTATGTTTAAGATAGGCCCATTTATTTTCACCATCATCTGCAACAAGACCTCGAAGTGAAAACCAGATTAGGAATGCTGTAGCCCCAACGATTAGTGTATACTGAATAAAAGCCTTGAGGCGTGGTGACACTGAAAAAAATTAAAGTGAAAATGAAAGCAATCTAACTCAAGATAAACGATTATCTGGAGTAGGGAAAATTATTGTTGGCTTGAATGATTTTGCTTTTTCAAATTTCATTGACGCATAGGATATAATTATGACAATGTCGCCCACTTGTGCTTTTCGCGCAGCGGGCCCATTTAGGCAAACCATTCCAGAACCACGCTCGCCTTTTATTACATATGTTTCAAGGCGCTCACCATTATTAATATTGACTACTGTTACTTTTTCGCCTTCAATTAAATTGGCGGCATCAATCAAGTCCTCATCAATGGCAATGCTGCCAACATAATGTAATTCGGCTTGCGTAACTTTTGCACGATGAATTTTAGATTTTAAAACTTCTATTCTCATATCTCCTCACTTCTCTAGTCTAAAAACATATTATCAATTAAACGAATCTCGCCTACATAACCTGCAATGCACATTATGGGCTTATCGGACTCCTCAACGTTTTCTAACACAGTTAAGTTTTTGCTATCCGTCACTTCAAAGTACTCGAGTTTGATTTCAGGCTCCGCTTCTACTATTTTTTTAACGGAATCTTTCACGGCCGAAATGCTTTCTTTATTTCGAAGCATGGACTTGGCGGCAAGCAAAGCCTCATAAAAAACAACTGCCCTGGGTCTTTGTGTATCAGTAAGTCTTAAATTTCTCGAAGACATCGCCAATCCATCCGCTTCGCGTAAGGTAGGTACTCCATGTAGTGTTAACCCAAAACGTAATTCCTCCGTCAGTTTGGAAATAATGGCAAATTGTTGCCAGTCCTTTTGCCCAAAGTAAGCATGAGTGGGCTGGACTATATTAAAGAGTTTCGCCACAACCAGAGCAACACCGCTGAAATGTCCAGGCCTAAACTTGCCTTCCATCACTTTATCTAAATGGCCAAAATCGAATGTAAGCGTAGAGGGCTCTCTATACATTTCTTCATTATCAGGACAGAAGACCGCATCGCAACCTGTTTTTTCAAGAAGAGTAGTGTCTGATGTTAATGTTCGGGGATATTTTTGCAAATCAACCGCATTGTTAAACTGGGTTGGGTTGATATATATGGAGCAGACAGTAAGCTGATTTTGGGACTTTGATGTTTCTATTAGAGCCACGTGTCCGGCATGAAGGGCGCCCATCGTAGGAACCAATCCGATGGATTTGCCCGCCCGTCTGTGTTCTTCTAAGAAAGATTTTAACGGTGCTATCTGCTTGAAAATCTCCATTTTAGGCTATTCTGGCAAAAGGTGGCAAAGATATAGGGAAAACTGAATTTAGGTTGATCGTGGGGGTAATTTTTTGTACTTTTGTGGCTCGATTTTCCGATCTACACAAAATTCTATTAATATGTCAAAACTCCGTATTCTTTATGTAGCCAGCGAGATCAATCCGTTTTTGCAGACATCTGAGGTGGCGGACTTTGTTCGCAAACTTCCGCAAGCCATGCAGGAAAGAGGGATGGAGATCAGGATTCTGGTTCCGCGGTTTGGGATTATCAATGAGCGTAAAAACCGATTACATGAAGTAGTGAGGCTTTCAGGGATTAACATTGCGGTGGGTGATGAAGAAAAGCCTTTAATCATTAAAGTAGCATCCATTCCAAATGCCAAGCTTCAGGTATATTTCATTGATAACGAGGATTATTTCC